>CAZNWY010000035.1:0-28695 GCA_964577105.1 uncultured Flavobacterium sp.
CGAAAATCCAAGACCAGTTTTATTAGAATTTAAAACGTTCAGAATGCGTGGTCACGAAGAGGCGAGTGGTACCAAATACGTTCCGCAAGAGCTTATGGGTATGTGGGCGATTAAAGATCCAATAGCCAATTATAGAGAATATTTACTTTCAGTTGGAGTGCTTTCAGAAGAATTAGATGCCGAATTTAAAGCAGCCATCAAAGCAGAAATAGACGAACATTGGGCGATTACTCAAGCCGAACCCGATATTATTGCCGATTTAAGTGAAGAATTAAATGATGTTTATAAACCGTATGAATTTGAAGAAGTTAATCCTTCTAATGAAATAGAAAATATTCGTGTAGTAGATGCAATTTCTCAAGCCTTAAAACAATCCATGGAACGCCATGAGAATTTGGTCATTATGGGGCAAGATATCGCCGAATATGGTGGTGCATTCAAAATCACGGAAGGTTTTGTAGAGCAATTCGGAAAAGACCGAGTTCGCAATACACCCATTTGTGAAAGCGCCGTAGTTTCGGCTGGAATGGGACTTTCCATCAATGGTCACAAAGCCATTGTCGAAATGCAATTTGCTGATTTCGTTTCAACAGGTTTCAATCCGATAGTAAATTTATTGGCGAAACAACATTACCGTTGGAATGAAAAAGCCGATGTTGTGGTTCGTATGCCTTGTGGTGGCGGTACGCAAGCCGGTCCGTTTCATTCGCAAACCAACGAAGCTTGGTTTACCAAAACTCCTGGTTTAAAGGTGGTTTATCCTGCCTTTCCTTATGATGTGAAAGGTTTGTTGAATACTGCCATCAATGATCCAAATCCAGTGATGTTTTTTGAACACAAACAATTGTATCGTTCAGTGTATCAAGATGTGCCAAAGGATTATTACACCATTCCTTTTGGGAAAGCATCAGTAATCAAAGAAGGTTCAGATGTTACGATTATTTCGTTTGGAGCTGGAGTGCATTGGGCATTAGAAATATTGTCTAAAAATCCCGAAGTTAAAGCCGATTTAATCGATTTAAGAACGTTACAACCCTTAGATACCGAGACTATTTTTGCCTCTGTTAAAAAGACAAACAAATGTATAATTCTACAAGAAGATACTCTGTTTGGCGGAATTTCAAGCGATATTTCTGCTTTGATAATGGAGAATTGTTTTGAATATTTGGATGCGCCTGTTAAACGAGTTGGAAGTTTAGAAAGTGCTATTCCTTTTGTAAAACCGCTGGAAGATCAATATTTACCTAAAGCTCGATTTGAATCGGAATTAAAAGAATTACTTGTCTATTAACATGAAACCGTTAGTAGAAAAGATATTGCTCAAAGAAGCGTCGATTCATAAAGTGCAGTACGATACCGAATGGTTTTATTACATAGAAGATATGAAATTCTATCTCAAAGAGGATTTATCACAGGTAGAATGCATTCATTTACCCATGATTATTGATGGTGAAGAAGAATATGTAAAATGCTGTACATTAGAAGATATTCTCAGAAATAGAAAAGAATTACAATAAAAAAGGGCACTTTTATAGTGCCTTTTGTCGTATTAATTTTCCAAATATTTTTTCAATGCAATGGTCATAATGTAAGTCCAGCCTGCCTCAAATTCTGATTTTGCGAAATCAGAATTTTCGTTTTCAAAAGTTTCAATACCAGAGTGAATTAGTTTTACTTTGGTTTTAGAATGGTTTTCTTTCAATTCAAACTGTACAATAGAATTGCCAGGATAGCCTTCATATCGCCAACTGTAGCTTAAAACAGAAGGACAATCAACCGAAATAATTTTGCAAACATGTAAATATTGGTTGTTTTCGTCTTTGCCTCCATAAAACCGAAATTCAAATCCTTTTTCGGCAATAAACTCTGGCAAGTTGAAATACCAATGTTTCATTTCATTTTTGTTAGTTAAAGCATTCCAAACTTTCAGAATTGACGCATCATACTCTTGTTCAATTACAATGGGTTTTGTGTTCATAATTTGGAAATTTAAGTAACTATTATTCAAACAAATTTAGCAAATATTTCTAAATTGACCTCTTTGAAAACAACTCGTTAAAAAATAGTTTTTTGTTTTTAACATTTACCTTACATTTGTGTAAAATTAAACAGTTCATTTGTGATTGCTACCAATAAACTCAAGATATTCAACGATCCTATTTATGGTTTTATAACCATTCCCAATTCATTAATTTACGATTTAATTCAACATCCCTATTTTCAACGTTTGCGCCGAATTTCTCAAATGGGAATGTCCTATTTAGTGTATCCTGGTGCCCATCATACTCGTTTTCATCACGCATTGGGTTGTATGCATATCATGCAAAAAGCAGTACAAACCCTTCGTTTTAAAGGTGTTTCGATTTCTGATGAGGAAGAAAACGCGTTGTATATTGCTATTTTGTTGCACGATATAGGTCACGGTCCTTTTAGTCATGCTATGGAACACAGCATTGTTGAAGAAGTACATCATGAAGAAATTTCTCTTAAATTCATGAACGCCTTGAATGTAGAATTTGATGGAAAATTGGAATTGGCGATACAAATTTTTAAAGGCGAATACCACAGAAAATTCATGTTGCAATTGATTTCAAGTCAGTTGGATATGGATCGAATGGATTATTTAAAACGCGATAGTTTTTACAGTGGTGTTGCTGAGGGAAATATCAACAGCGACCGATTGATTCAGATGATGAATGTACAAGACGATGTGTTGGTGATTGAGGAAAAAGGAATTTATTCGGTAGAAAAATTTTTAGTAGCAAGACGATTGATGTATTGGCAAGCCTATCTTCACAAAACTTCTGTAGCAGCCGAGTTAATTCTGACCAAAATTTTAAAACGAGCAAAAGAATTAACTCAAAAAGGCGTCGATTTAAATTGTAGCAAACCGCTTTCCTTCTTTTTGAGCAATAAAATTACGATGGTTTCTTTTGATGAAGAAGTCTTGAAAATATTTGCTTTGTTAGATGATTATGATGTTTTGGGAGCTATCAAATCGTGGCAATTTCACAGCGATTTTGTATTGAGTTCGTTGTGTAAAATGATCATTAATCGTGATTTGTTAAAAATTGTGATTTTAGAAGAAAAGGCCAATACAGAAAAATTGGTGGATTTGAAAAATAAATTAAGTGCTTTGTATAACATTTCAGATAAAGATGCGACTTATTTTGTTTTTAAAGGAAAATTAAAAAATCAGGCATATAACAAAGAAAGCGAACCTATACGTATTCTGAAAAAAGACGGAACCATAGAAAACTTAGTCGATTCATCCGATCAATTGCAAGTAAAAGCACTTTCTAAAGCGGTGATTAAGTATTTTATGTGTTTTCCAAAAGTTCTTATGGATAGATAAGGTTTAAATTAAATTTTATATTTTTGTCGCAAGGAAACACGCTGATGAATTTGTAGATTTTTGAGTACGATTGCGAGTTCCATTTTTCCAATGGAAAATATTATAAATAACAATGAAATTTACAGCGGAACAAATAGCGGGTATTTTAGAAGGCGAAGTGGTAGGAAATCCTAATGCTGTAGTCTACAAGTTGTCTAAAATAGAAGAAGGAACTGAAGGTTCACTAACTTTTTTATCCAACCCAAAATACCAAAATTATATTTACACTACACAAGCTACAATAACTATTGTTAATAGAACTTTTGAAGCAGAACAGCCTGTATCGTCTACTCTGATTAAAGTTGAAGATGCCTACCAGTCGTTTTCAAAACTTTTAGAATATTACAATCAGGTTAAATTGATGAAATCTGGAATCGAACAACCTTCTGTAATTTCTGACAATGTTACTTATGGAACCGATTTGTATTTGGGAAGTTTTTGCTATGTAGGTAAAAACGTAACCATCGGAAATAATGTAAAAATTTATCCTAACACTTTCATTGGCGATAATGTAACAATTGGTGATAATTGTGTGTTGTTTGCCGGTGTTAGAATCTATTCAGAAACTGAAATCGGAAATAATTGTGTGATTCATTCGGGAACCATTATTGGTTCTGATGGATTTGGTTTTGCACCACTAGAAGATGGTACTTATAGCAAAATTCCACAAATTGGAAATGTAATTTTAGAAGACGATGTAGAAGTAGGTTCTTGTACTACTATAGACCGTGCTACCATGGGATCTACAATTATTCGAAAAGGAGTAAAATTGGATAATCAAATTCAAATTGCTCATAATGTTGAAATAGGAGAAAATACCGTAATTGCTTCTCAAACTGGTGTTGCAGGTTCTACTAAAATAGGTAAAAACTGTATGATTGGAGGTCAAGTAGGTATTGTAGGTCATATCACGATTGGTAATGGTGTTCGTATTCAAGCTCAATCAGGTATTGGTAAAAGCATTGCCGATGGTGAAACAGTGCAAGGTACACCAGCATTCAATTATGGTGATTTTAGTAAATCATATGTACATTTCAGAAATTTACCAAAAATTGTGTCCGATTTAGACGATTTAAAAAAGAAAATCAAATAATAAACCCATAAACTAATAAATTATTATGGTTAAACAAAAAACCATCAAAAGTGAAATTACACTAACCGGAGTAGGATTACATACAGGTAAAGAGGTTAGAATGACTTTCAAACCTGCACCAATCAACAATGGTTACACGTTTGTAAGAGTTGATTTGGAAGGTAGTCCAATAATTGAAGCTGATGCAAATTATGTTGTTAATACGCAAAGAGGTACTAATTTAGAAAAATTAGGGGTAAAAATACAAACTTCAGAACACGTTTTAGCTGCTTTTGTTGGTTGCGATGTTGATAACGTTATTATTGAATTAAACGAGTCTGAGCCACCAATTATGGATGGTTCTTCTAAGTTTTTTGTTGAAGCCATAGAAAAAGTTGGTATTGAAGAGCAAGACGCTGAACGCAAATATTATGTGGTTAAAGAAGTGATTTCATTTACTGACGAAGCAACAGGAAGTGAAATTATCGTAATGCCATCAGATGATTATCAGGTAACTACAATGGTTGATTTTGGTACTAAAGTATTAGGAACTCAAAATGCAACACTTAAAAATATAGCCGATTTCAAAACTGAAATTGCTGATGCTAGAACGTTTAGTTTTTTACACGAATTAGAAACTTTATTAGACAATGGTCTGATTAAAGGAGGTGATTTGAATAATGCCATCGTTTATGTAGACAAAGAAATTTCTCCATCAACGATGGAAAATTTAAAAAAGGCATTCGGTAAAGATAGCATCTCGGTTAAAGAAAACGGAATTTTAGACAACCTAACGTTGCATTACCCAAATGAAGCGGCTCGTCACAAATTATTAGATGTAATTGGTGATTTAGCATTGGTTGGAGTTCGAATTAAAGGAAAAGTAATTGCCAATAAACCAGGGCATTTTGTAAATACACAATTTGCAAAAAAACTTTCTAAAATTATTAAAATCGAGCAAAAAAATCAGATTCCAGTATTCGATTTGAACCTGCCACCATTGATGGATATTCATCAAATCATGAATATTTTACCACACCGTCCACCGTTTTTATTAATTGATAGAATTATAGAAATGAGCGACACTCATGTGGTTGGAATGAAAAATGTAACAATGAACGAAAATTTCTTTGTAGGACATTTTCCAGATGCTCCAGTAATGCCAGGAGTTTTAATTGTAGAAGCAATGGCACAATCGGGTGGAATCTTAGTATTGAGTACTGTTCCAGATCCTGAAAATTATTTGACGTATTTTATGAAAATAGATAATGTTAAATTTAAACATAAGGTATTGCCAGGAGATACTTTGATTTTTAAATGTGATTTAATTTCTCCAATTCGAAGAGGAATTTGTCACATGCAAGCCAATGCCTATGCTAATGGTAAATTAGTAGCCGAAGCAGAATTAATGGCACAAATCGCTAAAATTAGTAATTAAAAGGTTACGGGCTATAATTGCATAATGATAACCCTAGAACACAAACAAAAAAATATATGAATCAACCGTTAGCATACGTTCATCCGGGCGCAAAGATTGCAAGAAATGTGGTTATTGATCCTTTTACAACCATACATAACAACGTTGAAATTGGAGAAGGAACTTGGATCGGTTCCAATGTAACTATTATGGAAGGTGCCAGAATTGGTAAAAATTGCAATATTTTTCCCGGTGCTGTTATTGCTGCCGTGCCTCAAGATTTAAAATTCGGCGGTGAAGATTCACTTGCTATTATTGGTGATAATACAACCGTTAGAGAGTGTGTTACCATCAATAGAGGTACTGTTGCTTCGGGCCAAACTAAAATTGGAAAAAATTGTTTAATTATGGCAACGGCTCACATTGCACACGATTGTCATATTGGTGATAATGCCATTATTGTTAATGGTGTGGCTCTTGCAGGTCATGTTATTGTAGGAAATTATGCTATAATTGGTGGTTTGGCTGCGGTTCATCAATTCATTCATATTGGTGATCATGCCATGATTTCGGGTGGTTCGCTAGTGCGTAAAGATGTTCCTCCTTACACTAAAGCAGCAAAAGAACCTTTGTCTTACGTTGGAATAAATTCGGTCGGATTAAGACGTAGAGGGTTTACTACCGAGAAAATCAGAGAAATTCAAGATATTTACAGAATATTGTATCAAAAAAATTACAATACCTCTCAAGCTGTTGGAATTATTGAAGCCGAAATGGCTGCTTCTCCAGAACGAGATGAAATTCTTGACTTCATCAGAAATTCTTCACGTGGTATTATGAAAGGTTATTCGGGAGCATATTAAAATAAATTAAAAAAACAAACATAAATAATTACACAAAATGGCATCTACATCAGATATTAGAAACGGATTATGCATTAAATTCAATCACGATATTTATAAAATTATCGAATTCCTTCACGTAAAACCAGGAAAAGGACCTGCTTTCGTGAGAACAAAATTGAAAAGTTTAACAACTGGAAAAGTTTTAGATAATACTTTTTCAGCAGGACATAAAATTGACGATGTTCGTGTAGAAACGCACACTTTTCAATATTTATATGCAGAAGGAGATCAGTTTCATTTTATGAATACAGAATCTTATGAGCAAATTACCTTGAACAAAAACATCCTTGATGCACCAGATTTATTGAAAGAAGGTACGAATGTAATGGTTCAAATCAATACCGAAACAGATATGCCTTTATCAGTTGATATGCCAGCTTCTATTGTTTTGGAGGTGACTTATGCTGAACCAGGCGTAAAAGGAAACACGGCTACCAATGCAACCAAACCTGCTAAAGTAGAAACAGGAGCTTCTGTTAATGTACCTTTGTTTATCAATGAAGGAGACAAAATCAAAATCGATACAGCTACAGGAAATTATATTGAAAGAGTAAAAGAATAATTTTGAAATTCTCAAGAACACATACTCTTAAAGAAATCTCAGAAATCATCGGTTGCCATTATGTGGGAGCCGATGATTTTCCAGTTGAAGGCATGAATGAAATTCATGTGGTTACTTCTGGTGATATTGTTTTTGTAGATCATCCTAAATATTACGATAAAGCTTTACAATCGGCTGCAACCATTGTTTTAATTAACAAAGAAGTTGAATGTCCTGAAGGTAAAGCATTGTTAATTTCAGATGATCCATTTAGAGATTTTAATAAATTGACCAATCATTTCAGACCTTTTACTTCGGCAAATGTTGCTATTTCAGAATCGGCTAAAATAGGAGCAGGGACTGTCATCCAACCCAATTGTTTTATTGGTCATAATGTTACCATTGGTCAAAATTGCATTATACATTCTAATGTTTCTATATACGACAATTGCGTCATTGGAGATAATGTTATTATTCAAGCCGGAACAATTTTAGGTGCTGATGCATTTTATTATAAAAAGCGTCCAGAAGGTTTTGATCAGTTGCTTTCGGGTGGTCGAGTAGTCATTGAAAATAATGTGGGAATCGGAGCACTTTGTACCATAGATAAAGGAGTTACTGGCGATACAACTATTGGCGAAGGAACTAAAATTGACAATCAAGTACACGTTGGTCACGATACAATAATTGGTAAAAAATGCTTAATTGCAGCTCAAACTGGTATTGCTGGTTGTGTTGTTATTGAGGATGAAGTTACGCTTTGGGGACAAGTAGGAACCACTAGTGGCATCACTATTGGAGCCAAAGCAGTTGTATTGGGTCAAACAGGTGTTACCAAATCGGTAGAAGGAGGAAAAACCTATTTCGGAACTCCAATAGAGGAATCTCGTGAAAAATTAAAACAATTGGCTAACATCAAACGAATTCCAGAAATTTTAAAAAACCTTAAGTAATGAAACCAAAAGAATTAGTTCTTGATTTTTATAAGAACGATTTAATTCTGAAAAAATCAGAAGTAAATGAGTTTTTGCATCCAGATTTAATTATAGAATGGAACAGTAGCAAAGGTTTTGTTCAAATGAATAAAGACGATGTATTGAATTTATCAGATGAATTGAGTAAAGCTTATGTTCGTTCAAAAATGCGAATTACTCATGTCATTGAAGAAGAAAATACGGTTTCTGTTCGTTATTCTCACTTTGTTAAGACAATTGAAAATCCTAGAGAAGAAATGCTTCTAGCTCATTTTTTTGTGATTTGGGAAATAAAAGATGGGAAATTGTTTCGTGGATATCAAATGAGCCAATTCTCCTAATTCATATATAGAAAATTTGCAAAAAACTCATAAAAAAACTAATTGCTAAGTACTATTAACTAATTACTATTTTATACTTTTGCAACACACAAATTTAAACACAATATAATAATCATATCATGAGCGTTTTAGTAAATAAAGATTCAAAAATAATAGTTCAAGGATTTACAGGTAGCGAAGGAACTTTCCATGCTACTCAAATGATTGAATACGGAACGAATGTAGTAGGTGGTGTAACTCCAGGAAAAGGAGGGACATTACATTTAGATCGTCCAGTTTTTAATACCGTTAAAGATGCTGTTGTTGAAGCAGGTGCAGATACCTCTATCATCTTTGTTCCACCAGCATTTGCTGCTGATGCTATTATGGAAGCTGCTGATGCAGGTATCAAAGTAATCATTTGTATTACAGAAGGTATTCCTGTAGCCGATATGATTAAAGCGTATTCTTACGTTAAAGAAAGAAATTCTCGTTTGGTGGGTCCAAACTGTCCTGGTGTTATTACTCCAGGTGAAGCTAAAGTAGGTATTATGCCTGGTTTCGTTTTCAAAAAAGGTAACGTAGGTATCGTTTCTAAATCAGGAACTTTAACTTATGAAGCGGCTGACCAAGTGGTAAAACAAGGATTAGGAATTACAACAGCTATCGGAATTGGTGGAGATCCAATCATTGGAACTACTACTAAAGAAGCAGTTGAATTGTTAATGAATGATCCAGAAACAGAATGTATCATCATGATTGGTGAAATCGGTGGTCAATTAGAAGCAGATGCGGCTAAATGGGTTAGAGCTGATGGAAACCGTAAACCAGTGGTTGGATTCATTGCTGGTGAAACTGCTCCAAAAGGACGTACCATGGGACATGCTGGTGCTATCGTTGGTGGTGCCGATGATACAGCAGAAGCTAAAAAACGAATCATGAGAGAAAACGGAATTCACGTTGTAGATTCTCCTGCTGAAATTGGTAAAAAAGTAAAAGAAATTTTAGGGTAAACTTAAATATTTTATAAAAAAAGAAACCTTCTCAAGTTTGAATTGAGAAGGTTTTTTATTGATTACTTCTTTTTAATTAAGTATTTGGAAACTTTGTGTAAAATGTTTGATTTGTCTTTCTTATCATTTTCAATAGTTGTAGAATATCTCAAACAAACGTCTTTTGTTGTATTGGAATCCTTGTCTGAAAAATCAAAAACATTCAGCTGACACAAAGTGCAAAATCTGCTTTTTTCATCAGGATTCAGTTCAAGCCAATTCTCCTGACAAGATTTAGGAACTGCATCAGATTTGGTTTTGGCACTCATTTTATTGGTTTATTTTTATTTCAAACATTTTATCCCAATTCTTCCCGGTAACAAAGAATGTTTTTGTTTTTGGATTGTAAGCAATACCATTAAGAACGTCTACATCAGCTAATTTTGTTCTCTTTTTCTCTAAGTCAGATAAATCAAGCATAGCTTCAACAGCTCCGTTTTTGGGATTAATAACGATTACAAAGTTTTTTTGGTAAATGTTACTGTATATTTTACCATCCACCCATTCTAATTCATTGATGTTAGGAATCTTGTTTGCCCCAGAATAAACGTTTAAATAATCTATTTGTTTGAAAGTTTCTGGGTCAACAATATGAATTTTTTCAGAACCATCATTATAATATAAATTCTTGCCATCATTTGTCATTCCCCAACCTTCCATAGGCTTGTAATATGGTAATGTTTTTAGTTTTTTAAAAGTAGTTACATCATAGACATAACACTCATTTTGTTTGTAAGTTAATTGATAAATTTTACCATTTAAGATAGAAATTCCTTCGCCAAAAATAGCTTCTGGATATTCTACTTTTTTCAAAACTTTACCAGTCTTATAGTCTACCTTTCTCATGCTCGAAACACCTCTAATCCCGGTATCATTTCCTTCACCATTTCCGGTTCCTTCATACAAAGTGTCTTTATAAAATTCTAACCCTTCAATATAGGCTTGGTGGTCGTGTGGATACGTATTTACTATGGTATAGGATAAAACTTTCGGAGTAATATCAGATATCAATTCTACACGAGTGGAATCAACTTCTGTGTTTCCTTCAAAATAGATGTTCGCTTTTAAGTTTTGATATCCTAATTTCTGATCTTTAAAATCAAATGATAATTTTTCGGCGCCTTTTACCAAACCGATTTTTTTATTATTAATTGAATAAACGATGCTATCAATTTTTTTACTTTGAGGATTTAAGATTTCTAATTTAAGCGATTCTTTGGTAGTATATTGGGCTTTTAGTATATCTTCATTAAAACTAAAATACGATTCAGAAGATTTTTCATTTTTGCAACTAATGCAACTTATTGTAAATAAAGAAGCTAATAAAATGACTGCTAATGCGTTATATTTTCTCATTATAAAAAGGTTGAATTTATAGATACAAATGTATTATTTATGATGTTAATTTCTTGCAAAAATATAAAAAGATTGTATCTTTGCATCGGCAAGTCCTACACGACCAGCTCCTGCAGAATCCTCCAGGATGGGAACATAGCAAAGGTATGCAGTTGTAGCGGTGCGATGTAGGTCGCTTGCCATCTTTTTAATTCCGATGTTATCGGAATTTTTTTTTAACTTCAACTTTCCTTTGATGAAATTATCATGGCAAATAGTTCGACTAGAATTAAAGGAAACATTCTCAATTGCCTACGGAAATTATTCTTATCGAGAAGCGCTGATTGTCACATTAAATTCACATCAATGTTCGGGTTATGGTGAATGTACCGCCATCGATTACTATCATATTAGTTTGGACGATTTTGTTGTAAAATTGCAATTGATTCAATACAAAATTGAAAATCAAAAAATCGTTCATCCCAAAGAATTTTATTCGTTTCTTTTAACTTTAGAATTGCCCAATTTTCTTCGTTCGGCGTTAGATTGCGCCTATTGGGATTTGTTCGGAAAATTAGTAAACAAAAGCTTTTTAGAACTCAATTCAATTGATGTTTACCAGCTTCCAGAATCCTCTATCACTATAAGTGTGGCTCCAATAGCTGATCAAATTGAGAAAATTAAGGCTTCTTCGTGGAGTAAGTTTAAAGTGAAATGTAATCATTTTAATGAGCAAGAAATTACAGATTTATTAAATCTAGAGTATAATATTGCTTTAGATTCTAATGGCAGTTTTTTGAAAGACGATTGCTTGTGGTTGGAACATAATGTTGCGACAGAAAAATTTTCCTATTTAGAGCAACCCATGCCAAAAGGAAGTGAACAATTTCAAATTTTACACTCAAATTTATACGCCAATTGGATGGCCGACGAAGATTGTCAAGACATCCATTCTTTAGAACAATTAGTGCCACATTATAGAAGCATTAATATTAAATTGGTGAAGTGTGGCGGATTAACGCCTGCTTTGCAAATGATTACCAAGGCACGACAATTAAATTACAAGATAATGATTGGATGCATGACCGAATCAACCATTGGAATTTCGGCTGGAGCTGCCATTGCACCGTTATGCGATTTTGCCGATTTGGATGGTGCCAACTTGATTGCTAATGATATTGCTAAAGGCACTACAATTGTTAATGGAACAATCCAATTGTCGGAGCAATCTGGATTGGGAATTGCTTTGATTTAGGATAGATTTTGCTATCTTTACAACTAATTTTTATCAGATGAAATTTGAACCAATAGTTCCAATGATTTGGACTAAAGAATTACAAAAAACAGTAGATTTTTACTGTGATATTTTAGGATTTACCTGTGGAAACCAGAGTGATGAATGGGGTTGGGCATCGGTTTATAAAGACGCTTGTGAGATTATGATTGCCGAACCCAACGAACATACACCTTTTGAAAGACCTTATTTTTCGGGAACATTTTACATTAAAACCGATGATGTAGATACGCTTTGGAACCAATTGAAAGATAAAGTTAAAGTGGCTTACGATATAGAGGATTTTGATTGGGGAATGCGTGAGTTTGCCATCTATGACAACAACAGTTATATGATTCAATTTGGACAAGATTTATGGAAAAAGTAGTTTTAATAACTGGTGGTTCTTCTGGAATTGGAAAATCGATAGGTGAATTTTTACATCATAAAGGATTTGTGGTGTATGGCACTAGTCGGAATCCAGAGCGCATTACCAATTCGATTTTTCCTTTGATTGCTTTGGATGTTCGTGATAAAGAAACTATTCAAAAGGCTGTGGCCGAAGTGATTGCAAAATCGGGTAGAGTAGATGTAGTGATTAACAATGCTGGTGTTGGAATTACAGGTCCGATTGAAGAAATTCCTACCGAAGAAATTAAGAATAACTTTGAAACCAATTTATTTGGTCCAATTGAAGTAATGAAAGCCGTTTTGCCACAAATGCGCCAACAACAATCGGGTTTGATTATCAATATTACCTCCATTGCGGGTTATATGGGTTTGCCGTATCGAGGCATTTATTCGGCTTCCAAAGGTGCGTTAGAATTGATTACCGAAGCGTTGCGCATGGAAGTGAAATCGTTTGGTATTCATATTACCAATGTAGCTCCAGGTGATTTTGCTACCAATATTGCAGCAGGTCGTTATCATGCGCCGTTGAAGAAAGGTTCGGCTTATGAAATTCCGTATGGAAATACACTAAAAATGATGGATGAGCATGTAGATAGTGGCAGTAATCCGAATGAAATGGCAACCGCTATTTATAAGATTATTCAAAATCCGAGTCCGAAAGTGCATTACAAGATTGGTGTTTTTATGCAAAAATTCTCCATTGTATTGAAGCGTATTTTACCAGATACTGTGTATGAGAAAATGTTGATGAACCACTATAAATTATAGAGAATAGAAAAAAGAACAAAGAGAAAAGATTTCTTTCAAACTGAATTTGTAATTTTGCACTCGATTGCGTTAAGGATAGAGGCAAGCACCGCGTGCAGCCGATAGCCTGACCCGCAGGGTAACGCCCAAAAATAAAAGTAAAAACACGACTACTTTAATATATACATTATGAAATTTTTTATTGACACAGCCAATTTAAACGACATCAAAGAAGCGCAATCGCTTGGAATTTTGGATGGCGTAACAACTAATCCTTCGTTGATGGCGAAAGAAGGAATTACCGGAAAAAACAACATTTTGAAGCATTATGTTGACATTTGTAACATTGTGGATGGTGAAGTGAGTGCCGAAGTGAACGCGGTTGATTATGAAGGAATGGTGAAAGAAGGCGAAGAATTGGCCGAATTACACGATCAAATTGTAGTGAAACTTCCGATGACTAAAGACGGAATCAAAGCTTGTAAATATTTTTCGGATAAAGGAATTAAAACGAATGTTACTTTAGTGTTTTCGGCTGGTCAAGCTTTGTTGGCGGCTAAAGCTGGAGCGACTTTTGTATCGCCATTCGTAGGTCGTCTGGACGATATTTCGACGGATGGTTTGAACTTGATTCAAGAGATTAGAGAGATTTATGACAACTACGGTTATGAAACTCAAATTTTAGCTGCTTCAGTGCGTCATACGATGCATATTGTAAATTGTGCTAAAATTGGTGCCGATGTGATGACTGGTCCGTTGTCGGCTATTTTAGGTTTGTTGAAACATCCATTGACCGATATCGGATTGGCGCAGTTTATTGCTGATTTCGAAAAAGGAAACAAATAAAGTACGAAGTTAGAAGTACAAAGTACGAAGTAAAAAAAAGCCGATTTTCAACAGAAAATCGGCTTTTTGTATTTATGTGTTTTTTTATTTTAATTGATCTTCAAAGTTGACTTCGAACATGTTGGTAAAGCCGTTTTTAATAGTTTTGTCTGCATTAATGAGTAGTGTTCGATGTACTCGAGTTATGGCCCATTTTGCTTTAATGTCTTCAAAATCGGCACATTTTAATTCGGTTATTGTTCCGAAGTTGTATTTCTTTAAATCTGACTTCCATTGGTCTAAGTTTTCATCGAGATTGATGGCGATAAAATCGTAATCAGGATGTTTGGCTTTGAATTCTAATACTTTTTTATGTGCAGCTAGTAAATGTGAATTTAATTTTTCAGACCAAAAAAACAACACTGTTTTTCGTTTGATAATGTCGTTTGATGAAATTATTTTTCCATTGGTATCTATAAGTTGAACTTCTGGAAGTGTTTTTCCTTCTGTTAGCAATTGTATTGCATTGCCTATTTTGTGAATTTCGTTTTTCTTACTGTTATCCGTAGAGAATTGGTAGTAGGTTTTTAAAAATTCTTTGTTGTTGACCACATTTTGATCTTCCATCAAATATTTAAAAGCAATATTGTTGAGAACAATGTTTTTTACTTTCTGATTTTTGATGAGCGTATCGGCAATTTTTAATTTGTTGATGTTGGTTTTCAATTCTAAAGCACAATCCGAAAAATGATTATGGTAATTTATGGCGCCAACATTATTCAACATATGATCTAAATACATCACAAAAGGCGAAAAATCGGTTAAGGCCTCATTACCAAAGTCAATTTCTTTTCTAAAATCATAATAATTTTTAGGAAGTTTTTCGGTAACATCTTCACCTGTTCTCATTTTGTGAAGAATAGGATAAATCTCTTTTTTGGTATAATGCGGAAACTTGACAACACCTTGGGCATACACGTCAAATTCGTCACTCCATTTGATTTCTTCTTTTCTTGAAGCATAGAATTTTTCGTTGTCTTTGTTGGTTTTGTTGATATAATCGTTGAATTTATCAAAAGGATAATTGAACGTTTCAAACATATCGTTTTTATCCTTTTCGTTACGTAAGTACATTTCCATCAAGAAATTGTTTTTTCGATCACCTCTACCACAAAATACGATGGATTCGTCAAAATCTTTAGAATCTATATGCACTTTGATGCTGTCGTTTTTATCAAAATAAACGTATTGGTATTCTGGTTCATTTTTAAAGGTGTATAAACCAGGAGCAAGAGAATCAAATTTTTTAAAAAAAGTATTGTCTTTTTTTAAAGGAATGGTGTCTATAACTACATTGTCTTTACAAAAAAGAACGTATGGCGACGAAGGATTGGCTACTTCACCACCAAAATAAGCAACATAGTTGTCGCTTGAAAACTCTTTTTTACAAGAAGTTAGTAAACACAACAAAACCGCTGGAAGTATGTAGATTCTATAGAAGGGCATTTCTTTCATTATGGGATTTCTTAAAACAAATGTATTCAGATGATTTTAAATATATTGTTAATCAATAGTTAAATAAATGTTTTAATGTAAAGCTGTGGTAGAAACTTTTTCAATGCCCAATAAATGCAAATCGATGTGGCGATCTCTTGCTTTGTTAGCATATTCACTTATGACTTCTAAAATATCGTAATCAATGAAAGTGCAATGATTTCCGTCGATAGTTAACATGCTGTATTCTGGGATTTTGTCTAAAACCGTTCTGAATTTTACTTTGTTTAAGAAAGTTACATTATCATGAAGTTTGATGTGGTAATAATTGGTTTCGTGTTTTTTATAATGAGTAATGTTATAATCGGTTTGAAAATTATTTTGCAGTATAAAATACAGCGCAATAAGTAATCCAATGGAAACACCAATTAATAAATCGGTGGTTAAAATGGCTATTATGGTTATGATGAAAGGGAAAAATTGCTTCCAACCTAAACTCCAAATATTTTTATACAATTTTGGTTTGGTTAGATTGTATCCGGTAATTAGCAATATTGCAGATAGTGAAGCATACGGAATTTTATTCAACAAATTGGGCAAGAGTAAAACCGCTAAAAGCAAGAATACTCCGTGTGTAAATGCCGATAATTTGGTGCGTGCACCAGCGTCTACATTTGCAGCGCCTCTAACAACTACTGCGGTCATAGGAATAGCACCCAATAATCCACACGCCATATTTCCTATGCCTTGAGCTAATAATTCTCTGTTGATTGGTGTGATTCGGTTTTTTTTATCCAATTTGTCAACGGCTTCTACACACAATAAGGTTTCTAATGAAGCCAAAAGTCCAATCATTATTCCGTCTTTCCATATTTCTGTATTAGAAAACAAAGTCGAAAAATTAGGAAATATAATGTTGTTAAAAATATTTTTTGGGATAGAAACTAATTGTGTAGGTTGTAATTGAAAGTCGATAGTATTGTTTGAAAAAAGCATGTTTAAAATTATGCCTACAACAACAATTAATAATGGTGCCGGTATGATTTTAAATTTTTTAGCAGCAGGTTGATTCAAGTAAATTAGCAAGGCCAACGACACTATAGAAATTATAATTGTGCCTCGAGTCAGGTGTTTGTTAAGGTGTAAAATATTTCCCAATATATTCTCATCTGTGAACAAGCTCAAAAATCCGCTAGTCCAAAAATCGGGTTGGTCATAACCTAGCGCCAATGGAATTTGTTTGGATATTAATATAATTCCGATGGCAGCCAACATTCCTTTAATTACTGCAGAAGGAAAATAGTTTGCAATCAAACCCATTTTTAAAAGTCCGAGTACAATTTGAAACAAACCTGCAACAAACACTGCTAAAAGAAAGGTTTGAAAGTTTCCTAAAGAAATAATTGAAGCGGCTACCAATGTGGTTAATCCAGCAGCAGGTCCCGAAACACTCAATTGCGATCCGCTAATAACAGAAACCAAAACACCTCCAATGATACCCGATAAAAGGCCAGAATATAAAGGTGCTCCAGAAGCTAATGCAATACCCAAACACAAAGGCAATGCTACCAAGAAAACCGAAAGACCCGCAGGCAAATCGTGTTTTAACCATAGTAATTGGTAGTATCGTAACTTCCGGTTCATATCTAATTTTGATGCAAATTTATATTTTATGAAAAATACGATATATGATTTCTATCAGTTTACAGAATAAAAAATTAATTATATACTGTTGCTACACAAGTGCCCAAGCCAATAATAAAGGCTATAACGGAATATAAAATAATTTGTAATGAAAATTTTCTGTCTTCTCTATTAAAAATAAGTCGTAAAATTCCGAAAACAAAAGTGATTAAACTTATGGTTAAGAATAGGAAACAGAATTGAACTATGAAATTTTTCATGTATTTTTACATTAAATGCCATTATTTCCATTAAGTACTACAACACAAGTTCCAAATCCAATTACAAACATTATTATTCCTATTATAAATATTCTTAGTGCTTCTTTATATGGAACTTTATTTAAATAATTACCCAATAACCAAAAAAATCCCACTACAGTTAAAAGTGTAGCTGCAATCATATAAATGACGTATATTACTATTAATGCTTCCATATTAACTTAGTTTTTCTCTAATTGTTTCAATTTTTTGATCTCTGTAAAATAGGTTCATCGTTTCAAAAGGTACTATTTTATAGCGTTTGTCAACAATGTGTACGCATGATTTTTTGACCGCACGAACATCAAAATCATGGGCATCCATAAAGTTCATGATGATGATTCGGAACAAATTGTCGTACTGCAGATTGTCTGATTTTACTCGAGGCAAACAACACATTAATGACCCAAATTCTTCTTCAGCACAATCTACAGAAATTCCAGTACTGAACAAATTGATTAAATGTTGTTTTAATTCGGCGTCATTTTCATAAACAATCGTGTTTTTGGTTGTGTTTAACAAATCTTCTGGATTCAATAAATTTGTCATCGGAATAACCTGACGGTCTATTTTTAATGCATAAGCCATGCACAATGCATCTGGGTTACAGGGAACTGGAATCAAATCTTGAGGTGTGAAAATGGGGTATTGCTCATAGATTTTTCTTCGTACTTCAGTTAAGGTAATTCGACCAGTTTCATCGTTGTAGTTGTCGTTTCTTCCTGCTACTTGAGTCGGTTGAAAAGTGACGCCTCGTACACATTTTTGTTGAGTTGCATATTCTAAAATGGCACCAATTTCATCATCGTTTTCTCCTTTTTGAAGAGTAATTACCAAAGTAGTAGATACATTAAAATGGTTTAGGTTTTCAATGGCTTTTTTACGGATTTCGGTTAAATCTTCACCACGCAATTTTTCTAAAACTTCGGGTTTAAAACTATCAAATTGCAAATAAATCTCAAAATCGGGCATGTATGAAGCTAGTTTTTCAACAAATGAAAGATCTTTTGCAATACGAATGCCATTAGTATTGAGCATCAAATGTTTGATAGGTTTGCTTTTGGCAATATCCATAATTTCAAAAAACTGTGGGTGTACTGTTGGTTCACCGCCTGAAATTTGTACCACATCAGGTTCGCCTTCATTGGCTACAATCACGTCGAACATTTTTTCAATTTCTTCTAAGGTTCGATGTCTTCCATAATTTGGTGCCGACGAAGCATAACAGGTTGGACAAGCCAAATTGCATCGGTCGGTTACTTCAACAATAGTTAAGCATGAATGTTGTTCATGGTCTGTGCACAATCCGCAATCATATGGGCAACCATAATGCACCTTGGTATTGAACTTTAAAGGTACTTCCGATTGCTTATTATAGTTTCTAATTTGTTTGTAATATTCTACATCATCGGCAATCATCGAACGCATATCGCCGTGGATTTTGCAATGTTTTAACATCCAAACTTTCTCGTCTTGAAATACAATTTTGGCATCTACCAATTCTAAGCAAGTTGGACATAATGATTTGGTATAATCGTAGTATATATAAGGTCTGTTAGGCATAATTAACGAATCGTATTAAGAATTTGTAATAATAAATAAATATAAAAATAGCACTCCATTGAATAACACTCAATTCTAGAAATAATGGATGATAAGGTTTGATAAACTCAACGCAAAATCGGTATAAAAAGTATAAGATCATAAACAGTTTGAATCGGTCACCATTAATTAAATTTTTATGTTTAATGCTTTGAAAAAGAAGGAACAGTAGTACCATGTACATCATTTCATATAGCGCTATTGGATGTCGAAATTTTCCATCACCCAAATTCATTCCTGTAAAAAAAGTTGTTTCTACACCATAAGTAGGTTCGGCAATTCCCATAGAAAAACAGCCAATTCTTCCAATGAAAAGTGCTGCTATTATCGGAATGACATAGATGTCGCCGGATGCTATTTTGACACCAATAAATTTTTTAAAAAGTTCAACGCCAAATAATCCACCCAAAAAACCACCAGCAACAGTTTTGTTTTGATACAATGTCAACAAGGTTTGATGCGTGATTTCTGACGGAGTTTCTAACATGGCAATGATTCGTGAACCAACCAATGCGCCAATCATAGCGCCCAAAAGTATCCATAAACGATGAATGTCGGAAATTGGATCTGAAATACCTTTTTTTAGGTAGTAATACAATCGAACTCCAATAATAAAAGCTGCTGTTTCAAAGAGCAGATGAAAATATATTTTGCTACCAAACAAATCAAATTGAAAAGGGAAGTTCATCGATGGCGTACAATTTTTAGCTAAGTTAACTAATTCCTACAAACCATTTGTATATTTATTTTGAGTATTTTTGATGACTATTATTCCGATTTTATGAAAAAGGTTTTTGTGTTATTTTGTTTTTCATTGATTTGTTTTTCTTGTTCTGGTCAAACGTCATTGGGTGATCCAGAAGTCGATCCAATTGCTATTCAAAATAAGTTCATAGATTGGTGGAAGTATCAAAATGCTAACATCATGCTTTCAAGAGATTATGTTGCTTTAGATTCCGATTCAAAAATCATTACTAAAGATGCATTTTTAAGCGAATTGACTTTGGGAAATTATATCCCAATTCGAATGCAATCAACCGATACAGTGCTTTATTATAAGCTTTTTAAAATTGAACCTACATCAGATACCAGCATCAAAGCAACGATTATGCAAATGGCTTTTGATGAATACGAGCATTTTAAAATGGAAGGCAATGTGTTTCCGAAGTTTAATTTTACGGATTTAAATGGAAACGTAATTTCTAATGAAACCATGAAGGGAAAGATGGTAGTCATTAAATGTTGGTACATTCATTGTGCTGCTTGTATAAAAGAATTTCCTGATGTGAATGAATTAGTTTCAAAATACAAGAATCGAAAAGATATTATTTTTCTTAGCTTAGCAGAAGATACACCACAGCAATTGAAAACATTTCTAGCAAAGAAACCACTCAGTTATTTGGTAGTTCCTAATATGAAAATTTACATGAATGAAACCTTGCATTTGAATGCGTTTCCCACTCATTTCATTCTTAATAAAGAAGGAAAAATTGTTAAAGTATTATCGAACGTTGAGAGTTTAAAAGTAGCATTAGAAAAAGAAATCCAATAACTATCGTTTCAATGTAAAATGTCCTTTGTGTGATTTAACCGAACCATTTTCGGTATATTCAATAACAAACCAATAATCGTCTGATGGCATGTCTTGACCATTATATTTACCATTCCAACCATTGCCCATTGATGAAAACTGAGTTAATAGTTTTCCATAGCGATCATAGATAGAAATTAAAGCAGGCTGAGCGTCATTGCAGAAAACATTCCAATATTCATTAAAACCATCTTCATTGGGAGTAAAATACAAAGGATAACCCCAAACAAAGAAGTTAATTGTAATATCCGATTTACCACAACCCGATACATCTTGTATCAAAATAGTATGATTACAACTGCTTACGTTGCTAAATACATTTGAATTTTGAGTGTGATTTCCGTCGAGTGTATACAAATAATTCCCAGGCGGACTCACCAAAACAGTAACCTCTCTATCATTATTATTAAAAAATTCTAACGAATTAATTGTGGCAGTCAATTGAATAAAAGGTTTTACATCGATAGTCATTACTTGCGTTGAAGCGCATTGCCCAGGGTTGGGTGTAAAAGTATAAGTTGTGGTTACGGTATTGTTCAAAGCAGGTGACCAATTTCCGGTAATTCCTTCTAATGATGTTGTGGGTAAATTGGTCATAACATCATCTTTACAAATGGGAGCTACAGGTATAAAAGTGGGAGTAATCGAATTTACAGCTATCGTCATTGTTTGTGTAGTAGCACAAAATCCAGAACTTGGAGTAAAAGTATAAGTAGTTGTAGCTAAATTATTAATATTAGGTGACCAAGAGCCGCTAATTCCGTTTGTAGATGTTGTTGGTAGCGGACTCAAAGTATCTCCTAAACAAATCGGAGCAATCGCATTGAACAAAGGCGTTACCGGATTGTTTACTACAATTGTCATGGTTTGAGTGGTAGCACATGAACTCGAATTGGGAGTAAAAGTATAGGTGGTTGTGGTCAAATTATTTACAGCAGGAGACCAAGTTCCAGTAATACTATTGTTGGAGGTGGTTGGTAAAGCATTTAAAAAATCCCCTTTACAAATCGGAGCTACTGCTGTGAATGTTGGAGTGATTGAAGTGTTTATAGTAATTGTCATCGTTTGTGTTGTAGCACACTGACCTGCATTTGGAGTAAAGGTATAGGTTGTTGTTGCGGTATTGTTTATGGATGGCGACCAATTTCCAGTTATTCCATTATTGGAAGTAGTTGGTAAAGCTGATAACGTTGTTCCTGCGCAAATTGGAGCTACTTGATTAAATGTTGGGATTATTGGCGTATTTACCGTTATAGTCATGGTTTGTATAGAAGCACATTGCCCTATTGTAGGCATAAAAGTATATGTTGTTGTGGTTGTATTGTTTAAAGCCGGTGTCCAAGTTCCTGTAATTCCATTGTTGGATGTGGTTGGTAATGCAGTTAATGTTTCTCCAGCGCAAATGGGCGCCACTTGACTAAACGTTGGTGTTACCGAATTCACTGTAATGGTCATGGTTTGAGTTGTGGCACAAATTCCAGTATTAGGAGTAAAAGTATAAGTGGTAGTGGCCATATTATTTATAGCAGGCGACCAAGTTCCAGTAATACCATTATCGGATGTGGTTGGTAAAGCGGCTAAAGTATCTCCAGCACATATTGGAGCAATTTGTGTAAATGTTGGAGTTAATGATGGTAAAACATGTATTGTCATACTGAATACAGTTCCACATTGACCTGTGTTAGGTGTAAATGTATAAGTTCCAGAAGCGGTATTACTCACAACAGATGGATTCCATGTTCCTATTATTCCATTACTTGAAGTTGTAGGAAGTATTGGCGGTGTTGTTCCGCTACAAAAATCGGATATGGCAGCAAATGTTGTAGTTACAACAGGATTTACGGTAATGGTTACGGATGTGGTTAATGTCACACATTGTCCGGGATCAGGTGTAAAAGTATAAGTTCCAGAAGCGGTGTTGCTTACTGTAGCTGGATTCCACGTTCCAATCACACCATTGGTTGATGTTGTTGGCAAAATAGGTGCGATTGTGCCCGAGCAAATAGGAGGTATGGTATTAAATGTGGGTCCGCTTACAATGGTTTGACTAAGCTTTTGAACAAAAATATCGTCGTCTCCGTTGGAGGTTAAATTTAAAATAGATGGACAAGGATCAAAATCAACGGTATCTCTAAAAGTTCCAGTCGTATAAACATTATAGGAACTATCAACAGTTATTGCATTTCCAAAAGTAAAATAGTTGTTGTTGATAGCATTTCCAAATGATTTGGTCCACACATAATTTCCGTTTACATCTAATTTGCTAATAAACAAATGAGAAGTACCTCCAGTGGCAGTTAAATTAGCTACACCAGCATTTGGATCAAAGTCACATGTGCCGCCAAAATAACCCGTGGTATATACATTTCCTAAGTTGTCTAAAGTAATAGCTCTTCCAGCACAACCATTTCCGAAGAATGTTTTAGCCCACACATAATTACCATTCGAATCTAATTTACTGATGTAATTTCCTTGATATCCTCCCACCAAATTGGCTACACCTGCACCTGGATCAAAATCAACAGTTGCCTGAAATGTTCCAGTTGAATACACATTTCCAGAACTATCTACGGCAATCCCAAATCCATAATCGTCTTTGTTTGTTGAGCCAAACGATTTTGCCCACATATAATTGGCATTGGTATCTAACTTACAAACAAAAATATCATAGTAGGTTCCTGGACTTCCATTAACTAAATTGGCCACATTGGCACTTGGATCAAAATCGGCTGTACCTTGAAAAATACCCGTAATATAAACGTTTCCAACACCATCTACTGCTATTGCTTTAGCATCATCATGATTGATACCGCCTAAATTTTTAGCCCAAATAAAATTACCATTATTGTCTAATTTACTCACGAAAACGTCACCATTCAATCCTGTTGTTGAGGTTAAAGGAAAAACACCTGGTCCGGGATCAAAATCGGTTGTAAGTATGGTAGTTCCTTGTATAGCGCTGCTAATTTCTCCTGTAGTATAAATGTTTCCGGCATTGTCTAAGGCAATACCTCTCGGAATTTCACTACCATTACCACCAATTTGTTTGGCAAAAATAAAATTGCCGTTGCTGTCCAGTTTACTGATAAACATATCATCGCTACCAAATCCTTGTTCTGTCAAATTGTATATGCCAGCTCCAGGATCAAAATCGACGGTATTACTAAAGAAACCAGTTGTATATACATTGCCAGCAGCATCTGTCGTTACAGCGAATGATTCTTCCCAAGATGCTGTTGTTCCGAAACGTTTTACCCAAACAAAATTTCCAAAAGCATCAAATTTGCTAATGAAGGCATCCATATCGGCATTACCTGCAGTAGATAAACTGGTTACGCCTGGTCCAGGGTCGAAATCAACAGTGCCATAAAAACCTCCAACAACATAAACATTTCCCGAATGATCGACTGCGATGCTACTAGTGCGTTCGGCCAACGTACCGCCAAAGCTTTTTGCCCAATCAAGTGTTGGTTGTTGAGCAAATGCAAGGTATTCAAACAAAAATAAGGTTAACAGAAAAAAGCGTCTTTTCATCAAATTGGATAGTTATAAAAATTTTAGTAAAAATCGCATTTGAGTTCTATTTTAACAATACGAAAAAATGCGTATATCTACCTTAAAAAAACAAATGGGATTATGCTTAAAAATCATCATTTTTGACTACTTTTGCACCGAATTAAAATACCCTTTTTATATGCTTACAGTTTCTAATTTATCAGTTCAATTTGGTAAAAGAATATTATTTGATGAAGTAAACACCACATTTACCCAAGGTAATTGTTATGGTGTAATTGGTGCCAATGGAGCAGGAAAATCTACTTTTTTAAAAATTCTAGCAGGCGATATTGATCCAACTTCGGGAAGAGTTATTTTGGAACCAGGAAAACGTATGTCGGTTTTGAATCAGAATCACAATATGTTTGATGAACACACGGTTTTAGAAACTGTGATAATGGGAAACAAGGTTTTGTTTGCTGTAAAATCAGAAATGGATGCTTTGTATGCCGATTACGATGATAAAAATGCCGATAGAATAGGGGAATTGCAAGTGCAGTTTGAAGAAATGAACGGATGGAATGCCGATTCTGATGCTGCAGCGATGTTGTCCAACTTAGGGATTTCTGCCGATATGCACTATACCCTAATGAGTGAAATGGAAGGAAAACTAAAAGTTCGTGTGTTATTAGCACAAGCTCTTTTTGGAAATCCAGATGTATTGGTTATGGATGAGCCTACGAATGACTTAGATTTTGAAACCATTTCCTGGTTAGAGAATTTCTTGGCTAATTATGATAATACAGTAATTGTAGTATCTCACGACAGACACTTTTTAGATGCGGTTTGTACACACATTTCAGATATTGATTTCGGAAAAATAAATCATTACTCAGGAAATTATACGTTCTGGTACGAATCGAGCCAGTTAGCGGCTAAACAAAGAGCACAACAAAATAGGAAAGCCGAAGAGAAAAAAGCAGAATTGGAAGAATTTATCCGTCGTTTTAGTGCGAATGTGGCCAAGTCAAAACAAGCTACTTCTCGTAAAAAAATGATTGATAAATTGAATTTGGATGAAATCAAACCTTCAAGTAGAAGATATCCTGCCATTATTTTTGATGTTGAAAGAGAAGCTGGTGATCAAATACTAAACGTTCAAAATCTTGCTGCATCAATCGATGGTGAGGTCTTGTTTAAAAATGTAGATTTGAACATGGCTAAAGGGGATAAAGTGGTAGTTTTCTCAAAAGATTCGCGTGCTACAACTGCTTTCTATGAAATTCTAAACGGAAATCAAAAAGCAGACGAAGGAACTTTTGATTGGGGAATTACAACCACACAATCGTATTTACCAAATGATAACCATGAATTTTTCCAAGACGGAAGCTTGAATTTAGTAGATTGGTTGCGTCAATGGGCAAAAACAGAAGAAGAACGTGATGAGGTGTATATTCGTGGTTTCTTAGGAAAAATGATTTTTTCTGGAGAAGAAGCGTTAAAAAAATGTACGGTTTTATCAGGAGGAGAAAAAGTACGTTGTATGTTGTCGAGAATGATGATGATGCGTGCTAATGTTTTGATGTTAGACGAACCAACGAATCACTTGGATTTAGAGTCGATTACGGCTTTCAATAATACGTTAAAGAATTTTAAAGGTTCTGTGTTGTTTACTACACACGATCACGAGTTTGCACAAACGGTTGCCAACAGAGTTTTAGAAATAACGCCAAATGGAGTTATTGATCGTTACATGACCTTTGATGAATATCTTGATGATGATAAAATTCAAGAAATGAGAAAGAAAATGTACTCTTAAAGTTTGAAGTACAAATTTAAAAGTAAAAAGCCTGAAAATTATTCTTTCAGGCTTTTTTTATACTTTGTACTTCGTACTTTCTAATATCTAACTTTTCTTGTGTTTCCAGCGCTTGTGTGTCCACAAATAAAACTCTGGTGCTTCATAAATTTGTTGCTCAACTTTTCTGATGAAAGTTTCCGAAATTTTATAATCAGGAATCGATTTTACGTCTTCCGAAAGTACTTCAAATGATGCTTCATAATAGCCTCGTTTGATTTTTTTTACCTTAAGAAAAATGACATTCATATCGTATCTTTTTGCTAACATTTCTGCGCCAAAGTGAATCGGGGTTTCAATTCCCATAAAACTATCCCAATACAAATTATCAGAACGTCTCGGTGTTTGATCACTTGCAAATCCAAAAACACCAAGGATACCCTTTTTGTTGTTTTGTTCGATACAAGATTTCGTTTCTTTTGTGGTAATCAAATAGGCTTTAAACTTAGATCGAATGTCGCGCACTAATTTGTCAAAATAAGGATTTGCAATTCGTTTGTAGATGGCATATCCTTTAAACGTAATGTGGTTGTTCATCGAAATAACCCATTCGTAGCTTGCGTAATGCGCGCACATCAAAGCAATACTTTTTCCTTTTTTCTCTAAATCTAAATACACATCCAAATTAGTATATCGAAAACGTTTATTGATTTCTTTTTCAGAAATGGTCATCGTTTTAATCATTTCCAAAAACATATCACACAAATGATGAAATGATTTTTTTTCAATTACCAATCGTTCTTTGTCAGATAAATGGGGTAGTGCTAACGCTAAATTTTCTCGTACCGTGTTCTTTCGGTAACCAATTACATAGTATAAAATAACGTATACAAAATCAGAAATTAGATATAATATAGGGAAAGGCATGATTGAAATCAGCCACAGAATTGGATAAACTAATAAATACAGTAAAAGTTGCATTCTCTAAATTTTATGCAAATATACAGTTTATGTTAATTTTATAACTTTGGTTTAACAAAACCTAAAGAACAATTCCTATTTTTACCTAAAATAAAAGTTATGGATCATAATATTTTCTTGCTTGCGCTTATCGCTATAAACGTAATTGTTAGTATCAAAGGTTTTGACGATTACTCTTTTTTTAGAAAATATCAATTTCATATCGGAAGCATTCGGTCGGGCGAACAATACCGAATGATTTCTTCGGGCTTTCTACATGCCGATATTCCGCATTTGGCATTCAATATGATTGCTCTTTATTCTTTTGCCGGTGTTGTCATCCTATTGTTAGGGAGTTTTAATTTTTTATTGATTTATTTTGCCAGCCTCATTTCGGGAAGTTTGCTTACCATGTATTTCCATAAAAATGATTACAGTTACAGTGCTGTTGGTGCTTCAGGTGCTGTTACAGGTATAATTTATTCTGCTATTTTGATGGTTCCTAATTTACCCATCCAAATTTTTTTCATCCCAATTGATATTCCGGGTTATATCTTCGGAATCCTTTATTTACTGTATTCCATTTACGGTATGAAAGCCAAAAATGACAACATTGGCCATACGGCTCACATCGGTGGTGCAATAGGAGGGTATGTTTTTACGTTATTAAAACAACCAGAAGTTATCTCAAACAATATGTTTATTGTAGTTCTATTAGCAATTCCAATCATTTTAATGTTTGTCATGGCTAAGCAAGGAAAGTTATAATTACATCAAAATCAATTAATATCATACTATGAAAAAAACAATTTTAATTTTAGCCATCTTATTTATGTCTTTGTCTCAAGCTCAGGTACAAGAACAAAAGCAAATTCCTCAAATTTCGGTTTCAGGTGAAGGTAAAGTCTCCGTAAAACCCGATCATGTTGTCATTAATTTTGGAGTAGAGAACACGGGTAAAGAAGCAGCAGAAGTAAAAAAACTAAACGATGAAACTGTTGATAAAGTAGTGAAATTCATCAAAAAATTCGGAATTCCAACTTCCGATTTTCAAACCACCAATGTGAGTTTGAACCGTAACTACGACTACGAAAAAAAGAAATTCAGTTTCAATGCCTCACAATCGATAACCATCACACTCAAAGACATTTCAAAATACGATAGCTTGATGATGGGTTTGGTTGACAACGGCATCAACAATATTGATAATGTAGAATTCAAATCTTCTAAAATTGAAGAATATAAATCACAAGCTAGAAAATTGGCCATGAATGACGCCAAACACAAAGCCGAAGATTACGTTTCAGTACTCAATCAAAAAATAGGTAAAGCAATTTTAATTAGCGACAATTCACAAGTTATTTTCAACGAACCGAGATATTATAAAGTGGCTGCGGCTGCAATGGCTGCAGAAGCTCCAATGGAAACTTTGGCAGCAGGTGAAATAGATGTTACGGCCAATGTTACGGTAAGTTTTATTTTAGAATAAGCAGCGAATGGCTTAAGCTTTGTTGTAATCCGTATTCCTGCTGTTCGTTCTATCTTT
>CAZNWY010000036.1:0-27294 GCA_964577105.1 uncultured Flavobacterium sp.
TAAAGAGGTTTCGCCACCAGCCGAAAACAAAGCCACGTCAGCCTTCATATCAACTGCTGTTTGAAGACCAACTACTTTATATTTTGCGCCTTTAAACTCAATTTCTTTACCCACCGATTTTTCTGAAGCCACAGGAATTAACTCGGTTACAGGAAAATTTCTTTCTGCTAAAACTTGAAGCATCACTTCGCCAACCATTCCGGTTGCACCTACTACAGCAACTTTCATATAATTATTTTTAGATTTTTATAAAATTTAGGAAATACAAAAGTAACGAGAAAATACTTTCGATTTTGAAAATTTTACAAAAGAAAAACCGCCTCAATTACGAAGCGGTTTGGTTAGAATATATAATGTAGCGGTATTATTTTTTTAATAAATCTCTAATTTCAGCCAACAATTGTTCTTGTGTTGGACCAGCTGGTGCAGCAGGAGCGGCTTCTTCTTTTTTCTTCATGCCATTAATTCCTTTTACCATAATAAAAATAACGAAAGCAATTACTAAGAAACTTATAACCGCAGCTATAAATTTACCATATAAAATTCCTCCGTCTGTTTTTAAACCCGCCAAATCTTCAACGTGAGCTGCTTTTAATGCTGGATTCAGTAATGCTGGTGTAATTACATCTGTTACTAATGAATTTACAATAGCTCCAAATGCGCCACCAATGATGACCCCAACAGCTAAATCCATTGCATTTCCTTTTGCAATAAAATCTTTAAATTCTGATACCATTCCCATAATAAAATTGTTTTTAGTTTGTATTTAATTTTTCGTTTGGTAAACAAATTTAGTTATAATTTTAACATATAAATTCGTTTTTTGTAGAAAATTTACTACTCTCTATAAAAAATTCGCTTCACACGTTGTGAAATACTGGTCATAATTTCATACGAAATAGTTTCAAGTTTCTTCGCCATATAGCTCACCGTTGGATTTTCACCAAAAATAATTACTTCATTTCCTTCTTTGCAATCAATCTCAGAAATATCTACCATCAACATGTCCATACAAATGCTTCCTAGAATTGGTGCTTTTTTGTTTTTAATCACAACATAACCTACTCCGTTGCCCCAATGTCTTGAGATTCCATCGGCATAACCTATCGGAATGGTGGCAATTTTGGTTTGTTTTTCGGCCATAAAGCGTCTGCCGTAACCGACACTTTCTCCAGCTTCGATAGTGCGAATTTGAGAAATAATCGATTTTAATGTGCCAACATTCTCTAGAAGTTTTTGCTCTTCTTCATCATTAGAAACACCGTAAAGTCCGATGCCTAATCGCACCATATCGTATTGTGCTTGCGGAAAATTGGAAATTCCGGAAGTATTTAAAATATGACGAATGGGCTGAATTTGCAGTTCACTTATCAGCTTAGAAGACAACTTCTCATACAACTTAATTTGCGACAGCGTAAAATCAATAAACTTCATGTCGTCACTGGTAGCCAAATGCGACAAAATACTTTTCACTTGAACCGTTTTGTTGTCTTTCAATTTGGAAATTAATTCGTCTATGTTTTCTTCTTCAAATCCCAATCGGTGCATTCCAGTATCGAGTTTAATGTGAATTGGGAAATTCTTCAGCTTCTTTTGTTCGGCAATTTTCAAGAACGCCGTCAAACCTTTAATCGAATAAATTTCGGGTTCTAATTGATGCTGAATAATCGCTGCAAAACTGGTGTTTTCTGGATTCAAAACCATTATAGGCAAATCGATTCCTGCATTTTTTAGCGAAATTCCTTCATCGGCAAAAGCCACACCTAAATAATCTACTTTATGATGTGACAGCAATTTAGCGACTTCAAATCCGCCATTTCCATAACTGAACGCTTTAACCATTACCATCAATTTAGTCTGGGGTTGTAACTTCGATTTATAAAAATTCAAATTATGAGAAATGGCATTCAGATTGATTTCTAGAACCGTTTCATGCGTTTTCTCTTCGAGCGAAGCCACAATTTCTTCAAAATGAAAATGACGCGCACCTTTGACTAAGATGGTTTCGTTTTCAAAGGAAATTTTATCCATTCCTTCTAGAAATTTCTCGGTCGTTTCAAAAGCAATGCAGTTGGGAAACTTACTTTTAAATCCGGAAATGGTTTTACCAATGGCAATGACGCGGTTGATTTTGTTAGAAACTATCAAATGCGAAACCTGCGAATACAATTCATCAGTAACCAATCCACTTTGAAAAATATCGGAAAGAATTAAGGTTTTCTTTTTATATTGTTTTTGACTTTCTAGAAAATCCAATGCAATTTTTAACGACTGAAAATCGGAACTGTAACTGTCATCAATCAATGTGGTATTATTGATGCCATTTTTAACTTTCAAACGCATTTCTACCGGATACAACATCGTCATACGTTGCTGAATAATATCTTGATCGTACCTGAAATAGAGCATGACCATCAAACAATGCATCGCATTTTCAATTGACGCTTGATCGGCAAATGGAATCGTAATTTTGAAACAGAGTTTTTGAAACGTGATTTTCAATTCGGTTTTATCCGAACTTTCTTTGGCAATCACAAATACATCGGCTTTGCCATCTTCAGAACTCCACGTAAAGGTTTTGATTTTCGGGTTGAGAAATGCTTCGATGGTTCTGTTTTTATTCATAATTAAAACTTCCACAGACGAGAATAGTTTTAATTTTTCTTTGATTTTTTCGCCCGCATCATGAAAACCTTCGTCGTGTGCAGAACCAATATTGGATAAAATTCCAATAGTTGGTTGGATGATGCGTTGCAGATTCACCATTTCGTTAACGGTAGAAATTCCGGCTTCGAAAATTCCGAGATTGTGTTTTTCATTAATTCCTAAAACCGAAAGCGGCACACCCACTTGTGAGTTGTAACTTTTGGGTGAACGAATGATATTGTAATCGGGACTCAACAAAAAATTTAACCATTCTTTGATGATGGTTTTTCCGTTACTGCCGGTTATTCCAATTATGGGAAAATCGAAATCACTGCGATACGTAGCGGCAAATGTTTGTAGCGCTTGCAGCGTATTTTCAACCACCAAAAAATTGGCTTTGCCTTGTAAATTGGACGGAATGTAATTCACGACAAAATTCACGACGCCGTTTTCAAGCAATTCGGCCACATATTTATGTCCGTCGTTATTGGGTCCGATAATCGCAAAAAAAAGTGTGCTTTCGCTGTTTTGTAACGATCTGCTGTCTATAGAAACAGCGTCTATAATGGCCACATCATTGGTTCCAACAAATTTGGCTTTAATGATGGGAATAATATTTCTGATGGATAAAGTCACTTTGACTAATTTTTTTCGTCTTCCGACAAATGTTCAGGATCTTTTACTTCCATATTTTCGCGCATGGCTTTGAAATAAGCGGCACGACTTAAGGGTTCGTACTCTTCGGTTTCACCAAGCAAAACAAGGTTATCGCTATCGGCTTTTCTAAAACTATAATGCGCTAAATTTCCTGTTCGAGTACAAACAGCATGAACTTTCGTCACATATTCGGCTGTTGCCATGAGTGCTGGCATGGGTCCGAATGGGTTTCCTTTAAAATCCATATCCAAACCGGCCACAATCACACGAATTCCTGAATTGGCCAAATCGTTACAGATTTTTACAATTTCATCGTCAAAAAACTGAGCTTCATCAATACCTACAACATCGCAACCTTGAGCCAGAATAGCAATATTGGCAGCAGCTGGAACTGGTGTAGAGCGGATTTCGTTTTTGTTGTGCGAAACCACCATTTCTTCATCATAACGGGTATCGATAGCTGGCTTGAAAATCTCCACTTTTTGCTTGGCAAATTGCGCTCTTTTCAACCTTCGGATGAGTTCTTCGGTTTTTCCAGAGAACATCGAACCACAGATTACTTCAATCCAGCCAAATTGTTCTTTATGATTTACAGTATTTTCGAGAAACATTTAGTATTTTCGTTATTATAAAATGGTAATTTCTGTTACATTTGTACAAAACAAAAATATCAAAATTCTAACTACATATTCCACTTCAAGCGATAAATTATGAAAAAAAGATTGGAAGCTGAATTAATAAGCATTGCACACCGAGTTTTAAAGTTAAAAAACAAATCGGAAATCGATCAATTGTATCATGAAACTCAAAAATTATACGAAGCATTAGCCATTTTAAAGTTTTACGGTGACAATTATGAGCAAGTAAAACAAGATGTTATTGCAGATGATTTGGAAGCAAAAGTAATTGCCTTTGTAGAAGATAAAACCATCATTGAAACTCCTAAAGCAGTTGAAGTTGAAGCTCCACAAACTACTATAGAAGAAACTGCTATTGAAGAAGAAATATTGGCTGTAGAAGAAGAAACTGCTGCTGAGGAAGAACCAATCATTTTGGAAGAAAAGATTGAAGAAACAACCGAAGAACCTGTAATTATAGGTGAAATCACTATTGAAGAAGACGAAGTTGAAGAAGAACCTATTGCCGAACTTAAAAGCGATTTAGATTTTGAACCTATCTTCGAATTAGCTGCCGAGTCTCCAATTGAAGATGTCGTAGAAGAAAAAGTTGAAGTTAAAATTGAAACTCCAAAACAAGAAACGAAACAAATTTCGTTTGAAGATTTATTAGGAGAAAATTACACCGAACCTGTTTTTGTAAAACCAAATGATATTGTGGTTCCCGATTCGTTAAAAAATGCAATCGACGAAAAACCATTATCGCTAAACGACCAACATTTAAAAACCATTAATATTGGTTTGAATGATAAAATAGCTTTTGTAAAATATCTTTTCAGCGACAGCAACGAAGATTACAACCGCGTTCTATCGCAATTGAATACCTTCAGCACATTTGATGAAGCTAAAGATTTTATTGACGAAATCATCAAACCCGATTACAACAATTGGGATGGCGTTGACGATTATGCCGAAAGATTTATTGAAATTGTAGCGAAAAAATTCTCGTAAATGGGAAAATTGTATATCGTACCAACGCCTATTGGCAATCTCGAAGACATGACTTTTAGAGCGATAACCGTTTTGAAAGAAGCCGATTTAATTTTAGCAGAAGATACGCGTACTAGCGGAAAACTGCTGAAACATTTTGAGATTTCCACACACATGCACAGCCACCACATGCACAACGAACACAAAACCGTTGAAAATTTAGTGGCTCGATTGAAAGGCGGCGAAACGATTGCACTCATTTCGGATGCAGGCACTCCAGCCATTTCTGATCCTGGTTTTTTATTGACACGCGCTTGCGTTGAAAACGGTATCGAAGTAGATTGTTTGCCGGGTGCAACCGCTTTTGTACCTGCATTAGTCAATAGTGGCTTACCCAACGATCGCTTTGTTTTTGAAGGATTCTTACCCGAAAAAAAAGGAAGACAAACGCGTTATTTGGCTTTAGCCGAAGAAACACGCACCATGATTTTCTATGTTTCGCCTCACAAATTAGTGAAAACTTTAGCCGAATTTGTACAATATTTTGGTACCGAACGACCTGTTTCTGTTTCAAGAGAATTGTCTAAATTACACGAAGAAACCATCAGAGGAACAGCCGAAGAAGTACTCAAACACTTTGAAACCAAACCACCCAAAGGTGAAATTGTTGCGGTTATTGGCGGAAAAAGTTTGAAATAAAATACAAATTTTCACAGATTAATTCGTATTTAAAAAATGTATTCGTTTGACATCCAATACAATTTTTATACATTTACAAAAATATACGCCATAAAATCATAATTCATAATTTTTAATTCCCAATTAAACTATGCGTTGGACATTACTATCAAAGCCAGAAAAAGAACAAGTTCAAAAACTACAAAATGAACTTAACGTTGATGAAATTATTGCTACTTTACTCATCCAACGTGGTATAACTACCTACGACGAAGCCAAAACATTTTTTAGACCGAGTTTAAACGATTTACACAATCCGTATCTGATGAAAGATATGGACAAAGCGGTTGCTCGCATTGAAAAAGCCATTGCAAACGAAGAAAACATTCTCGTTTTTGGCGATTATGATGTCGATGGAACCACAGCTGTTTCACTAGTTTCAAGCTATTTACGAACTTATTACCCTAATGTTGCGACATACATTCCCGATCGATACGATGAAGGATATGGAATCTCCTACAAAGGCATTGACTTTGCCGAAGACAACGGATTTAGCTTAATTATTGCCCTCGATTGTGGAATAAAATCTATAGATCATATTGCTTACGCAAAGGCAAAAAACATCGATTTTATCATCTGTGATCACCATCGACCTGGTAACGAATTACCCGATGCTGTTGCGGTTTTAGACCCAAAACGAGAGGATTGTTCTTATCCTTATGACGAACTTTGTGGTTGTGGTGTGGGATTCAAATTGATTCAAGCTTTAGCCGAAAACCGCAATGAAACGATAGACGATTTGGTTCCGTATTTAGACTTAGTAGCTACGGCTATTGCAGCAGATATTGTTCCGATTACAGGCGAAAACAGAGTGTTGGCTAAATTTGGTTTGGAAGTCATCAATTCTAATCCACGTCCCGGAATTAAAGCTTTGGCTCAAAATGTAAAAAAGAAAAATTTAACCATAACCGATGTTGTTTTTATTATTGCGCCACGAATCAATGCGGCAGGAAGAATCAAACATGGCAACGAAGCGGTGGCATTATTGACCGAATTTAATTTGGAACAAGCCGAAATTTTTGCTTCAGAAATTGAACAACACAATGCTGACCGAAAAGATTTAGATAAACAAATTACGGTTGAAGCGCTTTCGCAAATAGAAAACAATAACGAAAAAGAACGATTCACCACAGTTGTTTATCACGAAAATTGGCACAAAGGCGTCATCGGAATTGTCGCTTCTCGTTTGACCGAAACCTATTATCGTCCTACGATTGTATTTACCAAAAGTGGTGACAAACTGGCTGCTTCGGCACGTTCGGTAAAAGATTTTGATGTATACAATGCTTTGGAAGCGTGTTCCGAACATTTAGAACAATTTGGAGGACATAAATATGCTGCTGGGATGACTTTGAAAGAAGAAAATTATTGGGCATTCAAAGAAGCATTTGAAAAAACAGTAGCCCAAACCATTCATCCCGATTTGTTAATTCCCGAAATAGCTGTTGATGCAGAAATTAATTTTTCGGAAATCAATCCTAAATTGATTCGTATTTTGAGTCAATTTGAACCATTCGGTCCCGAAAATATGACGCCTGTTTTTCTTTCTAAAAACATCATCGATACGGGCTATGCCAAGCTTTTAGGACAAAATGAAGAACATTTGAAATTATTTGTAAAACAAAACGAATCGGAAAGATTTGGTGCTATTGGATTTGGACTTGGCAAGAAATTGGATTTGGTTCAAAATCGAAAACCATTTGACGCCGTGTTTTGCATTGATGAAAATGAATATAACGGAACTGTGTCTGTTCAACTTCGTTTGAAAGATTTAAAATAATCTTTTATTCGAATTTCATCAATTCAAAATTTTCTCCGTCAAAAACGCCATAAGTGAAATAACCAATCCAATCGCCAAGATTTACATATTGCGAGTTATTACCAACCTCAACAATCATGGGTAAATGGCGGTGTCCAAAAACAAAGAAATTATAGTGTTTGGTTTGTAGTTTACGTTTGGCATATTGAATTAGCCATTCGTTGTCTTCTCCTAAAAAAACTACATCTTCTGCACCCGAAATGAGTTTGTTTTTAACCGAAAGATACTGCGCCAATCGCATTCCAACATCGGGATGCAACCATCGGTACAACCATTTTGAAAACGGATTGGTAAAAACTTTTTTCATGCGTTTATAGCCTTTGTCGCCTGGCCCTTTTCCGTCTCCATGACCAATTAAAAAAGTTTTATTGTTGAAGGTAAATTCTTTATTGTCGTGATATACTGGAATGTTCAATTCTTTTTGGAAGTAATCGTTCATCCATAAATCGTGATTTCCTACGAAGAAATAAATTGGAATGCCACTATCACGAATTTCGGCTAATTTTCCGAGAACTCTAACAAATCCTTTGGGAACTACGGTTTTATATTCAAACCAAAAATCGAATAAATCGCCTAGAAGAAAAATGGCTTCTGCATCTTTCTTTACCTCTTCCAACCATGCCACAAATTTTTGCTCACGCGGAAAACTGGCTTCGGGTGTTGGAGCACCAAAATGTTGGTCGGAAGCGAAGTAAATTTTTTTAGCTGACATATGGTAAAAATACGAAATTACAAATTATCAGAAGCGTACCATTCAGCAAAAGAACTTTCGGTTTCTTGCAATTTTAAAGAATGTAATTGTATTGCATTGGGAAGGCGATCTTGAATTTTTTTAGCAAAATCAACTACCATATTTTCGCTTGTTGGCTGGTAATCGACTAGAATAACATGGTGACCACGGTTTTTTAACTCGGCTGCTAATTCAACATGTGGTGTATTTTTATTAAAAACGGTTGCATGATCAAATTGATCGACGATTTCTTCTTTTACAATTTTTTTCAAATCAGAAAAGTCAATTACCATACCGTATTTCACATTGGAATTGTCGGAAATAGGAGTTCCAATAACAGTTACCGAAAGTTTATAACTGTGTCCGTGAACATTTTTGCATTTTCCGTCATAGCCATAAAGTGCATGTCCGGTTTCAAAACTAAATTGCTTGGTAATTCTGATTTTACTCATGAGAAATTATTTGGTGCAAATTTAGTGAAATTTACTCGTTATCTTTTCTGTTTTTAGCACGATAATATATTAGATAAGCAATTCCGGCTAAAACGGCAAAAGGAAGAACATATCCTATCCAAATACCTATTAAATAACCATTATCTGGTGCGTGTTTTATTTTATCGTCAATATTGACTTGTTGAATTAAGGAGAGAAAAGTCATTTTATGTTTTATTTGATTTCATACAAAATTAAAAAAATAAGGTCGCCTTTGGAGCAACCTTACTTATCTATTTTGAATCTAAATATTATGGATTAATTTCAAATGTTTGGTTTTCATTAGCTTTAGAAGCTCTTGCATTTAATGCTTTATTATCACTTCCAATCAAAAAGGCTACAAAGCTAATGTTTGATGCATTAGAGATGTTAGCTGGAACTGGCAGCGAAAAACTCTTTGTAACTGTGCTTCCATTGGTTGTACCAACAACGTCATCACCTAAAATATTGGTTAATGAACTTCTCAAAACATGGTTATGCTCGTAATCATTGATTGGATTAACGGCGTTATAGTAATTAGTATAATTCCTTTGCGAGTAAATTAATTTATCTTCTAAGAGGTAAACAACCAATTTTAGATTAGAATAATCTTGAAGGAATTTCATTTTTACATCAAGATTTATGTTTCCATTTGAAACGGTGGAATTCATAGCTAATCCTAACGTTGTATTATTTCCTGTTAAATCAATTGCTTCTTGAATATTAGTTGGTTCTGGAAACGTCCAAACATTCATTCTATTCAATCTTGACACGGGTAATGCTAGAGGACTATTAGGTAAAATAAGGTTTTTTAATGGTGCAATTCCTGCAAAATCGTATGGATCATTACCATTGTGAATAGCAACAGTCACTGCTTTATCGGTTTGTGTATTGACTTGATCTATTGCATAGGCAACACGAGTGCAATTTCCGCACCAAGTTCCAGTATAGTCTTCAATTAAAACTCTCTTTTTAAAATATCCAGAGATTGCAGGTGCATTTACACTTTCATCGGGTTTATTTTCAACAACAACTGTATCGCTACATGAGAAAATAAATAGCATTGTGAACAATAAACTAAAAAAAAGACCCTTTTTCATTATTATTTAAAATATTGAATGATTATTGATTACAAATAAAATAAAATAAATTTTAATCTTAACATAATTATTTATTTATTTGTACAATTAATGCGTTTTTTATGAAAAAATCTATCTTTTTATTACTTTTTTTAGGATTAACTTTATCCGCTCAAAACAAATTACCTGATTTAAGTCTTTCTAATTTGGAAGGGAAAAAAATCTCTTTAAAAAACGATTTTTCTGAAAAAGACAAACTTTATATTTTCTCCTTTTGGGCAACTTGGTGTTCTCCTTGTATCAATGAATTAGACGAATTAAATGAAATTCAAGCCGAATGGAAAAAGAGTGTAAACTTTGAAATTATTGCCATTGCTACCGACGATTCAAGAACTCAAAAAAGAGTTAAACCATTAGTTAATGGAAAAGAATGGGATTACAAAATCTTATTGGACACTAATCAAGATTTGAAAAGAGCACTTTCTATTGTAAACATTCCCTATACTGTAGTGGTAAAAAACGGCATTATTGTTCATGTTCAAAATGGATATGTTCCCGGAAGTGAAGTTGAATTATTTGAAAAACTGAAGGCGTTGTAAACCATGAAATTAAAATTAATTAAGCTAGCTTTGATACTCTTACCATGTTCGGTATTGTCACAAGAAAAAGGAAATTTTTTTGGTGGTTTTGAAAGCAATTCCCAGTGGTACCTAAATGATAAAGGATTAAAAGACGAATTCAATAACCCAACATCACATCCAAACGACCCATTACGTTCTAATAGTTATCTTTTTTTAAATTATAAATATAAAAATTGGTCGGCTGGAATTCAGGGTGAATCCTATCAAGAGAATGCTTTGCTTAATATGAATCCTAAATATCAAGGAACTAATGTTGGAACCTATTTTTTACAATATAAAAACGAAAAAATTGATTTGACTGCTGGTTATTTCTACGAACAATTTGGTAGTGGCTTACTATTTAGAAGTTGGGAAGACAGAGCTTTAGGCATAAACAATGCGTTGCGAGGCGGAAGATTTATCTTTAAGCCTACCAAATACCTCACTTTTAAGACGATTTATGGCAAACAAAGAACGGGTTTTGATGTTGCCAAAAGCTCAATTTATGGATTTGATACCGAATTGACCTTATCTGACGTTTTGAAATTTAAAACTACAGATATTACTTTAGGCTTTTCATATATAGGAAGAGACGAAAAAACTGATATCGAGAATCCAAAATTCAATAATTTAACAAATGGTTTTGCAGGGAGATTGAATTTAACACACAATTCATTTTACCTTTCGACTGAATACAATTATAAATCAAAAGATGCCATTGTTCAAGTAACTGAACAAATAGATAACAAATTAGTAAAACCAGGAAGCGCATTATTACTAAATTTAGGGTATTCTAAAAAAGGATTTGGTATAGACGGATCATTTAGACGACTAGAAAACATGAGTTTCTTTTCGGAACGAACTGCCAAAGGAAATTCATACAACGACAGAATCATGAATTTCATTCCTAGTTTAACCAAACAACAACACTACAATTTGGCTAACATTTACGTATACCAATCACAACCTAATGTCATTCTTGCCGATAAAGATTTAGTAAAAGCTGGCGAAATTGGTGGACAAATTGATCTTTTTTATGATGTTAAAAAAGGAACCTCATTGGGTGGTAAAAACGGAATGAAATTAGCTTTTAATTTCTCGAATTGGAATGCTCTTGGAGGAACTTTTTATATCTATAATCCGCAAGACTATAAAACCGATTTTCTTGGTTTTGGTAAAAGATATTTTACTGATTATAACATTGAAATTACTAAAAAATGGAACTCCAAATGGCAGTCAATTTTTAGTTATGTAAATCAGTATTACAATAAAAAAATGATAGAGGAAACTTCAGGAGAAGTCAATACAAATATTGTTGCGGCAGAAGCAACTTACAAATTTACTGCTACACGATCTTTGAGAGTTGTAGGAGAACATTTATGGGCAGATCACGATAAAAAAAATTGGGCTGGTGCTACTGTGGAATTTAATTTAAATTCAAAAATTTCACTATATACATCTGATTTGTACAACTATGGTAACGATACCGATTATTTAAGAAATCATTATTATAATGTTGGTGGTGCCTACAGAAAAAAATCAACGCGAATTTCCTTAAACTACGGAAGACAAAGAGGTGGTTTAGTTTGTGTTGGCGGTGTTTGTAGATATGTACCCGAAAGCTCTGGCTTATCATTATCATTAAACACCTCATTTTAAGCACAATGAAAAAAGTCAAATATTTTGTGGTTTTGGCTTCTACAATCTTGATAGGTATGATGACCTCATGCAATGCATCTGATGATTATGTTGTTATTCCTATATCGCCTGTTAGTGCTGATTTGACTTTGGTTCCTTATCAAAAACTTTCCGAATATCACTTTTTTGAAGGTGATTTAAAAAACATGACGCCTTCTTATGGTGTTATCCCTTACAAACCAATTAGTGAACTTTTTACAGATTATGCTATAAAAAAACGTTTTATTTGGTTACCAAACGGTGTTAAGGCAAGTTATAATGGTGATGGAAACATTTTAAATTTACCAATTGGAGCCGTTTTAATAAAATCATTTTATTATGACAATGTTCAACCAGGTAATACTACACGAATAGTAGAAACCAGACTAATGATTCGCAAATCAACCGAGTGGATTTTTGCAGAATATGTTTGGAATGCCGAGCAAACAGAAGCTTTTTTACAAACTCAATCGTCGCAAACTGCCATCTCTTGGATAGACGGAAACAATAATTTGAATTCTATAAATTATAAGATACCTTCTGTAACTACCGATTGCAAGCGATGTCATGCATCAATTTTAGGCGATAAATTCCCTATAGGTATCAAACCTCAAAATCTAAATAGCTTTTATAATTATGCTGAGAGCTCTAAAAATCAGCTGAGTAAACTAATTGAGATTGGATATTTAGAAAACAACCTTCCCTCCTCTATTGAAACAGTAGTTGACTATAATGATATTAGCAAACCTCTCAATTTAAGAATCCGATCCTATTTTGATGCAAATTGTGCCCATTGCCATGTTGATGGTGGTGAGGCTGATGCATTTGATTTAAGATTTGCATTTAATCAAACTATTGACCCTGCCGAAATGGGTGTTGGTGTTCAAGCTCAACATTTTGTTCCTGGATTTAATGGCAGAATTGTTCAGCCAAATAATGTAAATCAATCTATATTGCATTATAGGGTAAACACTCAAACAGATAGTTACTATATGATGCCTCCTCTAGGACGAACGATAAGACATGCTGAAGGTGTTCATCTTATTGAGCAATGGATAAATTCATTTTAAATAAAAAAAGCGTTTGCCAATTGGCAAACGCTTTTTTTACTAAATTTTTAAAACTATTTTTTACAGAATTTCTTTTTAGAAGTATTTCCTTCATTTGAAGTGAAATTAATAACATATACTCCTGATGATAAATTAGAAATATCTATAGATTGAAGACCATATTCTAATTTAGTTGTATTCATAACTAATTTACCATTTAAATCGAAAATTTCAAAATTGGTACTTTTAAGAACATCAAACTCCAAACTGTTTTCAACAACAGTAGATTTTACGATAACTCCAGATGTTTGCAATTGTTCTATTTGTTCTGTTGTTAAATTTGGATCGTATCTGTATGTAAAATCAATAGTATTTCCAGTTGGGTTTCCTACTTGATAAAATCTAAACACATAATCTTTAGGAAATACTCCCGAACCTGCATTAGTGTTTAAAAAATGATCAAAATTACCATTCATCCCGTTTGGAGCTAAAGTTACCGCTGAACTTGGATAAGAGGTTCCTTCTTCAACAGATGACAAGCATTCTGGTCCGAAACACAGCTCAAATCCAGTACCATCGTTATTTATCAAGGACATACAGTTTACCTTAACATTTACTGTAGATGTAGAATTGTTTTTGATATAAAAATCAAGTTCTGAAGCTGGATAAGTTGCTGTATTAAAGGCTACAACCTGGCCATTTACAATTGGCGACATGTCATGTTTAAATAATGAAATTTGTGCGAATCCAAGTGTACTTAAAAAAAGAGTTGATAAAAATGTAATTTTTTTCATATCTGTTTTATTATTAATCTTGGGAGTTGCAATAAATACAACTCCCAAGTATTTTTTTATTTTAAAATGATTTTTTGTGTTTGCTCAACGCCTTCTGCATCTCTAACTTTAGCTAAATATACTCCTTTATCTAAAGAAGATAAATTAATTTGAGATTCATTAGTAACTTGGTTCATTGTAAGCACTACTTTTCCTGTAATATCCATTACTTGAACATCAACAGGAGACTCTGTGTGAATTTTTACAATTCCAGTTGAAGGGTTTGGGTATAATTTAAATTTATTCTCCGAACTAAATTGATTAGTTGATAATGCCTCAGTAGCCATTTTAGCTTGCATAATTGCTTTAGTTGTTGGATTTTGAATAAAAACGACTACATCTAAATCGGTCATTTCTTCTATGTTCAAGCCTGTTAATGTTGCTTGTAAAGTATTTGTTGTTTGAACATCGTGCGTAAAGTTTATGGTTGTTCCACCAGCATCTGGCATCATTTTCATCATAACATTATGAAATTCTGTTTCTCCATTTGAAGTAGCATTACCAGTTGTTTGTTTTTCAACTACTGCAACATACAATTTATATGTCCCTGTCAAATATGGCATTGTAGTTACTTGAACTGTCATGTCATTTCCAACCAATGATTTAGTAGCATCAATTGAAAAATAAGCTGGATTTGCCAAAGCGGCTGTCAAGTCATTTTGTAAATCAGTTGAGCTAAAGTTTGTACCATCTTTAGAATCCACATACAATGTAGGTGCTCCAGTTACTCCATAATATGATACTCTTGTGCCTACTTCCGCGGTATAGTATGGATCTCCAGTTCCCGGCCAGTTTACTTGATAACAAATCAAAGCAAAAGCATTTGGATGGCTTAATAAAAATGGGTTGAAATAAGTTCCATTAAAACTAGCACAAGGATTACATGTTGAACTTGAAAATTTTTCATACAATGGCAAACGGGTTGTAGAACTACTAGCTACCGCAATTGATTTAACAATTTGATTATTAGTAGCATCTGAATCAGTACTACCATTATTAACATTAGAAACCCAAACATTTAATGAATACAAACCTGGTGTAGCATTCCACTGATTATTGTGTGTGAAATTATAGGTTTGACCCGCTGCAATATTTAATCCTGTTAATGATTGTGTATAGATAGAACCTGAATCTACCTGCCAATTTACATCAACCGAAGTAATTGTTGTTAATCCACTATTTTTGATAACTCCAGAAATTTGAGTGGAACCAATTGGAATAATAGGACTGATATTAACGTTATTCATTTCGGCATCTATTGCTGGAATTTGTTCTACTACAATTTCATCAATAAACATATTATTACCATATGCCGATGTACCTAATAAATTGATATAACCTGTACCCGTAAGTGTGCCTGTAATATTAAAAGAATAGTTATACCATCCTTCAGCACTTACTGCTGGAGTTAAATCTTTAGATCGGTTAATTGTTCCTAAAAGAGTACCTCCTGCACCACTTGTTGTATTATAATAAACCTTTACATTATCAGCGTCTGTTGGATAACCAGAATCTCTATACATTTTAAATTTCACTCTATAGCTTGCTCCTGCAAAAGTAATCGCTGGCGAAGTTAATCTTCCCGTGCCTCCACTAGGAATGTTGTAGGAGTTAAATCGAACCATACCTGCTCCGGCATATGGTGAACAAGCAGGTGCTCCTCCTGTTGTTCTTCTAGACCAAGCGCTAATTGTAGTTCCCGAATCACTAGTTGTTGTTGTTGAAGTCCAGCCAAGAGCCGAATCAAAATTTTGAGATGCCACAATTTGTGCTTTTCCAACAAATGGCAACATTAGAAAAGCAAAAAATAGAGTAATTTTTTTCATAGATGTATTAAAAATTTAGTAGTTAGTTATTAATTTGGCAATATTATAACAAAAAAAATTTAAAAAAAATTATTATCCTTGTTTTTTAAGCAAAATAATCAGCCAATTTGTTAATTTTTAATGTTTTACTTTATTTAAGTTAATTTCAAAAACATTTTATATATTTGGAATCGATTTTTGAGATACAAAATTTTATGTCTGGGGATGTAGCTCAGTTGGCTAGAGTGCTTGACTGGCAGTCAAGAGGTCGTGGGTTCGAGCCCCATCTTCTCCACAAAAAAACCGTCTGTATAAAACAAGACGGTTTTTTTTATTTTTCCTTTTTCAAATCCTCGGCTACTTTTTCCAATTCAGCATACCAATCTTCTCCAAATTTTCGGATTAGTGCTTCTTTTACAAATTTATAAATAGGCACTTCAAGTTCTTTTCCCAAACTACAAGCATCATCACAAATATCCCAACGATCGTAGTTTACAGCAGCAAATTCCGTAAAATCTTTCACGCGAATAGGATACAAATGACATGAAACTGGTTTTTTCCAATCGATTACACCTTGATTGTAGGCTTGTTCGATTCCGCATAATGCTGTTTTTCCATCAAAAATAACATAAGCACAATCTTTATTATCGATAAGTGGCGTTTCTAAATCTTGATCGGTTCCTTTTACCCAAGTTCCCAATCGTTCAATAGCTTCTATGCCTTCTTTTCTTAAAAAGGGTTTCACTTTAGGATAGATAGCTTCCATAATTTTGGTTTCTTCTTCGCTTAAAGGCGCTCCAGCATCGCCATCGACACAACAAGCACCGTGACAAGCCGAAAGGTTGCACACAAAATCTTTTTCTAAAATATCTTCTGAAACTATTGTTTTTCCTAATTGAAACATTGCTAATGGAGTTTTAAAACGGGTCAAAGGTACAAAGGATTTTTTTGTTTTTTTTGCAATCCTACTTTTATTGAAAAATTAACGTAGCGTTTAGATTTTAACAATTTTGAAAGAAGTAATTTTGCATTTTTAAAGAAAGTGATTATGTTAGGATTTGATTTTAAAGAAATTGCCACCATCGGAATGGTGCTTTTTGCTGTAATTGATATTGTTGGAACGATTCCGATTATTGTTGATTTGCGTCAAAAATATGGTCATATCGAATCAGAAAAAGCTTCTATTGCCGCAGGAACCATTATGATTGTATTTCTTTTTGTTGGAGAAGAATTGTTGAAATTGATTGGAATTGACGTGCATTCTTTTGCAGTTGCTGGTTCGTTTGTATTGTTTTTTTTAGCACTCGAAATGATTCTTGGCATCCGAATTTACAAAGAAGAAGAAGCCAGTTCGGCATCCATTGTTCCTTTGGCATTCCCTTTAATTGCTGGCGCCGGAACGATGACAACGCTCTTATCGCTGCGTTCGCAATTCCAAACTGTTAATATCATAATTGCTATTGTTTTAAATATTGTTTTGGTTTATGTTGTGCTAAAATCTTCCGCTAGAATTGAAAAATTATTAGGGAAAAATGGTTTAGGTGTCATCCGAAAAACCTTTGGAGTAGTGCTATTAGCTATTGCTGTTAAATTATTTGCAGCTAATGTTAAAGGATTATTTGTTTAAATCAAATTTTACTATTTTTACGCTCTAAATTTATTCAATGAAAATTTTTACTACTATATTGATTGTTTTAGCAATTGCGCTTATTGTTTTCAATGTAACTATGTTAGACTTCAACAAACCTTTTGAAGGCAATAGTATGGTGGCTTTGATTGGTATTGTTGCCTCTTTTTGCGCAGTTTTTATTCTACTTATCTTCAAAATGTCTAAAAAGATTGAAGAAAAAATTAAAAATCAATAATTAATGTTTGATGTTTTAATAATTGGTGGCGGTGTTTCTGGAGTTTCTTGTGCGTTGGTATTAGGTTCCGCTTACAAGAAATCATTTGCTCAAGATAAAAAAATCGGAATTATTGCGCATCAAAAAACTTCTTCTCTTCAAGAGGCTTTATTCAATAATGCTTACGGCATTGCTCCAGGCAAATTAGGATCTGAATTGCTGACAGAAAGTTTAGAACAACTGCACCATTTATATCCGCACGTTGCACAAATTGAAGGTGAAAAAGTTTTAGCAATAACTGGTGAATTTCCAAATTTTACAGTAGTTACCAACAAAAACTCTTACGCTACCCAAAACATTATTGTGGCTATTGGTTCATCTAACACTTTTGCTATTGAAGGTTTGATGCAGTATGTAGAACCTCACAAAAAAGCAATTGCCGAAAAACAACGCATACAACTTAAAAACGACGATCATAAAGTTGCAGACGGAATTTATGTTGCTGGAACACTTGCCGGACACCGAAGTCAACTAGCTATTGCTGCTGGTAGTGGTGCTGCGGTTGCTACCGATATTATAACTTTATGGAATGACGGAATTTCGAGCCAAGTTCACGATTCTATCAAAAAATAATCGCTACTTTTTTAAAACAGCTTTTATCATTTTATCTTCTTTCAAAATAATTTGATAATATTGGTTTTCACCAAACAATTGTCTGGCAAATTCGGCTGTAATATATCTTTTTACAATAGATTTATCTTTACTAAAGTCGACATCAACACCTACTTTAGCAAGGTATTTTTCAAATTTATGAACATAAACTTCATCATTCTGTATTTTGGTTTGAAGCTGTTCCAATGGTACTCCTTGAAAAGCCTTTCTGTCTTGATCCAATTGTTCAAAAACAAAATGAGCTACAATTCCGGTTTGCAATAAATATTCTAAACTTTCGTCGCCATGAGACACTTCTAGTGGCACAAAAACATCGGGTACAATTCCGCCGCCGCCATACACTATTCTACCTCTTTTGGTTTTAAATTTTAACGAATCGGCAATTTTTATTTTGTCTTTTTCATACAATTCACCGCTTTCAAATCGCCCTTCCGTTTCTTTATAATAATCTTCACTTTCTCCTTTTTTGTAAGGCTTTTGAATAGAACGACCGCTTGGAGTGTAATATCTTGCTATAGTCAATCGCACGGCAGATCCATCATCAAAATCCATTTCGCGTTGTACCAATCCTTTGCCAAAAGAACGTCTTCCGTAAATTGTACCACGATCGTTATCTTGAATGGCACCAGCTAAAATTTCGCTTGCCGACGCCGAATTTTCATCGATTAACACTGAAACACGACCCGTTTCAAAATCGCCATCTTCAGTAGCAAATGTTTTATCTATAGCGCCTTTTTTATTTTTAGTAAAAACAATAAGCGCTTTATCTTTCAATAATTCATCGGCAATTTGAACCGCCATTTCCATAAATCCACCACCATTTTCACGCAAGTCAATTACCAACGAGTTCATACCGCTTTGCTTTAATTTTAATAAAGCTTCGTGGAATTCTCTACCAGTTGTTTCTGCAAAACGATTGATTTTAATATAACCCGTAGTGGCATTCAGCATGATGCCAACATCAACACTTTTAATGGGTACAACGTCTCGTTTTACTCTGAATTTCAGTTGTTTGTTTTCTGATTTTCGATAAACCGTAAGCGTAACTTCTGAATCTTTTTGGCCTTTTAATTTGCTGTAAAGCACTTCATTCTTAAGTTTTTTTCCAAACAATTTAAAATTGTCTGCATACAAAATTCGGTCACCTTCTTTAATTCCGGCTTTTTGTGCTGGCCCATTTTCAACAGGTTTTATTACCGCAATGGTATCGTTGTACGAATAAAAATTGATGCCAATTCCCACAAAATCACCTTTCATACTTTCGGCAACTTCTTTTTGCTCACTTGGCGGTACATAAACCGAATGCGGATCTAAATTGGCTAGAATATTAGTAACCGTTAAATCTACAATAGAATCGGTTTTTACATCATCAACATATTCTTTATCAATAAAATCTAACAGTCGGTTGAGCTTGGTTTTGTAATTATTTTTAGCAAATGCAACTTTCCCTGATGGATAATTAATAAACCCACCAACAACAATTCCCAAGGCTACGCAAGAGAAAAACAAAAAAGGAATATAAATTTTATTGATTTTCATTAAATGATTTACTGTGTTTTTTTCAATTCTGGATTAGTATCTATAGAATATTCCCATTTTTCAGGATCATGATTGTTAGAAATCACAGGAAGCAAAACCATTGGTATTCCTGGTGGAATGAAAACCACTAAGAAAACGCCATATCCTCCAGCGGTCGCACCAGCAATACCTGCTGTAACCATCAGCACACCTGTAACAAAAACTATAGGTGAACCAATAGAAGAAACTAATGATCTTCGTTTTATTTTCACAATAGAATCTAATACAACTGGAGTATCTTTAATCATAATGGTATGGTCATCTACTATAGTGAATTTACCTACTAGAACTGTACCGTCTTTAGTTTTTAATTTGATTCTTTTGTGTTCTGGCAAATAAGCGGTTCGGTCGGACGTTTTTGATTTTAAAACAATACCTCTTTCTTGAGAGAATACCATAGAAAAACAAAACAAAAGAGCTAAAAGCAGGTATGATTTCATAATTTGTTTTATTTATCTAACGTTCAATTTCAAAATTTAGTCTAAATCTTCTATTTGAGAAACTTCAATTCCAGCTTTAACCAAAAAATCAATTCCCGAAGTGTCGCGGTAACCATTTTGATACACAACGCGTTTTATACCAGATTGATGGATTAATTTACTACATTCTTTGCAAGGTGAAAGCGTAATGTATAAAGTAGCATTATCGCACGATTGGGTAGAACGCGCCACTTTTAGAATGGCATTGGCTTCGGCGTGCAACACATACCATTGAGTTAGTCCTTCATGGTCTTCACAACAATTTTCAAATCCGGATGGTGTTCCGTTGTAACCATCGGAAATGATCATTCTGTCTCGCACTATGATAGCTCCTACTTGTTTGCGTTTACAATACGAAAGTTTACTCCATTCGGTAGCAATTCTTAAATAGGCTTTGTCGTATTTATGTTGTTTTTTTTCTTTCATTGTACTGAATTCTATTCAAATGGATTACTGCTTAGCCCTGATTGGAATGAAAATTATTTTAATAATTGCAATGTAAAGCAGGAAATACCAACACAAATATAACTACTGATTCGCTTCCAACCCAACTTATTTTCCCCAAATTGGATTTTCGATTAATAACGGCACTAAAACGCCTATGACAAAACTGGACATAATGAGTGTGAAATCGCGTTTGTTGAATCGGAATAAGGTTTGTGCAATGAAGGCCAAAATTAAAACAGCAATTACTACAATGATTTGTGCGCTTTCGATTCCGAGTGCAAATTCGAATAATGGTCCTAATTTTTCAGCAGGTTTTCCGGGTAAAATAGAATTGAAATAATTGGAAAATCCCAATCCGTGTATGATTCCGAAGAAAACCGTAACACTGCCTACAAAAGTAATGTTTGCGTTTTTAGCCGATTTTCCAGCCATAATCAGATTGAAAAGCGCCGTTACTAAAATAGTAATTGGAATCAAAAATTCTACTAAAACGGGTTTCACTGAAACTACATTAAAAACCGAAAGTAATAACGAAAGGGTATGTCCAAGAGTAAAAAACGAAACTAAAATTAAGATTTTTTTCCATTCTCTAACCACATACGGAACTGTTAATACAATTAGAAAAAGTAAGTGATCATAACCGTGAATATCTAAAACATGATGCAATCCTACTTTAAAAAATATCCAGAAATCGTTCATAAATGGGGAACTTTTGCAATTTTATAATGGTAAACATACAATATATTTTTATTAGAAAATATAAAGATTGCCTTAAATTCGATTAAAAACATTTTCTATTTTTGAGGAATTTGAATTATCTTTGCCTTATAAAACCAATATAATTATGTCATTTTCAGATTTATTTGATAGCGAATTTAAAACCAGAAATAAAGGACACTTTTCAGCCATTGTTCGTGTTGCTACGGCAGATGGAGGTTTAAGCAAGGAAGAAAAAGAATTTTTAGATAAACTTGCGGTACGATTAGAAATTTCTCCAGCAGAATATGAAGAAATTTTAGAAAATCCTTTAAAATATCCTATTAACCCTCCGTATTCTTATGCACACCGATTGGAGCGTTTGTATGATTTATCGAGAATGGTTTATGCCGATCACGTGTTAGGACCAAAACAAAAAGAAATTTTAACCAAATTTGCAATTGCTCTCGGATTCACTCCAGGAAACGTGCACTATATTGTTGACAAAGCATTATCACTTTTAGTAATGAATGTAGATTTAGATACATTTACTTACGAAATGGTACATATGAATAGATAACAAACTATTTACTAATAAAAAAAGTCCTGATTAAATCAGGACTTTTTTTTATTTGGATGCTTCCATAAACTCTTCGGCTTTTTGAACCATATTGTAGCTTCCGCAGAAAAAAGGAACTCTTTGGTGCAATTCGGTAGGCTGAATTTCCATAATTCGAGTGTAACCATCAGAAGCTTTTCCTCCTGCTTGCTCTGCAATGAATGCCATCGGGTTGCATTCGTACAACAATCGAAGTTTGCCTTTGGGTGCTTTGGAACTGGTTGGATAAATGTAAATTCCGCCTTTAATCATGTTTCGATGCATATCGGAAACTAAACTTCCGATGTAACGCGAAGTATACGGACGATCGCCTTCTTCTAGCTGACAATATTTCAAATAATTTTTTACTCCTTGCGGAAAATGCACATAGTTCCCTTCATTGATAGAATAAATTTTTCCATCATCAGGATATCTCATGTTAGGATGTGACAAATAGAATGTACCAATAGCAGGATTCAAGGTAAACCCATTAACTCCGTGACCCGTTGTGTAAACCAGCATGGTTGATGTTCCATAAATGACATAGCCTGCCGCCACTTGATTAATTCCGGGTTGTAGAAAATCTTCAATGGTTACGGGTGTTCCTACTGGTGTTACCCTTCTGAAAACAGAAAAAATAGTTCCTACTGAAACGTTCACGTCAATATTAGACGAACCGTCCAACGGATCCATTAAAACCACATATTTATTGTTATGACTATTATCTGAACCCGAAACGGTGATAAAATCATCATTTTCTTCAGAGGCAATTCCGCACACAATTTCACGATTGATTAGCGTTTGAATAAAAATTTCATTGGCATAAACATCCAATTTTTGTTGGTCTTCACCTTGAACATTCTGTTCTCCGGCAGCCCCAACAATATCAACCAATCCAGCTTTGTTTACTTTGTAATTAACTACTTTGGCAGCTAATCGTATTGAGTTGATTATTCGTGATAATTCACCTGAGGAATATTGAAAAGCATTCTGGTTTTCAATGATAAATTCACCTAAGGTTTTGTTGCGTTCTTCCATTACGAAATCGTTGTAGTTGTTTGTGCAAATATCGTTTTTTTTATCACAATTTGATATAAAAAGGTAAAAATTATTCTACAGAAATTTATCCAAACTTGTTTTATCTTTGTTGTAGAATTTTAAATAAAAAAATCATGAAAAAAAGATCAATAATACTACTAGCTTTACTAACTATTTTAAATTTTTCAAAAGGTAACGCTCAAATCAATTTAGGAGATAGAGCTTTGGGTGCACTTCAAAATGGTGTTGCTAGTTTTACTTTTAGTGACGAAGATGCTGCAAATTTATCAAGAGAAGCCGTTAGAAAAATGGATTCTGTTAACAAAGTAGCTGGACCAAAAGACGGTTATACTTTGCGATTGAATCGTGTTTTTGGAAAACACAGCACTGAAAACGGATTAAAATTAAACTACAAAGTATATTTAACCAAAGAAGTGAATGCCTTTGCTACTGCCGACGGAAGCGTTCGTGTATTTTCTGGTTTGATGGACATTATGGATGACAACGAATTACTTGCCGTTATTGGTCACGAAATTGGTCACGTTGCCAACCACGATTCGCGAGATGCAATGAAAGCAGCATACAGAAAATCCTTTATTTTGGATGGTCTAGCTTCACAATCGGCAACTATTGCTAAGGCAACAGACAGTCAACTGGGACAAATTGGAAATGCCATTTTGGATAGCAAATACAGTCGAAAACAAGAATCAGAAGCGGATGATTTTTCATATGAATTCATGAAACGCAATGGATACAATGTGAATGCGGTAGAATCGGCATTTAATATTTTGGCTAAAATGAGCGAAGGTTCTGAATCTAATTTTTTAACTCAAATGATGAGTTCACATCCCGATCCAGTTTCTAGAGCAGAAAAAGCAAAAGCAAGAGCCCAAGCCGATGGATTGTACAAACCTTATGTTCAAAAACCAATCAACAACAAAGCAACTGTTACTAAAACACCCGTTAAAAAAACTCCAAAAAAGAAAAAATAATCTTTTTTAAATTTTTATCTAAATCCCAAATTCTATTATTAGTATTTGGGATTTGTTTTTTACATTTACCACAATACATTATTTTAAAAATTTATGATTATTCGAAAAGGAACTCCAGCCGATATGACTTCGGTTTTAGATTTGATAAAAGAATTAGCCGCTTTTGAAAAAGAACCCGATGCCGTGGTAGTTACCGTTGATGACTTAGTACGCGATGGCTTTTCAGAAAACCCTTTATTTCACTGCTTTGTTGCCGAAGTTGATACTGTTATTATTGGAGTTGCTTTATACTACTACCGCTACTCGACTTGGAAAGGCAAAACCATTCACTTAGAAGATTTAATTGTAAAAGAAGAAAAACGTGGAACTGGTGCTGGATTCGCATTGTATAAAGAAATCATCCAACAAGGAAAAAGAGATAATGTGCGCCGTATTGAATGGGCTGTTCTCGATTGGAATACGCCTGCCATTGCTTTTTATCAAAAAACAGGTGCTAAAGTTTTAGACGATTGGCGTGTGGCTCAAATGGATGAAAACGGTATTGAAGCTTTTTTATCTCAAAATAAATAACCGTTCTTACTCTATTTTGAATGGGTTATTTTTTAGCTTTGTAAACTATTTAGTTTGGTAATTAAAATAAGAATTTTACTGTTATGAGAATTTTTAAATTTGGTGGTGCCTCCGTAAAAGATGCCGATGGTATTAAAAATGTGTTCGATTTATTGCATAAAGTTGGTCATGAAGACGTGCTTTTAGTAATTTCTGCAATGGGAAAAACAACCAATGCATTAGAACTAGTTATCAAAAACTATTTCGAAAAATCGAATGAATTTCATGCTTCACTTCAAGAAGTTAGAAAATACCACAACCAAATTTTACTCGACTTATTTGACGATGAAGAACACGACGTGTTTTTTGCAGTAAACAGTCATTTTGCCGATTTAGAATACTTTTTAAGAAGCAACAAATCGCCAAACTATAATTTTGTCTACGATCAAGTAATTAGTTTTGGAGAAATTGTTTCCACTACTATTGTGAGTTATTATTTCAACGAAAAAGGTTTGAAAAACAACTGGATTGACGTTCGTAATTTCATTAAAACCGACAATACCTACCGCGATGCCAATGTAGATTGGGAACAAACTCAAAAGTTGATTTCTAAAGGCATCAAAAAGAAATCGTTGAACATTACGCAAGGATTTTTAGGTTCTGATGAAAACAACTTTACCACCACTTTAGGTCGAGAAGGTTCCGATTATACGGCTGCGATTTTTGCCTATTGCTTGAGTGCCGAAAGCGTAACCATTTGGAAAGATGTTCCTGGCGTTTTAAATGCCGATCCGCGTTATTTTGAAAATGCTATTTTGTTGAATCAAATTTCGTATCGTGAGGCGATTGAACTAGCGTTTTATGGTGCTTCGGTAATTCATCCAAAAACGTTGCAACCGCTACAAAAAAAGGAAATTCCGTTGTATGTAAAATCGTTTATTAATCCGCTTTTACCAGGAACAAGCGTTTCCAAAGGCGAAGATTTAGAACCTAAAACTTCGTGTTTTATCGTTAAGAAAAACCAATTGTTGATTTCACTTTCGTCTATTGATTTCTCGTTCATCATGGAAGAAAACATCAGCGAAATTTTTGCTTTATTCCACCAATTCAAAATGAAAGTGAGTTTGATTCAAAATACAGCGATTAGTTTTTCCGTTTGTGTTGAAGATAAATTTGGAAATTTCAATGAATTGAAAGCTATTTTAGCTAAAAAATTCAAGGTTTCTTATAATGAAAATGTGTCGCTTTACACCATCAGACACTTCACCAAAGAAGCCGCCGAAATGGTTGAAAAAGACAAAGTAGTTATCTTAAGACAATTTTCTAGAGAAACCATGCAGATTGTAACGAAGGAGTAAGCTGGAGATAAGATTAAAATTCTAATTCGATATCTTAAAATTATTTCATCGTTTTGTCATTCTGAGGCACGAAGAATCACACTAAAAAATAAGACAAACCATTATGTTATTCTCAAATGTGATGTTTCCTTCGTCAACATGACAAAATCCATCAACTTTTTCCAATAATAAATACTACTTTTGACATTTAAGAGTTATCTTATTTATGTTGAAAAATAGTTTTTTATGGGTGCTTTTGTTCTGTTTTTCGAGCGTTTTGGCTCAGGAAATAGAAACACCTTATAAAAATAAAAAACTTCCTTTTTCAAAAGATACTATTGCTATTGATAACGTGAGCATCAACCAATCGTTTTTCAAAATTCTTGATAAACAAGGCAATCCCATTGATACTTCGTTTTATAAAATCGATTTCAAAAAAGCGAAACTAATTTTCAAAAACAATTATGTTTCCAACGATTCCATTACCATTCGGTATTTAAAATTTCCCGAATTTCTTACCAAAACCTACTCTGTTTACGATGATGCGCGTGTCGTTCCGAATGAAGCTGGCAATTTATACGTCGTAAAAAGAGATAATATCAAGCCCTTCAAACCCTTTGATGGATTGAATACTTCGGGTAGCATCACTCGTGGCATCACCGTTGGAAATAACCAAAATTCGACGGTAAACTCCAATCTCGATTTGCAAATTACAGGTAAGATTTCCAACAAAGTATCGCTTCGAGCTTCCATTCAAGACAGTAATATTCCGCTTCAAAATGGCGGTTATTCACAGAAATTAGACGAATTTGACCAAATTTTTATTGAACTTTTTTCAGACAAATGGAACATTCGTGCAGGCGATTTGTTTTTAGAAAACAGGCAATCGCAATTTTTGAATTTCAATAAAAAAGTTCAAGGTTTATCGACGCATTTCACTTTTGGCACACCTGAAAGTAAAACCGAAATCTTTGCGGCTGGTGCTGTGGTTCGTGGACAATATGCCAAGAGCAGTTTTACTGGACAAGAAGGCAACCAAGGTCCGTACAAATTGAAAGGCAATAATGGCGAATTGTATGTGCTAGTGATTTCTGGTTCAGAACGCGTTTACGTGAATGGAATTTTACTTAAACGCGGTGAAAACAACGATTATGTCATCGATTATAATGCAGGCGAAATCAAATTTACGTCGCTTTTTCCGATTACTTCCGAAATGCGAATTGTGATTGAATACCAGTATTCCGACCGAAGTTATACCCGATTTGTAACCTATGGTGGCATCAATCATCAAGAAGAAAAATGGAGTTTAGGTGGTTATTTGTATTCTGAAAGTG
>CAZNWY010000037.1:0-26932 GCA_964577105.1 uncultured Flavobacterium sp.
AGTTGCTGGAGCAAATGCTTCTGCAGCAGGCATAGCAGGCATTTGTGGTGGCGCAGGAGTTTCTGCTTGTAATTTTTCAATTCTCCAACCTTGTATAGAGTTAAAATATTTAGTTTCTCCTTGAGGATTAACCCATTCTCTACCTCTTAAATTGATAGATACTTTTACGGCATCACCTGGAGTATAATTGTTTAACAAATCGCATTTATCTTGAGTAAATTCAATCATAATGTGCTGTGGATACTGCTCGTCTGTAGTCACCACCAATTCTCTTTTTTTAAACGAAGCACTTACTTGTTGCTCGGCATTAATCACTTTTACTTTTCCTGATACTTCCATAATATAATTGTTTATTGTTTTGCTAAAAGCACTTTCCAAGCGGTTAGCACTTCATTTTTATCTAAATACTCTTTAGCTAATTGGTATTTTTTTTGTTCATCATCAGCACTTAAAACACCTTTCACTTTGAAATTTTGTTTTACAAATATAGTAATTTCTTCTTCGGTTGGCAAGGCTTCAACGTTTCCTAATTTTCCTAAATCATTGCCGTTAAAAACAGCACTTTCTTTTACAAAATTAGGAATTGCATCCACACCAATTCCCAAAGTAGCTAATGGTTTTTCTACTTCAAAAAGTCCTGCATTGGCTCTCGAATACCAATTACCTCCCAATCGCGAAACCAAATCGATTTTTACAGGATCAATCACTCCGTTATCATCTAAAACATCTTCATTAATGTGAATTTTAACTACTTCACAGATAATCATATTACCAGCACCGCCTTCGGTACCAAGAGCAATAATTTCGTTGACTTTACATTCTAATTGCACTGGACTTTCAGCCACACGATACGGCTTTACAATTTCTGATGGTATTGGTGTCAAACCCGATTTTGCAAATTCGTCTACTCCATCAGGATATTCGGTACTAGACAACGACATTTGTTGCACTATATCATAATTTACTACATTTATAACAACTTGCTTCGTGTCTTGGCAATTAATCAAAGTGTGTTTTATAGAATTATCGCGTACTCTTCGTGCGGGTGAAAAAACCAAAATTGGCGGATTAGAACTAAAAATATTAAAGAAACTAAACGGCGATAAATTGGGCTTTCCATTTTTATCAATCGTACTGGCAAACGCAATTGGTCGTGGTGCTATGGCACTTTGCAAATATCCTTGTAATTTGGCTGGCGAAAGCTCTTTGGGATTGATAGTCAACATAGAAATTGTATTTAAAATGGTTTCTTTTGATGGAATTCTTTAAGACTTACAAATATAAGAAATGTAACCGCAATGACAATTTGAATTATCAACTTCAATTTTGAAAAAAATCCTTACTTTTAAACAAAAATTTTTCAATGCAATTCTACGAAAGAAGAAACATTCTGCGCTGGACTATCATTATCACCTCTTTTGTGATTGTTACGCTTATTTTGTGGAATACCTATTCTTTTTTTCAAATATTCAAAGACGAAGAACGCGTTAAAATGCAAACTTGGGCAACGGCTCAAAAAACCATTAACAATGCCGATTTGGATACCGATATTGAATTGCCTTCTCAGATTATTCAAACGGCCAACATTCCGATTATCGTTACCGAAAAAGATTCTATTATCAATACCGCCAATATAGAAGACGATGTACTGAAGAATAAAACCAAACTCAAAAATTTTCTTCAAAAACTCAAAGATCAGAACGATCCTATCATCATGAAAATTTCTGACGGAAGAACTCATAATTTATACTATGGCGATTCGTCTTTACTGACCAAACTGAAGTACTATCCCATTGCGCTTTTACTAATCATTGTTCTTTTTGGCGCTTTGGTTTACAACTTTTACAAAAGCACCAAAATGGCCACCCAAAACAAACTATGGGCAGGTATGGCTAAAGAAACGGCACATCAAATTGGCACACCTTTATCGTCATTAATTGGCTGGCTCGAAATTATGAAAGCCGATAACGTTGATGCCACCACCATTTCTGAAATTGAAAAAGACATCAATCGTTTGCAAATTATTACGGATAGATTTTCTAAAATTGGTTCTGAACCCATATTAGAAAGTAGGGATATTGTAGACGAAACATTCAAATCTTTTGATTATTTAAAATCAAGATTTTCCAATCAGGTAGCGTTTAGTTTTACCGCTCCCAACGAATCCATTATGGTTTTATTAAATCCAGAGTTACACAGCTGGACCATAGAAAATTTGATGAAAAACGCGATTGATGCTATGAAAGGTCGAGGAACGCTCCATTTAGCTATCGAAAATGATGGTCAACACATTAAAGTTAATGTTACTGATAGCGGAAAAGGAATTCCGAAGAATCAATTCAAACGTGTTTTTGAACCTGGTTTTACCACAAAAAAACGCGGTTGGGGGTTAGGTTTGTCATTAACCAAAAGAATTGTGGAAGAATACCACAAAGGCAAGATTAAAGTATTACATTCTGAAATTGGCAAAGGCACTACTATGCAGATTTTGTATAAGAAAGCAAAATAATTCACTCTTTTTTTCGGTATTTTTTCACCTTGCTTTTTTGAAAAAACACAGCTTTATCTCCGTCCCATTTATAAATTTCTTGCCATTCTTCAACATCAAAAATTGGATTAATAGCCTCTTCATCTTGGGATTGACCTTCTTTAAAAACTTTTAATATCATATCGGGCTTTCCTCCTTTTTCTTTTGGAAAAATAAATTCTTCCGTATGGTAATAAATTCCGGCATCTCCCACAGCATACTTACTAGGTAATTCTATCATTTTAGTTCCATTCCATGCAAAATAATAAAATAGTGATGCAACTCCACAAGCTTCACCTTCAAAACTTACTCGATATATGTTACTGATATTTGTTAATCCTAAACCGCTAATTACACTATTTTGAAAATAGGAACTTTCGCCTAAACTTTCTTGGAATGTCTTTTGACCCAATACTTCATTTTTGTTATTCAATACTTTTGCAGAAATTGAAAAAACATCCAAACTATCTTTCTTTCTAATTTCAAATTTATCTATTGTTGTAAGAAAAGTAAGTTCTTTCTTTTTGACGTATCCTAACGCCAAAAAACCTTTCCATAAATACCCTTTGGAAATAACCCCTAATTTATTTTGGTATGCAATTTCTACCCATGAAACGTTTACGCCTTTAATAGCATAATCAATATCAGTCGATTTTAACACAGTTATTTCTTTTCCTATTTGAAGTGAATCGAGCAATGCCGACTTTGTAGAAGGATTTTCTCTAACATAGCAATTGGGCACACCCACGATGGCTTTCAAGTTTTCTTCGTTACTCCAGTAATAATTATGAGAACTTTTTTCTTGAGAAAATAATTGGAGTTGCGTTAGTAATAATGATATTAAAAAAACTTTTTTCATAGTTGTAAAATAAAAACTCCACAAATCTACAGCAGAAACTGCAAATTTGTGGAGTCTATTTATATTTTCATTTTAAAGATTGCTCTGAATTGCCTTGGCTAAAGCTTCAAACTCTTCCTTAGTTAAGGAAACTTTGTTTTGAAATCGCATTTCATCCATTTCGTTTAACGGAATTAAATGAACGTGTGCATGTGGAACTTCCAAACCAATAACAGCCATTCCTATTCGTTTGCAAGGAACCGTTTTTTCTAATGCTACCGCTATCTTTTTTGAAAAAGCCATCAATCCCAAATACAATTCGTCTTCAATATCAAAGATTTTGTTGATTTCTTGTTTCGGAATACATAACGTATGCCCTTTAGCATTTGGATTCACATCTAAAAAGGCCAAGAAATTAGCATCTTCGGCGATTTTATAACACGGAATTTCTCCGTTGACTATTTTGGTAAAAATACTTGACATAATTAGTCTCTTGAAATTTCTAACACTTCAAATTTTAAGGTACCGTTAGGCACTGTAATTTCGGCAATTTCACCCACTGATTTTCCAAGCAATCCTTTTCCAATCGGAGAAGTTACCGATATTTTACCCGATTTTAAATCGGCTTCACTTTCCGCTACCAAAGTGTATTTCAATTCCATTCCGTTGGCCTGATTTTTAATTTTTACATTGGATAAAACCAATGCTTTTGACAAATCCAATTGAGATTCGTCTATCAATCTTGCATTAGCATACAAATCTTCCATTTTAGAAATTCTCATTTCTAATAATCCTTGCGCTTCTTTAGCAGCATCATATTCTGCATTTTCAGATAAATCTCCTTTATCGCGAGCTTCTGCAATAGCTTGTGATGCTTTTGGACGCTCCACACTTTTTAAATACTCTAGTTCGTCTTTTAATTTTTTTAATCCTTCTGCTGTGTAATAAGATACCGTACTCATAATTTCATTTCGTTTATTTGCTTCTACTCTAAAAATTCTATTAAATAGAAGTTATTCTTTGGTTTTGTTATACAAATTCTACTATTTCATCGTTATCATAAAATAGAAAAAATCCCATCGCAACGGGATTTCTTTTTTCAAAGATATATATTTTGTATATTAAATTCCTACTTTTGTGTGATAATGAATTACAAAGTTAACGAATTTAATTTTTTTTGAACCAATCTTTTGATAATTTTTTTAAAATGAAAAAAACACTGCTACTTATCGCAATTTCTGTTCTGTTTTTAGGATGTTCTAAAGATAAGTTCAACAATAACAATCCGTACTTACCCAATTATCCTTTTTCGATTGATATCAACACCAATTTACCGTTGTATTCGAGCTTGAAGTTTGCTGGCAATGCGGTAAAAGCGTATCCATCTGGCGGTCCATCAAGAGGAATTATAGTTTTTAATACTGGTAGTTCGTTTAATGCTTTTGATGGTGCTTGTCCGAATCAGTCTTTGAGCAGTTGTTCTACCTTAACCGTTAGTGGTTCTAATGCTAATTGCCCATGCGGTAGTGAAAATTATAATTTATTTACCGGACAATGCCCTGGCAAAGAATATCCTTTAAAACAATATCGTGTTGAAATAAATGGAGACGTTGTTCGAGTTTACAATTAAAGCAAAAGCCAAGTCAGAAATTCTAACTTGGCTTTTTTTAAACAAAATAATATTACTTTCTAAAATTTTAACGTCAATCCCAATAAGAAATTTCGTCCTGCTTGCGGATAATAATATGGATATACATCATACATATAACCGTTGGAAACATATTTTCTGTTGAAGGCATTGTTCATCAAACCTGTAAATACAATCGATTGGAATACTGATTTTGGTTTGATTTCATACGACACATTCACATCATTCACGAAATAATCAGGCAAACGTGCTTCTTGTAATTCGATATTGTTCAAATATTGCTCGCCAACAAATTTAGACAACAAAGAGACTTGTAACCCTTCAGTTGGTTTGTAAACAATGATGTTTCCAGCCACTACGTTGGGTGAATAGGCAATATTTTTATTCCCAAAATTTGTTCCGTCTACATTCAAATCGACGTTTTTATTTTTACTTAACGTAATGTTCGGACGAATAAATACTTGTTCTGAAACCGCAATAGTAGCGTCTATTTCCAATCCCAATCGGTAGCTTTTTTCGCTGTTCGAACGAATCGGATTTCCAACTCCATCCAAATTACCAGTTAAGATCAATTGGTCTTTATACGCCATATAATACACATTGGTATTTAATTTCACTTTTGTTGACGAATAACGCCATCCCAATTCGTAATCATTCAATTTTTCAGGTTTTACGGTTCCACCTTCGTAATCGGTTCTATTAGGTTCGCGGTTGGCTCTGGCATAGGATAGATACAAACTATTTTTCGTATCAATGGTATAATTCAAACCAGCTTTTGGATTGAAAAAATGAAACGTATCGTTTACCAAATTAGCACCTAATCCATTCGCTTTGTAATTCACAGTTCTATATTGCAAGTCACCGTAAAGACTCCATTTTTCGGTCAATTGGTAGTTGATTTTAGCAAATACATTTCCGTCCGTTTTATTACCATAATCGTCATAATAATGATCGCCCAATTCGCTCGTAGAAGCATATCGTGCCCAAATTACTTTGCCAAAATGTTTACCGTTGTATTTGTTCCAAGCGCCACCAAAAATAAAATCGATTTTATCTTTTTTATAATTAGCAGAAAATGTGGTTCCGTAGAAATCGTTGTCCAACCATTTTTGACGAATCAAATCGGTGGTTGTTTGTCCGGCAACTGGCGTCAAATCATAATCAGCAAAATCGGCATCTTCTTTATAATTTTCATAATAACCTTTTCCTTTGGTATAATGAACCGCTAGATTGGTGTTCCAAGTCGAAGAGACTTTTTCATTCCAATGCAATTGATAGTGATCTTGTTGGTAATTATCGGTTTCATTGTCATAAAAACGAGCATTTCCAAACTCATCGGTAAACATTCCAGCCGAATTGAACGTTCGATTTCCGTTGAGTGTTTCGCCATCTATTCCGTTCCAAGATTGGTAGGTTTTTTCGGTTCCGCCAAAAGTCAATGCTTTGATGATAGTCGTTTTTCCAACATACGTTCCTTGAAGAAAATACGATCGTAAATTAGACGAACCTCTATCGATGTAACCATCCGATTTAATTTGAGACAATCTTCCAGCAATTTCAAAATGATTGTTCATCAAACCTGTACTGAATTTAACGGTATTTTTTCGTGTGTTAAAACTTCCTGCAGAGTTTGAAATTTCGCCCGAACTTTGTTTGGAATACGAGTCGGTTAACATGTTCAAACTCGCACCAAAAGCACCAGCACCATTGGTTGACGTACCCACACCACGTTGCAATTGCAAACTTTCTACCGACGACGCAAAATCGGGTAAATCTACAAAGTAGGTTCCGCTTCCTTCGGCATCGTTGTACGGAATTCCGTTTATGGTTACGTTAACACGTGTAGCATCGCTTCCGCGGACGCGAATTCCAGTATAACCCACACCGTTTCCAGCATCAGAAGTAGTTACTACAGACGGCATAAAATTCATTAAAATCGGAATGTCTTGTCCAAGGTTTCTGAATTTAAAATCCTTTTTGGTTAAGTTGCTAAAACTGACAGGCGTTTTGGTGGTTACTCTAACTGCTGATACTAATACCTCATCGAGTTGGGTAACTTTGGTAGTGTCTTTTGTTTTTTCTTGCGAAAAAGAGAAAAAAGAGAAAAGAGAAAAGAAAACAGCTGCAATGTAATTTGTTCTCGACTTTCGACTTTTAACTTTTGACTTTTGAGTACATAAATTTTCCATTCGTAAAATACATTATACGAATAAAAAGAGGTAATTATTCTTGGTTAAAAAATAAAAATGTTTGTTTCCTATGACAAAATTCAGCGTGCACTCTGTTTTGTCACTTTTCCCTAAACAGCATTACCTGTTCTAGGTTCATTGGGTATAATCTCAGCTCGTCATTTAGAGCACCCCTTTTGAGACGAGACAAAGGTAAATAGATTTTTTTACAAATCTAATTTTTTGCGATTTTGTTTTATTTCTGAAGCTACCGATTTGTCTTTTAATCGCTTTTCGACCACCGATTTTGGAACCGTAGTTGGTTTCCTTTTTTTGGGAATCACCAAAGATTTTGTGATTAATTCCAGAAATCGTTTGGTTACAATAGCTTTGTTTTTTAACTGACTTCGATCTTCATCACAATTTAAAATCAGGATATTGTCTTGAGTCAATTTAGATTTTAATTTGGTGGTAAGCCTTTCTTTTTCTTCCTCAGAAAGCGCTTGAGAAAGATTCAAATCAAAAGTCAGTACCACTTTAGACGACACTTTATTTACGTTTTGTCCTCCAGCACCTGAGCTTCTTACGGCTTTAAAAGTAAGTTCTGAAATAATTTTCTCTTTGTTCATTTATGCAGAATTTATTTCAGTAGCTATTAGTGTGGCGATTGATGTGCTGGTTTCAACAAGTCGTTTACGGTTTTTACCGGATTGAATGTGATCAGCGGAACTTCCACAAAAACAGTCAACCATTTTGCCATAGCACCATTCCAAAGGCCAGGTAATTCAAAGGCTTTGTAAGGTTTTCCGTTTTTATTTTTTTCTACAACAAAACCCGAATTAGCATCAACAAACTTAGTTAAATCAAATTTTTGACCGTTGTAATTTTTAATACCGCACACTAAATCAACTGGATTAAAATGCGTAGCGCTTTCAAATATTTTGACTTGATTTTCGTCTTTGGTATCAATCTGTGACGATTCAATAATTTGTAGAAACGTTTTTCCTTTTTTATCGGCAACCCAAAACGGCCCACCGCCGGGTTCACCTTCATTCTTTACCATACCGCATACACGAATTGGTCGGTTTAGAATAGATTGCAAATGTTCTACTTTACTTTCTTTGGTGTAACGCGCAAAATCTTCTTTGATTGCAATATTCAATTTTGATTTAATGTAGTTTACAATTTCATTCAAATCATCGTTAGAGACGGTTTCTGAATTTAAAGTTCTCATGAATTTAAAAATCTCTTCCTGATATTGAATTAAAATTCCGGCCAATGACTTTTTATAAAGTGCAATTTCTTCTAAATGATTTTGGATGACGTTATCAATGTTTTTAATAAAAATAACATCCGCATTGAGATTGTTCAAATTTTCAATCAATGCTCCGTGACCGCCAGGGCGAAAAATTATCGAATCGTTTTCATCTCTAAAAGGCTGTCCGTTTAAATCAACTGCAATGACATCGGTAGCTTTATGTTGGTACGAAAACTTAATGTCTATTTTGATTTTTGATTCGTTTTCTACTTTTTCTTTTACCTCATCAATAATCGTTTGAAAGCTGTCTTGATGCTCTTCTGAAACCGTAAAATGTAAATTAGATTTATCGTTAGAGACCGCATAATGAGAACATTCGTGAAGATGCTCTTCTATAGCTGTTGCAGTGTGTGTTTCGTATTTATGAAAAGGTAAAACTCCTTTGGGTTTGTTGGCAAAATCGAAATAAGATGACGACAACATGGTTTTAATAAACCAATAATCACGCGTATCATTATCCCAAGAATCGAAATCGGAAACTGTTTTTTTGGTAGTTTCTAAAATATCTTCGTAAAAAGGAAACTTCTCTTTAGCTACTAAAAAAACCGATAAATTCTTGTCTTTTTTTCTGTTGATATAAGCGTTTATGGATTCTTCGCCCAATTTAAAATCATTAATAAATTCGCTTAAAAATTTAAACATTCTACTGGCTGCACCCGAAGCTGGAACGAATTTTTTAAGTTTTAACTTGTTTTTCTTTTCATCAAAAAAATTAGAATAATATTTAGCTTCGTCTGATGAAACTGCGATAATACCATCATTTATGATTGCAGGTCGATCGAGATTGATTTTTGGAATCCCATTTTTGATGATATTGAACTGAAATGCTACCGTTTCTAAATTGATATTTCGATTGTAAATCTGAACAAAATCATGAGAATTCAAACCCAATTGTTTCGCTTTAGTCAAATCTTTGATGATTTTAACGGCTTTCTCCAAACGTTCTTCTTTACTTCCTGAAAGTTTGATGTAGGGCTTTTTGTAATCGATTAATGCTTTTTCAAAAATGGCTAATGTCGCTTCTCGATTTTCAGGTTTGTCTCTCAAATCGTCTTTTTCCCAAGGCACATCAACATCGGTAAGAAAAAACAAATCGTACTTATGTTTTTTGGCGGCTTTTTCTAATACTGGGTCAGAACCTCCATAATAAATATCAGAAAAAACTTTGGTTACCAATAAATTAGTATCACAAAACAAGTAGTTATTGGCTTTTGAAAGCGCCTCATTTTCTAACTTGGTTTGTCCAATAGCAATGGGCAACAAATCTTCTTGTTGGCAGATTTCTTGTTTGGAATTCCATTTTTCTTGCAGGTAATCACGAGCAAATTCGGGTATCCAAACGGTATTGAATTCCGATGCTAATTGCTGTGCTAAAGTGGTTTTCCCAGTAGATTCTGGACCGTATAAAGCTATTTTGATTACTTCTGTATGCTGTTGTTTAAGATTTTCTTCCATTCAAGGTATGCTAACACTGCTAAAATTGTAAAAATTAGATATTGTACCGATAACATTCCTAAGCCTCTGTAGGCAAATAAAGGAACTGCGATTAAATCACCCAATATCCATAACGACCAGTTTTCTATTTTTTTAAGCGCCATATACCACATCGCTGTAAAAAATATTCCTGACGTAAAAATATCAATATAATTAGGAATTTCAAGTTTATAATTAAAAAAAACGTAAACTAAATACGTAATAATCATCGTTAGTACGAATAATCCGATTCCGATTATTTTTTCTTTCAAAGTAGTTCGCGTAATTTTTAAATCGGGTGTCGATTTTTTGGAAGCCCACATGTACCAACCGTAAACACTCATTATAGAATAATATACATTCATGGTCATATCGCCGAAGTATTTCGCTTGATACAGCAAATACACTGTAATTACTGTTGAAACTAAACCCGTTGGATACACCCAAATGTTTTCTTTTTTCGCACAAAAAACACTTATGATTCCGAATACAAACGCCAAAAACTCCAAAATAATTTGAAGTATCGTAGCCTCTTTGTATTGTGAAATAAAAAAATCGAGCATTTAGTTAAAAAAGTTTACATCATTTTCAAAAGCCGTTCCAATCACCACCATATCGGCACCAGCGTGATAAGCTGCTTCTATTTCTGCTTTAGTTCGAATGCCGCCGCCAACAATTAAAGGAATATTTATATTTTGGGAAACCAAACGAATCATTTCCTTTGGAACGGATAATTTTGCGCCACTTCCTGCTTCTAAATAGATTAATTTATTACCCATAAAAGCTCCAGCTTGCGCCGTTTGCAATGCGTATTCAAAATTATTTCTATCCAAAGGTTTGGTTTGACTCACACGTTCTACTGCCGTTTCATTTCCACTTTCTATTAAAATATAACCTGTAGAAATGACTTCGAGATTGGTTTTATTTAAAATTGGAACTGCATTAACCTGATGTTCAATTAAGTAATCTGGGTTTCTTCCTGATAGTAAAGTTAGGAATAAAATTCCGTCGGCTTTGTCTGAAATTTGTGATGGATTGCCTGGAAAAAGTACGATTGGAAGTTGAATTTTCGACTTTAAAGCGATAATTAATTCGTCTAAATGTGATCCGTTAAACGAACTTCCGCCAACAAAAATATGTGTGGCTGGCGATTGGTTGATTTTTTGAATCAAATTGGAAAGATCTTCAACGACTAACTTATCGGGATCGAGAAGTATAGCAAGCAGTTTTTGTTCTTTAATTTTTGAATTTACTATTTGTTGGTAGATGGTTGTCATTATTTTTTCCACTGATAAAACGGATTTGACAGATTTACACAGATTTAATTTTTAATTCCTGATTTTTAATTGTCTTCAAAAGCGCAAACAAAGATATAATCTTCTACCGAACCAAATTGAATTTTGAACTTTTCTTCTTTATCGTTAAATTTTAGAGTTGCTGTTGCAGTTTTATCGTCTAAATTAAAATGATCTTCAAAAATATGCTTGGGGAAACTGATGCCTTTTTCATTCTTAATTTTGAAAATGCTTTCTTTAATGCCCCATACTACCGTGGCTTTCTTAATTTTTTCATCATCCGACAAACCTTCTAGATGAGAAACATCCATAAATCGCGGTGCAATTTTTAAAGTTTTGTCTTTGAGTTGTTCCAAATCGAGTCCGACTTTTTGCTCGCTGATTACGATAGCAGAATACTCATTAGAATGAGAAATAGAGATTTCAATGTCTTTGATACTACATCCTTGTGGTTTAATATGTGGCTTCCCAAAGGCATCATAAAACAAATCAAAATCATTATAATCATTATGTTGCAACAACATTCTAACTGCTAAAAATCCTTTTTGATGGCTTTCCGATTTCATGCTTTGCAAACGTTCTAAAGCAGAAGGTTTCAATCGCACTTGATTGAAAAGCGTGTCAAAGTCTTCCGTAATCTTCCAAAGATACAGTTTGGTTGTTTCTGATAATAATATAACTTTATGTAGTGGCATTTAGTATTTTATTGTTATACAGAGGCTTAAGAACCTAAACATTTCACAATTTTTAAAATAAATTATAAAAATCAAAACCTATGTTGTAATTTTGCACCAAATTATAAAAAAAACAAATATACATAATACATGAGTACACAAACATTACCTTATGTAGCTTATAAAGTGAAAGATATTTCACTTGCAGCTTGGGGAAGAAAAGAAATTGAGTTAGCAGAAGCTGAAATGCCAGGATTAATGGCGTTAAGAGCAGAATATAAAAACGAACAACCATTGAAAGGTGCTCGTATTGCAGGATGTCTTCACATGACGATTCAAACTGCCGTTTTAATTGAAACTTTAATTGCTCTTGGTGCCGAAGTTACTTGGTCATCTTGTAATATTTTCTCAACTCAAGATCAAGCTGCTGCTGCTATTGCTGCTGCTGGAATTCAAGTATATGCTTGGAAAGGATTGAATGAAGAAGATTTTGATTGGTGTATCGAACAAACCTTATTCTTTGGTGAAGATAGAAAACCATTGAACATGATTTTGGATGATGGTGGCGATTTAACTAATATGGTTATCGACCGTTACCCAGAATTGATTCCTGGAATTAAAGGTTTATCTGAAGAAACTACCACTGGTGTTCACCGATTGTACGAAAGAATGAAAAACGGAACGTTACCAATGCCAGCTATCAACGTTAATGATTCGGTTACTAAATCGAAATTTGACAACAAATACGGTTGTAAAGAATCGGCTGTAGATGCTATTCGTCGTGCTACTGATATCATGTTGGCTGGTAAAAGAGTAGTTGTTTGTGGATATGGCGACGTAGGTAAAGGAACTGCAGCTTCATTCCGTGGTGCTGGTTCTATCGTAACTGTAACTGAAATCGATCCAATTTGTGCGTTACAAGCAGCAATGGACGGATTTGAAGTTAAAAAATTAGATACTGTTATTGCAAATGCTGATATCATCATCACAACAACTGGAAATAAAGACATCGTTTTAGGTTCACATTTCGAAAAAATGAAAGATAAAACTATCGTTTGTAACATCGGTCACTTCGATAATGAAATCGATATGGCTTGGTTGAACAAAAACCACGGTGCTTCTAAAATCGAAATCAAACCTCAAGTAGATAAATACAACGTAAACGGAAAAGACATTATCATCTTGGCCGAAGGTCGTTTAGTAAACTTAGGTTGTGCAACAGGTCATCCAAGTTTTGTAATGAGTAACTCGTTTACCAACCAAACTTTAGCTCAAATCGAATTGTGGAACAACAGTGCGGCTTACAAAAACGAGGTGTACATGTTACCAAAACATTTAGATGAAAAAGTAGCTGCTTTACACTTAGCTAAATTAGGTGTAGAATTGGAAACCTTACGTCCAGACCAAGCAGAATATATTGGTGTTGAAGTGCAAGGACCATTCAAACCAGAATACTACAGATACTAGTCAAAGTACGAAGTACGAAGTTATAAGTACGAAGTAAAATAGAAGACCCCGATTTCAATAGAAGTCGGGGTTTTTGTTTGGATGAAAATGACTTGAAATTAAAATTTAATTAAAATAATTTGTTTTATGTTTAAGTTTTACTTAAATTTGTTTCGAATTAAAAATTAGCTAATGTCAAAAACAATTCATTTTAAAAGTAGCAGTAAAAGTATTCAAGAATATTTGAAATCTTTGGAATTTGTTCTTGATGAAGTAAAATCTGAAAACATCAATGACAGATTTTATTTAGAATGGAAAAGCAGTGGTATTTTCAAACCATTAAATATTTTTAACGATATTTATAATGATTTTTCAATTCTTGGGTCCACAGCATACTTAAACCAAGAATACTATAATTCTCGTTCTTCTAGCAATAAAAAACTTGAAGATTTAGATTTGGACGATCTAATAATTAAACTATATACATATAGATGTAATCAAATAGAATTTAGAAAAATTTTATCCTTAATCAATAAAAAAAGATTCACTTTATTGCTTGAAAAAATCATTCGAAAACTTAAAAAAATGCTTAAGTTATTGAATAATAATATTAAAATAAGAATTCAAAATAAAAGGGAATTTTTTAGAAAGATATATTGTTTCTTTTTCAAAAATTTAGACGACACACACGCTACAATTATATTTAATTAGGATTATTGAAGCAGAGAGCTTCCATAAAAATTAAATATAATTAAAATGAAAAAAATATTAGAAAAAATAGATGAAGCCGTTGCTTCAGAAACCACATCAGAAGAAAATAAAAAATTATTATTAGAAATAAAAGACGAGCTATTGAATGCTAAATCAGAAAATAAATCTGAATTAGAAATTTTAAAAATAATTGCTTTACTAATAAAATTTATCTCAGATTTCTTCGAATAAAAATCAAATGAAATGAAAATAGGGGAAGTAATTAATTTAATAATTAAGAAAAAAGGAATTACTCAAACAGAACTTGCGAAAAAAATTGGAAAAAGCACAACAGCACTATCACAAATAATCAATGGTGTTTACGACCCAAATCCTGAAACATTAGATAAAATTTGTGAAGCATTGGAAGTTCCCAAAGCAATTATTTATTTCTTAACAATATCTGAAAAAGATGTTCCTAATGATAAAGTTGAATTATACAAAATGCTCTCTCCTGCAATAAAAGATTTCTTAGTAAAAGTTTTTGGAAGTGAACAACAAGAACTCATAAACTAAAACAAAAAACCGATTTCAATAGAAATCGGTTTTTTGTTTTTTTTACAACGTTTCTTTCAACCATTTGTAAAACTCACTTTGCCAAACCATTCCGTTTTGTGGTTTTAACACCCAGTGGTTTTCTTCTGGAAAATACAAGAATCTCGATTTAATACCACGCAATTGCGCTGCTTGAAACGCTTCTTGTCCTTGTCCAATCGGAACTCTAAAGTCAATTCCACCTTGAATAATCAAAATTGGTGTGTTCCATTTATCTACATAATTAATTGGGTTGAAAGTAGTATAGGCTTTTTGTGCTACAGCATTGTCTTTTTCCCAATACGCACCACCAAAATCCCAGTAATTAAAGAACACTTCTTCGGTAGTTCCAAACATACTTTGCGTATTGAAAACGCCATCATGAGCAATAAATGTTTTGAAACGGTTGTTGTGAATTCCGGCTAAATAAAACACCGAATAACCACCGTAGCTCGCACCTACACAACCCAAACGCGCTTTATCTACATAACTTTCTTTCGAAACGTCATCTATCGCCGAAAGATAATCGTTCATTACTTGTCCGCCCCAATCTTTAGAAATTTGTTCGTTCCATTCTTGACCGTGACCGTACATTCCACGACGGTTTGGTGCCACCACAATATAACCTTGTGAAGCCATCAACGAGAAATTCCAACGAAACGAATAAAACTGCGTCAACGGACTTTGTGGCCCACCTTGACAGTACAATAAGGTTGGGTATTTTTTAGTTTTGTCAAAATTTGGAGGCAAAATCACCCAAACCAACATTTTTTTGCCATCGGTTGTCGTCACATATCTTCGTTCATATTTTGGTAACGAAAGTTTGGCATACGCATCATCGTTTATTTTAGTCAATTGCGTCCAAGTGTTTTTCTTCAAATTACACGAATATATTTCCAACGCATGATTCATGTCGGTACGCGTCAAAATAGCCGTATCGCCAGTAATATCAACAATATCGTGCACATCAAAATCGCCCGAAGTTACTTGTCGTACTGTAATGGCAATTTTAGTTAACCCAGGAAAATTCACTTCGAATAATTGTTGCGTTCCGTCAACTGCAGCAATAAAATAGACTTTCTTACCATCTTTGCTCCATTTAAAACTTTCTACAGAACCATCCCAATTGGCAGTAAGATTCATTTTCATTCCTTTAAAACTAACAATAATGTCGTTTTTATCGGCTTCATACCCATCGCGTTTCATTTGCAACCAAGTCAAATTTCCTGTAGGCGAAAATTGTGGATTGGTATCGTATCCTAAGTTATCTTCGGTTAAGTTGGTGGTAGTTTTAGTTTCTAAATTATACTGATATAAATTGGTATTGGTAGAAATAGCATAAGCCGTTCCTTCTTTTTTCTTGCACACATAAATGATGCTTTTTCCGTCGGGTGCCCAAATAAAATCTTCATCACCTCCAAATGGTTTTTGTGGTGAATCGAAGTTTTCTCCTTTCATGATATCAATTGGAGTCGCTCCTTCTTTATTTTCAGCATAAAAAACATGATTGTGAGTACCATTATTCCAAGTATCCCAGTGGCGGTAATCCAAACCGTTATAGATTTGCACGTCCGATTTTGTCAAATTCGGATAATAATCTTTTCCTAAAATGTTTTCTGTTTTTACTTCTTGCGTAGATAAAATGTACTTTCCATCGGCAGATATATTTTTGTCGGCAACCAAATCTTTAGTGTCTTTTACTTCAGTCGCAACACCTCCAGTCACTGGAATGGTATAGAATTTTGAAGACGATTTATTGTCTTCCATCACAGGAGTAGACACTTTGTAAACAACCGATTTTCCGTCTTTAGACATTCCGATTACCGAAACACGGCCTAATTTCCAGAGCAATTCTGGTGATAATACTTGTTGTGCGGATGCTGCTATACTCATACTGCTCAAGATTATAAAAAATATTTTTTTCATTGTAACAATTGTTTTTAATAAGACGTTAAAAGTAACAAATTATATTCATAAAAAAAGCCACACTTTTCAGTATGGCTTTTAAAATTAACTTTTAAATTTATTGTTTGATGAAACGTTTTGCTGTTGTTCCATTTTCATTTGAAACCTGAATTAAATAGGTTCCAGCGTTTAATGACCCAACGTTAATACTTCCTTCATTTTCAATAGTTCCTTTTCCTAATTCTTGTCCCATCATGTTGAAAATTACATATTCTGATGCTTTTTCAAGATTAGAAACATTCAATACATCACCATTAACTGGATTTGGATATAAACTAAATGAAACTGAATTATTGCTAGCTTCTTCCATTCTTGCAGTAGAAGTAATATTTACGGTATAATCTTCAACTTGACCATAAGAGAAAGTTTCACAAGCAGTTGGAATTGCATTGTACTTCATGGAAACTCTCATTCTAGTAGCTCCTAACGTAGCCGTTGTAGGAATTGTAATAGTTCCTGAAACTGGAGTTGTTGTTGAAGCTGCTTTTGAGAAGACTAATTCTGAAGTTTCAAAAGTTCCATTTGCATTATAATCAATCCAAACCGCATATCCTTCTTTATATTTTGTAGAAGTCCAAGATGGAGTAATAGTAATAGTATATGCAGTTCCTCTTACTGCATTTGTTGAAAGTGTTGTAAAGTTTTCATACCCAGCAGTTCCAGTTGAAGTATTACTAATAGTTCCAAAAACTACTTTACCAATTTTTTCATCAGCAGTGCTACTTCCTAATGAAGTACAGTATGTTAGTGTGTTAGCTAAAGTTGTTACAGAAACTGTATTACTAGCCACAGAAATATTACCTGCAGCATCTTTGGCTTTCACTGTAAATGAATAAGTGGTTGAAGCTGTTAAGCCAGAAACCGCATAAGTTGTTGAAGTTGTTGAACCCAACAAAGTTGTTCCTTGATACACATCATAACCTGTTACACCTACGTTATCTGTAGCACCAGACCAAGACAAGCTTGTTGTAGTTGAAGTCGTTCCAGAAGCCGTTAAGGTTGGAGCGGTTGGAGCAGTTGTGTCAACAACCGGAGCCAACGTTGTTACACTAACTGCATTACTAGCAACAGATACATTACCCGCAGCATCTTTTGCTTTCACTGTAAATGAGTAGGTTGTTGAAGCTGTTAAACCAGAAACCGCATAAGTAGTTGAAGTTGTTGAACCCAATAAAACGCCGTCTTTGTAGGCGTCATATCCTGTTACTGCTACGTTATCTGTAGCACCAGACCAAGATAAACTTGTTGTTGTTTGAGTAGTTCCAGACGCTGCTAATGTTGGAGCGGTTGGAGCAACTGTATCAGTTACACCCGAAGTAATGGTAAAGTTAGTATTAGAAACATCAAAGAAAATATGATTCGTTCCTTTAACCATGATTCTATTCGTTGTTCCAGGTGTATTTGGAATGGTAACTGCTTCTGTTCCGTCATTTGGAGTTGCAGCTAATAAAGTTGACCATGTTGACCCACCGTCTGTAGATAGAAGAATATCAACATTAGCACAGTTTACACCGTTTGCAGTAGTACCAGCAACTGCCCAAGTAATTGTTTGAGAGCTTCCACCCACATATGAAACAGCTGTATTTGGTGCTGTAACACTAAATGGACCTGCAGTTGCATTAACGGTAACAATCATATCATCCGAGTTATTTGCAGGACCACCAACATGATTATCGCGTACGGTAAGTCTGAAGTTTAATGTTCTTGCAACAGATGGTAATGCTTCAACGGTAAGCTCTGAACCAGCCGTTGTAGTTGCACCTGTTAATACTGATGCCATTCTTGGAAAATATCTTGTTGGAGATGTTGTTGGATTGTAAGATCTAAAATTAACTCCTGAAGTTTTTGTTGCACTTGGAGCTGCAGATGTAGTTTGCTTATCCATTTGTTCCCAATCATAAGTAAGTACATCGCCATTAGCATCTGTTCCTACACCTGTTAACATGAACGGTGTACTTTTAGGAACTGTGTAATCTAAACCAGCATTAGCCGTTGGAATTGCATTTCCAGTAGCAGTGTTTACCGAGCATGTTTTAGCTTTAATATTGTTTGTAACTTGCTGAATGCTTATTGCATGAAAATAAGCATCAGAGTGTGGCTGAACATCTAATGAAGTAATTCCAGCATAACCCATAATGGTAGATCCAGAACCTGGTTCTACTTGAGCAATTGTTCCCTCATTACTGTGAGTAAACGTATGATTTGCTCCAAATTGGTGACCCATTTCGTGAGCAACATAATCAATATCAAAATTATCCCCTGATGGAATTCCGTCAGCTGGAGAAGTAAATCCACTTCCTTTATTCAAATCTGTTGTACTTGTAGTATCATCAACACAAATACATCCAATACATCCTGCGTTTCCACCACCACCTGATGCACCAAATAAGTGACCAATATCATAATTAGCATTACCAATTACATTTGTCAAATTATTTTGCAACTCAGCGTTCCATGCACCTCCAGCTCCAGTTGAAGCGACAGAGTATGGATCTGTAGAAGCATTAGTATAAATTAAGACATCGTTGTTTGCAATCAAATTCATGTGAGCACCAAAATCCATTTCGAAAACCCCATTAACACGTGTCATAGTGTTGTTCATTGCTGCTAAAGCTAGAGCCTTTGTCCCTCCAAAATAGGTAGTGTATTCACCTGTTACAGAAAGTGCCAAACGAAATGTTCTCATTACAGCATCATCAGCATTAGGTCTTAATACTGCTGTATTGATATGTGGCGCTACAACATCAATTACTTTACATTCAAACTTGTCGAACGAAGCTGTTTTGTCTGCTTTTCTATAAACAGAATAAGTAGTTAAATCTTGCGAGTATGGTTCAATAAAAACAGCCGATCTATCAGAACCTAAAACCATTGATTTAAATCCTAGAGGAGAAACGCTAAAAAAAGCAGTTAATGTAGGATTATCAACACCATAACCAATATAAGATTTAATTTCTGGATATCTTGCAGCTAAGGCTGGATCCATATTCAAATTCTCGAAAATCTTAAAGTTTTCCATCTGTCCATCCGCATTAGGCAAAGACAAAATCACATTAGATGTTCTAGATGTTGCACTCCTTTGAGGAGAATTGGCTAGTGTTGCTTTTAAAGCATTTAAGTCTAAGTCCAAAAGATTTCTTTGTGGAAGTCCAACACTAGTTTTGGCAACAGCCAAGTTACTTCTAGTTGATGATTTCCAAAAAGAACCTCTTTGTTGCGCAAAAGAAAAACTCGTCATTACTAATAACGCAACGGAAAGTAATTTGTACTTCATAATTTTCTGATTTTTAGTTTAAATAGTTTTCGAAATTATTAACTTTTTTTATTGCATCTATAACAAATCGAAAAAGATATCAACAATTTCTCTTAAGATTTGCTTAATACAAAGGATATTCTTATAAATTTAAGCTAAAAAATAAAAAATCCCTAAAAAGATGCTTTAAACAATTTGCAATTTGAATTTTAAAAATACTATTTTTATAAAAATTATATCATAATGCAGTTAAGTTATTGGGAAATTAAAAACTGGTTTTCTAAGGTAGATTTTACCATTGTTGGAAGCGGAATTGTTGGACTCCATTGCGCCTTAAATCTGCGTGAACGCTATCCAAACAGTAAAATTTTAGTTCTTGAAAAGGGTATTTTACCACAAGGAGCTAGTACAAAAAATGCAGGATTCGCTTGTTTTGGCAGTTTATCAGAAATTATCGATGATCTGAAATCTCATACCGAAGAAGAAGTTATTCAGCTCATCCAAAAAAGATGGGAAGGGTTACAAATCTTAAGAAAGCGACTTGGTGATGCTACTATCGACTTCAAGCCTTATGGTGGCTATGAATTGTTTCTTAAAAATGACGAAAATACCTATAATGAATGTTTGCAAAAACTTCCTTTTGTTAATGACATTTTGAAACCATTGTTTAGATCAGAAGTCTTTAGCAAAGAAGTTGATCGCTTTAACTTTAAAGAAATTCAGGATTATATTATTTTCAATCCATTTGAAGCCCAAATCGATACCGGAAACATGATGGAAGCATTGTTAAGAGAAGCTATTTCAAAAAATATTCTCATCTTAAATCAAGCCACAGTATCGTCTTTTATCGAAAAAAATAATGCCGTTGAAGTAGTTGTAAACAATTATTCGTTCAATACACATAAACTTCTTTTTGCCACCAATGGTTTTGCGGCTCAGCTCACCAATAATGCGGTAAAACCGGCAAGAGCACAAGTACTAATAACAGAACCGATTCCTAATTTAGACATAAAAGGAACTTTTCATCTTGATAAAGGCTATTATTATTTTAGAAATTTTGAAGACCGAATACTTTTAGGTGGTGGAAGAAACTTAGATTTTGAAGGTGAAACTACAACCGACTTATCGCAAACCGAAAAAATTCAAAATCGCTTGGAACAATTACTAAAAGAAGTAATTTTACCCCATCAAGAATTCAAAATAGCGCACCGCTGGAGCGGCATTATGGGAATTGGCTCACACAAAAAACCTATAGTTTCACAATTGTCTGAAAACGTGTATTGTGGCGTTAGATTAGGCGGTATGGGCGTTGCAATTGGAAGTTTAATAGGTAAAGAATTAGCAGAATTAGTATAAATGGCGACAAAAAAGAACACTTCAAAAACAGCAAATCGAACTTTTTTTCAAAAATTAAAACGTTTTATATGGAAAGCCATGCTTTGGTTTTTTGGACTTTCTATTCTATCTGTGATTGTTTTCAAATGGGTTCCAGTTCCTTTAACTCCTTTAATGATAACACGAGCAATTGAGCAAAAAATTGATGGAAAAGAAATGATTTGCAACCACGACTGGGTGCCTATAGAAGAAATTTCACCAAACCTTCAAAAAGCAGTAATTGCCAGTGAAGACGGTAATTTTTTAAAACATAGCGGTTTCGATTTTAGAGCCATGCAAAAGGCATATAAAAACAATAATCGCGGAAAAAAACTTAAAGGTGGAAGCACTATTTCGCAACAAACGGCAAAAAATGTATTTCTTTGGCAAGGCCGAAGCTACATCCGTAAAGGATTGGAAGCTTATTTCACAGTTTTAATCGAACTCATTTGGGGTAAAGAACGCATTATGGAAGTTTATTTAAACTCTATCGAAATGGGTGATGGCGTTTATGGTGCACAAGCTGCTTCCGAATATTGGTACAAGACTGACGCTAAAAATCTAACTAAAAACCAAGCTGCTGGAATTGCGGCGATTCTTCCAAATCCGAGAAAATTTAAAGCTTCAAACTCGTCTGCTTACATTGAAAAAAGAAAACAGAAAATCGTACGGGTTATGAATCACATTGGAAAAATAGAGTATTAAAAAAAAGCGTTGGAACTTAACCAACGCTTTTCTTTTTTATAAAAATAAAGAATTATACTGCGACCAATGTTTGTATATTAATATTCCGTTCAGAGTTGCTACCACTAATGCTCCTGCTATTGCTGATGCATCTAAAAACAAATGGAAAAGCAAAATATTTAGTGAAATCGGAACTAACAATACGAGCGCAAAAGCCACCCATTTTTTCAATAACAACATCACTCCTATTATTATTTCTAACAATCCAACTGTTTTTAACACATAACCGGTATTGGCTAATGAGGTCATAAAATCGGCGGCTTTTGTAGGTAATTCTGGCAGAGGAATAAACGGATTGGGTAATAATTTGTTCAATCCAAATAAAACAAGGATTAAACCAAGGAGCATTCTAACAATTCTAGTAAACATTGAATTCATAACAATTTGTTTTAATGGTTAGTAATATGGTAAAAATATAATTAATTTTTTAAAGTATAAATATTTTTATATCTAATTTTTTACATAATTACATTTTAATAGTATTTATAATCTCTTTCTGTAACTTTACTTCGCACTGAACAACTAATAGAAATAATTTTAAACACGAATAATTATGCAAGCTCACGAAATAGATTATCAAATTTTTGGAGAAGAAATGCAATACGTTGAAATCGAACTTGATCCTCAAGAAATTGTCATTGCTGAAGCTGGAAGTTTTATGATGATGGACAATGGTATTAAAATGGAAACCATATTTGGTGATGGTTCAGACCAACAACAAAGCGGTTTATTTGGCAAATTACTTTCTGCTGGAAAACGAGTTTTAACTGGCGAAAGTTTGTTCATGACCGCTTATTTAAATCAAAACAACACTAAAAGTAAAGTTTCTTTTGCGGCTCCTTATCCTGGTAAAATTGTAGCTATCGATTTAGCGCAATTTGGCGGACGTTTTATCTGTCAAAAAAGTTCTTTTTTATGTGCCGCCAAAGGCGTTTCGGTTGGAATTGAATTTTCTAAAAAAATAGGTCGCGGATTATTTGGTGGTGAAGGATTCATCATGGAAAAACTAGAAGGCGACGGAATGGCTTTTGTACATTCGGGTGGAACTTTAGCCAAAAAAGAATTGGCTGCTGGCGAGGTTTTAAAAGTCGATACAGGTTGCATCGTTGGCTTTACCAAAGATGTAGATTACGATATTGAATTTATTGGCGGAATTAAAAACTCACTTTTTGGCGGTGAAGGTTTATTTTACGCCACACTTCGCGGACCAGGAACAGTATATGTGCAATCTTTACCATTCAGCAGATTAGCCGATAGAATTATTGCATCTGCTCCTAGAGCGGGCGGAAATTCTCGCGAAGAAGGCAGCTTACTGGGCGGTTTAGGAAATTTATTAGACGGTGATAATCGATTTTAAATAAAAACAAAACCTGACAAATTCCATAAATCTGTCAGGTTTTAAAATTTATATAGTAAAATTCACCCCCAAAACAACAGTTCGTCCCATATTGGGAATACCATCGTTTTTCAATCTTGAAAGATGTGAAATATAGGTTTTATTGAAAAGATTATTGGCATTCAAATTCACATCAAAAGCGGTTTTCCCTAATGTTATTTTTCCACCGAAGCCCAAATTTACTAAAGTATAATCGTTGGATTTGGTTTCAAATTGACTCGGATTATTTTGATCAAACGTGTAGACAACATTCAAAACTGCAAAACTATCTTTCAAGTATTTAGCCGATTTGAATTCGGTTTTGATACTATTATTCCATCTGTTAGCTGGAATTAAAGGTAAATTTTCTCCATTTTGCTTTTTCCCTGTAACGCTTTCAAAACTACTAGTAACGTGCAACCAATCCAATGGATGCGGATGAAAATGTATTCCAGCTTCACCTCCAAATAAATTAGCATTGGCTTGCGTATAATCATAGGTATCAAATCCGTTGGTGATAATTCCGTTGGGCGCAATAAAAATGTAATTATTGATGTGATTGTAAAATCCGTTGACAAACAATTCGAAGTGCGGATTTCGATATTCCAAATTCAAATCAGTTTGAAAATTTTGTTCGTTTTTCAAATTAGCATTCCCAATTTCATAGCGATTACTTCCTTCGTGAACGCCATTAGAAGTCAATTCTGCCAAATTAGGCGCTCTAAATCCAGTAGCTAAATTCAATCTAAAAATAATATTATCTTTCAAATTGGTTTTGAATCCCAATGAAGAATTGAAACTTTGAAATTTTTTATCAATGGCTTGAAAATAGCCTTCATCTCCAAGAATTCCATGTGCAGTTGATGTGATGTTTCTATTGTCAAATCGAACTCCAGCCTGAACTACATTTTTCTTCCACTCGTAATTCACCGTTCCAAAAACTCCAAAATCATTCGTCGTAGCATCTGGAATTAGATATTCTTCTCCCGAATTGGCATTGGTTTGATGCATGCCCTGAGTTCCAATAATCGATTCAAACTTTCCAAATTTGGGTAAATAGTATTTGACATTATAATTGTAGGTTTTCAATTTCATGTGCAAATTTGCCACATCGCTATCCTCAAACTCACTTCTGTCGTTGGAAATATAACCCAAATCAGCATCCAGTTTCGACTTTTTAAAGAAAACTGTATTGTTCCAACTCAGAATGTTGGCGTAAACAGCTTGCTTCGGAAAAGTTGTCTTTTTAGTTGATGTTTGTTCGGAAATCCCATTTTCAGGAATTCCCAAATCCAACTTATTAAAATTATAACGCAAGGTTGATGTAATGTTATCATCCGAATAACCCAAAGCGGTTTTAAAATCGGATTCATTATAACGAGTATTGGTCACACGATTTCCATCAGGTATTTTATAATCGGCATGGGCATTATAGCTTCCTCGAGCTAAAAATTTGAGCTTTTCAGAAGAAGCTTTCACACCCAATGACGAATTACTTCCATTGGTGTTTGAAAATAATTTTTGACTAAAATTTCCTTCTACAGTATTAGCCGCAGCAAATTTTTCCGGATTAAAATACAACACGCCACCAATAGCATCAGAGCCATACAACAATGACGCCGGACCTTTAATTACCTCAACACTTTCGATGCCCGCATCGTTCAAACCCAATCCGTGTTCTTCGCCAAATTGTTGGTTTTCCAACCGCACGCCTTGTGAATACACCAAAACACGGTTGCCACTCAATCCACGAATGACAGGCTTTCCGATGGAAGTTCCAGTAGAAACTTGAGAAACTCCTGGAATGGTTGCCAAACCTTCTATTAACGTCGACGTTCCTTTTTGCGCAAGCGACTTTAAGGATTGATGTTCAACCTTCATTACATTTTGCGATTGTAATTTGTTAAACGCCGTAGAAATAATTACCTCATCCATTTGATGAACCGTTTCTGCTAAAACCACATTTAGAATTACTTCTTTTTGCTGAACGTTTACAGCTTTTGTTTGGGTTTCAAAACCGATAAAAGAAAAGGTTATTTTGAAATTTCCTGAAGGCAAATTATTGAAACTATACGTTCCTTTTTCATTAGAAACGGTTTCTTTATGAAGTTCTGGAATACTAATAGTAACGCCAGAAATGGGTTTGTTTTGTTGGTCCAAAGTGGTACCAACGATTTTGTTTTGCGCAGATGCAAATATGAAAAACCCTAGCATTAGGGCTAATAAAAATGATTTCATTTGGAAAATGATTTATTGTTAAAACTAATGGACCAAAACTATTTCGATCCTGAAAAATTCAGCTAAAACTGAAATAAATTCAGTTTAAACAATAAAACTTGGCGGTGCTCGAAGCGCAAAAAGGCTACCTCGAAACGATTGGGTAATTTCTTTAGAATAGAAAAAAGAATAGGAAACCGGAATTTCGATTTTCTTGAATTGAAAAGTTGTAAATTCTGATTTTAAAGAAGTACTGAAAGCAAATTCACACACAAAACAATGATCGTTATTGTGATGTGCATGAGTAAATTCGGTTTTATTTTTAGCATATTTATGATGGCATTCTTTGGTAGAAAGCTCTTGTTCTATGTGATTAAAAGCATGCGCAGATTGCAGCACTATTGCAAACAATACTGCCAATCCAAAAAACAAACTTAGAATTCGATTTTTTTTCTCCATCACGGCAAATGTAACCAACTAGCAATAAAAAACCATTTGAATTAACAAACTTTTAGAGGTGTTAACTCAAATGGTATGTATGTGATTATACTTTTAAACTAATTTATTAGCCACTAAATATTCGGCAATTTGAACCGTGTTAGTTGCAGCACCTTTTCTCAAATTATCGGCAACAATCCACATATTTAAGGAATTGGGTTGGCTTTCATCACGACGAATGCGTCCCACAAACACGTCATCTTTTCCTTGTGCAAACAACGGCATTGGATAAGTATAAGTATCGTTATTGTCTTGAACTACAACACCATCGGTGTGATGCAAAATTTCTCTAACTTCACTTACATTAAAATCGTTAGCAAATTCTACGTTTACCGCTTCGCTATGTCCGCCAACAACCGGAATTCTAATAGCCGTTGCAGTAACAGCAATCGTATTATCTCCGATGATTTTTTGCGTTTCACGAACCAATTTCATTTCTTCTTTGGTGTAACCGTTGTCTTCAAAACTATCGCATTGCGGAATGGCGTTGCGGTGAATTTGGTATTTATAAGCCATTTCACCTTTTACTCCAGCGTATTCATTTTCCAATTGCTGAACGGCTTTCACACCAGTTCCTGTAATCGATTGGTAAGTAGAAACAATGACACGTTTGATTTTATATTTTTTATGAAGTGGTGCCAAAACCATGACCATTTGAATGGTAGAACAATTAGGATTGGCGATGATTTTATCTTCTTTTGTCAATTCGGAAGCATTGATTTCTGGAACGATTAATTTTTTAGTCGGATCCATTCTCCAAGCCGATGAATTATCAATAACCGTTGTTCCAGCTGCCGCAAATTTCGGTGCCCATTCTAAAGAGGTTTCGCCACCA
>CAZNWY010000038.1:0-26428 GCA_964577105.1 uncultured Flavobacterium sp.
AGGAAAAAACGCTTTATTACGAGCGTTGTGCTTTCTTAATTGAATTACATCAAGCTAAAGAAGTTATTAACGGAAATACGCTTACGTTGTCTATTGGAGGCGTAAGATCCTATAATCAGGAAAATCTTTACAGCAAGAAATCGGTTGAAAAATTCAAAATTTTTATTGGTTATCAAAATAAGGTTTGCACAAATCTGTGCGTTTCAACAGATGGTTTCTCTAATGAAATTAGAATCTCCTCTGTAAATGAGTTACAAACTGATATGTATAACTTGTTCAGTAATTACGATAGAATTAAACATTTAACTATGATGGAAAAAATGAATCAATTCCATCTAAATGAAAATCAATTTGCTCACATGGTTGGTAAGATAAGAATGTACCAACATCTTGAAAAAGAAGACCAAAAAAGTAAAGGGAGCTTTCTACTTAATGATGGACAGATGAACTCCGTAGTGAAAGATTATTATTCATGCCCCAACTTTTCAAGAGATGAGAAGAAAAACATTTCACTTTGGAACTTGTACAACATATTCACAGAAGCTAATAAGAGTAGCTATATTGATTCCAATTTGGAAAGAAATGTAAATGCATATGCGTTTGTAAATATGACCGTAAATTCGTTAAAAAACAATCAACCAAATTGGTTCTTACAATTATAATACTATAGCTTTTTTATCAAGAACATCTAAAAAATATAGATGCAAAAAGGCAACTATTTATTATAAAAATGAACAAAAAACAACTAGCAGAAATGCTCAAATACAGCTCTCCTAACATAATTTACGTTGTAACTTGGAACAACATACTTAAAAAGGTGTTTTGTCCATTTAAAGTAAGAGTAAATAATGATGTTGGAGAGCTTTTCAGAAATCAAATTGCTTGGGTGGAAGAGGTTAAAGTAACCCCAGAACTAAAGACAATTTACATCATAAATGGTAATGCCTATTATTACTGCCATTTTGATATTATTATATAGCTATTTTGCTATATCGGAGTTATGTTGAATTTTGTATAACCAAGCTTTTGAGCCGTTTCTCCGTTATCAAAAAAACACTGAAAAAGTAGTTAGCTAATTAATTGCACTAACTGCATTGATTGCATTTACAGTTAAATCAATGCAGTTTATTACTATTTTATTATTACTTTTAAGCTGTTCAAAACTGAGAAATAAGAATTATCCATGAATGAATCGATTGGATAATAAATACTTATAATCAAAGTTGAGAACATAAGTTCTTTCACATTTTGAATTAAGTGTTCATACCCTATTATCTTGTTATTATTTTTAAATACAATTTGGGTATGGTTGTTTCATTAAATAATATGAAAACAATAAAATTTTCTCTTGCAAGAGAAATGTACAGTACTATGCCAGTGAAAAAAATATTATGGAATGGTGTGGTTGAAAAATCTTTTGGATTAGTTTTTGGTCCTTCTAAATCAGGAAAAACCATTTTCTGTGAAAATTTGGCAATATCAATTGCAATTGGAAGAGATAATTATTTTGATTATGATTTAGATGGTAATCCTAAAAAAGTTTTATTCATTGGATTGGAAGAAACCTTTCAAAATAGATTAAGTAGAAATATTTCTCAATTTGAAATTCTTTCTGAAGATGAACAAGCTTTAATGGATGAAAATTATGATGTTCAAGAAATTGAATTTCCAAAATTTATCATTAACAATGATAATTGGAAAACTCTATATGATTCTATTTTAAATTCTGGTGCAGAAGTTGTCTTTATTGACAGCATCACCAGAATGAACCATGGAAAACTAGAAGATGGAAAAACAGCAGAAGAAATTATGTCACGTTTAAGAGATTTATCTGATGAATTAAATATAACTCTATTTGCAATACACCACACACCAAAACTTCATGGTAATCTAATAACAATGGATAGTATAAAAGGGAGTTCTGTTTTTGCTCAAGAATCCGATTTTGCAATAGGAATTAGTAGAACGGAGAAAAAACATCGATACATGAAAAATGTCTTTTTTAGATATGCTAATGACGATGATGAATTTGTTAAAGAATTTGAAATTAATTCTAATGCTTGGCTTGATTATTCTGGAGAAGTAGATGAAGATGAAATTCTTCAAAGAAATGACAGAAGAAGAGCTTTAGACAAAAGAGAATTAGTTCAAGAATTTTTCGATTCTAATCCGGAAATTATATATTCTTATGTTGAAGCCGTTGAACAATTAAAACCTAAAATTGGTTTAAAAGATAGACAAATTAAATCTTATTTGTCAGAACTAACAAAGGCTAATAAAATTGACGGTTCTGAAAAAGGGCATTACCGTTCCGTTAAATACAAATTTAATGCTGAAGGAGGTAATAATGAGTAATTATATTGTCTACTTGGTTGAAAATACTTTTACGAGTAAAGTTTATGTTGGGGCTACCACTAAAACATTAGTTGAACGAAAAAATGACCATATAACAAAAACAAACAATGGTTCTAATGTATGTTTTCATCAAGCAATCCAAACTTATGGTTCCGAATCATTTGTCTGGTCTGTTATTGATACTGCAGACTCAATTGATGAGTTAGCTCAAAAGGAAAAACAATACATTATTAACTACAATAGTATTGAAAATGGTTATAATTCAGACAATGGTGGAGGGTTTAAAAAAACAGTTTATCAATTTAATATTGAAACTGGAGATTTAATCAATTCATTTAATGATTTAAGTAGTGCAGCTAATGCAGTTAATGCAAGTAAAACAAGTATAAGTAATGCTTGTTTGTATTATAATAAAACTTGTAAAGGCTATTTTTGGAGTTATTCTAGTACAATTGAGCTAAGCTCAACTCTTGATTTGAGAAAAAAAACAGTTAATCAAATTTCTTTAGATGGCACTTTCATAGCTAGCTATGAGTCTGCCTCAGAAGCATCAAGACAAACAAGAATATCCAAAACTTGTATAACTAGATGTTGCAGAAAAGAAAGAAAAAATTCAGGAGGTTTCCTTTGGGAATACTCTTAAAATTGAGACAGCTCGAGAGGGCTGTCTTTTTTGTTTAAATTTTTTTATTAAAAAACTATATAATAATTCTAAACTATCATTGATTTTTGAATTGAGAATTACCTAGCCTTATTTTTTTATGGCTAGGCTTTTTTTTCTGAATGCTCACTAACTAAATCTGACATCGTTCTTATATTCAAATGTTTTTTACAAGTTAAATCTGCTAACTCTTGAATATAATTAACATGCTCATATTTTGAGATTAATTTATTGTATTGTTTTAATGAAAAGTGTCTGTTTTCAGGTATTAGCTCATTTGAAGTAAGTAGAAGAATTGGGTTAGTTATATGTAATCTTTCTTCGTCTCGAAAAGTGCTCACTAGGTTTATTAGCAATTTTTTTTCATCTTCATTAAATTCATTTTTTAAAGTCGCAACAACAAGTACTACATTTGGTAATTTAGAGCCTAAATACTTTAACCTTTCTAGGTCAACTTCTGTAAAAGATTTAAATGTTTTACATTCGCAAATAAAACTAAAAGGAATCCATCTATTTTTAAAATGTTTACTTATTATAGCTAAATCTACTTCATATTTATTTTTTTTGTCTTTAATGTCAAAATCCATAATAAATGAAATTTCTCTATCACTATCTGTTAATTCTAAATTAAACAATCTAATAGTTAAAAATACGCATAATAAACCATCTACTTTATTGTTTCTGCTAAATGAGCCAAGCCCTCTGTAGGCGTATTTAAAAGTTTCTTTTGGGTTGTTTTGTGGAAGAGGGAATGAATTTCTACAAATTGAGCATTGTATATTTTCTTCTAAATCATTTATTAAATAAAAAGATTTTTGTTCGCAAATATCACATTTTATGTTAACTCCAAATTCTATGATTTTTTTATCTAATAAGATTTGAATAAAATCTTGAGGCTCTTTTATTTCTGGAAAGGGTTTTAATCTTTTAATATTTCCTAATAGCTCTTCAAATGAAACAGGCTTACCACCTTCAAACAACTCAATTATCTCAATTGACTTTTGAGAAGAAAGTATATTTGTACCATGAATACCTCCTAAATTATTTAATACTTCTCTTGCTAATTTAGTTGATGAAGTTTCAATAATTTGAAACCCTTTTTTTGAAAAATATTTTGAAAAAAAATCAAATGATTTAGGTAAATAAAATGATTCTGTTTCTTTATTGTTTCTTATATACTTTACAATACCATCATTGTTAATTCTCCAATTACTAGAAAAAGTATATGATTTGGTTATTTTATACCAGTCTTTAGTTGAGATATCTGAAATAACTCCCGCATATTTACCTTCATTATTCCAAAAACTTAACGAAAGATAAGATTTAAATAAAGCATCGTTAGATATATTTGTTTCAAATGGTAGAAAAGGTAATTCAATTGTTAGCAAATCAGTTTCATCTATTTTAGTTTCTTTATCGTAGAATTCAAATATAAATTTAGGACATATCACAGAATCATATCTGAGTATTTCTTTATCATCATCCCAAAATCTTGGGAACCATCTTTTTAATAATAAAGTATTACTCTTCATTTCTTTTAAAATCAGTTCTATTTCTTCTAGAATCTCATTATCATTTAAATCATTTGTTATTACTATGTCCAAATGATTAAATTGAAGGTTTGAATTCTTTTTAATGTCAAGAAAATATAAAATCTTATCTATAAAAACTTTTTCTTTAATTCTATTATGAGGAATTGCCAAAACTTTTAAACCAATAGCTCTTAAGTTCCAATAATCAAGTACATCTTTCCAGTTATTACTATCAAACACAAATAATATATATTGATTGTGATTTTTATTTAGGGAATTAATTTCATGTCTTAATATTTGTCCTGTAGATAATAGATTTTCTTTTAAAAAATCATCTAGATTTTCATAATCAATGATATAATCTTCATACCATTCTTCATCTATTAAATGTTTTTTAATCAGATTTTCATGAATTTCATCTACCACATTTCCTATCCAAGCACTTAAGAATAAATCATTATTCTTAATTTTAGGGATTGATAATTTTAGGTCATCAGTTCTTTTGTATTTAAATTCATTTTTAAATATATCCTCAATTAAAATATCAATTCCAATACTATATTTTAATTGATTTTTTTTAACCCTATCAATAAATTCATCTAATTTTATTACACTCCTATCAAAAGAAATATTATTTAAAAATTCAGAATCAATTAATTCATCATAGACAATTACATCAGGGTCATAATTATTAATGGTATTTATGTAAAAATCATTTGAGTATATTTCTAAATTATATCTTTTTATAAAAGCTTTATCAAAATCTTTATAATATGGAAAAATTGGAGAGTTTAAACCTGACCAAATACTATTAAGGCTCCTAATTATATTAATAATTTTTTCTTCATCACTTGGGACAAATAATACTAAAAATTTTATAGGACTTAATTCTTGATTTATATTAACTCTCATTGAATAGGATTTTTATAGTTGTGTTTGAATTTAAAATGGTAATTCATCATTAAAAATCACTTTTTCAACTATTGGACTTATTTCATTATCAACTTCTTCATAAAAATCAGATTTTAGAAGCGAATATTTTTCATTTTCTAAAATTATTGGGGTTTCATCTAAATGTACATCAATGTCATCAACTAAACTTAAAATTAGCTGTGAATTTTCAGGTTGATTTTTATCAATAAAATCCATTATAGCTTTTAAATTTTCTTTGTCTTGTTCTTGTTGATTAGGAGAATCAATAACTATTGGGCAAAATGATGATGTTGAATATTTATTCATTACTTGTAAAAATGAAAAGTAATATGCAAGTAATGCTCTAGGTAGATTACTTCCTTGTTCTTTTATAGATGAATCCATCCTTTCGAAAATACCTTTTGATGTTTTTTCAGTGTTTATATTTAGTGCCTTTAGATTTGAAGTTAATTTTGACCTGTAAAAATTCATTATTTCATTTTTTCTAGTCTCACCATTTTTGTTGATTTTTTTTAACTCAGTTTCTAAGGAATTAAATTTCACATTGGCTTTGCCAATCTTGTTGTAAATTTCATTTTGTTCTTGAATGAAAATTTCTTTTACTCTTTTCTTTCCTTCATTTTCAATTAAGTCTATAAGTTTTATCTCAGCTTTTTTTTCATTTAAAAGTTCTTGAATTTTTTCAAAGTCAATTTTTTTGTCTATAAAAGATTTATCATATTCTTTAATCTCATCATTTATTGTTAACAATTCAGTTTTTAATTCTTTTAGTAAATCATCTAGATTTTCTTCATCTTCAGCTATAGAAAATCTTTCACTAAAATTATTTTCATAATGTGCTCCACACATAGGACAATCAACTTCATTTTCAACATAATTTAAGGCATACTTATAATCAAGTTTTGATTCATTAATTGATGTTTCTACAATTGATATTCTAGATAAGATAACAGACTTTTGATTGTAAAATTCTGTTAGTTTGTGTTTTAACTTATTCTGTTCGTTTTTTAAAATTTCGCACTCAGCTAGTAACTCAGATATTTCAGAACTGAATTCATCTAGGCTTATATTAAAATCTTCATCTTTTAATTTTGATTTAATACTTTTTAAAATCTTGTTTAATGTAAGTATTTCGTTCTTTGTGTCTTCAAGTTCAGACTTAATTGAATCAAATTCAGATTTTGTTTTGTAATAGTTGTTGCCCTTTATCCCTGAATGATAATCAAGTAAAGGCTTTTTCCAAGTACTGAATTGGCTGAGATTTGCAAATGAATTTAAATTATCATTCCAACTTTTATCTTGGTCTATATAAAATGGGAGAAACAAATATGTTGGAGGTGGTATTTCAGGTTGACCACTTCTATTATTGATAATAAAATTGAAGTCTAAAATTTCATTTAGAAAAGTTGATAAAGATTTGAAAGTATGTGCTTGAGGTATTCCATGTTCATCTATGAGTACAAACATTTTTTTATTGTACCTCATTAATGAGTACTTTTCTTCATCAATTCTGAACTTCAAATATGTTATAGGCTCTGCTTTTAACCAATTATCATTTATAACAGATGGATTTGCTCCAAAAGTATAATAAATGCTTTTAATCAAACTTGATTTACCTATTTGATTACTCCCTTTGATTATTGTCCTCTTTGGGTTGAATTTTATTTTTATTGCTTTTTTCTCCCTGTAAGACAATATTTGTATCTCTTCGAAAATTAATCTTTTCATATTTATTGGTTCTTAAATTTCTTATTAACATCTTAAAATTTCCTTTAGTCATTATAAATTTCAATTAAGATTAATAATTTTAAAAAATATTCAGAATAAATGCTTTGACTGCTGATAGCTTTGTCTTGTTTTGACTTTTCATATAGTATATCTATTGAAGTTAAAATGTTATTATCTATTGATTTTAGATTTTCATGGATAATTTTTTTAATAGTGCCTCTTGTTTTATTAAAAAAACTATTGTTTATTTTTAAGAGTTCAATTTCCAAGTCTTTCCAAGCAGATGAATATTGAAGCCTATTTGATGTTTCAATTTGGTTAACATCCAGTATATCAAAAACTTTTGATTTTAATGCTTCCACTTTATTAGGTTCAGTAATTACGATGTTTAAAAAATTTTCAAAATCTTGTTTAGAAACAGCCTTGTATTTTATTAATTCTTCAAAATCTGAGGGGACTTTTTCAATATTATTTCTTCTGTTGATTTCATCAAAAATTGTTCTATATGCTAACGAAGGGTTGTATTTGATATCTGATGAATATTTTTCTTCAATCAAAGTGTTTAATTTTGATTTCGTGATTTCATTGTGGTGATCAATAGTTAAATCAGTAACACTAAAATTTAGTTTTTTTAAAAAATCATCAACCCAATTTGTTTTTAGTTCTAAGCATATTGAATTTTCAATTAGTTTTTTTTCATCAATATTTAAATCATCCCCAGCTACTTTTTCTTTTTTTGATAAATCTTTACTTTTAAAAGAAAAGTACGCATTACATACTAAATTCAAACTGTTAGTTTCTTTTTCAAAGTTAATCCTGTTGTTTAGAAGCTTGCCAAGAATAGAATTACCTTCATTATCTTTTTTAACTTGCTTCTTTAAAAGATTATTCAAATTGAATTTTCCTTTATCTTTTGTTTTAATTTGAAAAAAGTCAATATAGGTTGGGTCATCAGAGGTGTCAAATACAATGATATCTTCATGATATTCAAAAGCTAGCATGAAATCATCATTATTTTTGGTTAGTTCTATCAACTTACAAATAGCCCAATTTTTTTGAAAATCAAATCTGTTTGATGCCATTGAGCCTGAGTTTTCTCTTGGCTTTATGTCTTTTAGCTTATCTTTTAATTTCACTATGAAAAGTGTTTGATATATTAAATTATAAATGTACTAATTTTTTATAAAAAAAATCAGTACATATTATTGTTTGCGTACAATCCTCCTTCAGAGCTCACCCCTCCACCTCTAAACCAACTAAATCCCCCACTTATTTGGGGCAAGAAAAGATTTCTTGTGCCTTATTTTTTCATTCAAAGCTTTAGCTTACATAAATTCAAGGTGATAGTTGTATTTTTTTTAAGTTCAGGGGTGTGTTTAAAGTTTGGCAAAGTTCAAATCAAAAAAATTAAATCAATGATATAATTAAAAGATATAGATAGTGGATTTTAATTTACTTACTTTTAAAGTAAAAGGCACACAATTTGACACCCAAAAAAAATAAAGCAATTTCAATATACTGGATTGATCTTTTTTTCAAAAATAAATAATACCTTTAACAAAATAATGTTTAACACAGCATGCAGAGTGCAAAAAGTGTGTACATAAATTTTGATGATTGTTGTGAGGCTTTCCTACACAAGAAATACAAGGAAAAGTGGCAGTAGTTTATGAGTCAGGTGCTCTAACCAACTGAGCTATAGGACCAGTTTTGAGGTTGCAATATTACTACTATTTTTTTTTTGATGCAACTATTTTTATGCTATTTCTTGACAAAGCTCTATTAAAACACCATTTGTTCCTTTAGGGTGTAAAAAACAAACTAATTTGTTATCAGCACCTTTTTTTGGGACTTCATTCAACAAAACAAATCCTTCGTCTTGTAATCGTTTCATCTCCGATATAATATCGGCAACATCAAAAGCAATATGATGAATTCCTTCTCCCTTTTTTTCAATAAATTTAGCAATTGGACTATCTGCATTTGTTGCTTCTAACAACTCAATTTTGTTAGGTCCATTCATAAAAAAAGAAGTCTTTACTCCTTCACTGGCTACTTCTTCTTGTTTATAGGCTGCTGCCCCAAAAAGTTTTTCAAAAAGCAAATTAGAAGTCTCCAAACTTTTTACAGCAATTCCGATGTGTTCAATTTTTCTCATACAATATATTATGATTTAATACCATTTCTATCAGAAAACAAAGTTAACAATTCCTAGATAAGCCGACGAATGATTTTTATCATAACCTGTTTAACCTACAACAATTTAAACATAAAATCGTATTTTTGCCAAATGGAAACAAATAGACAGAAAAAAATAGGAAGTGTTCTACAGAATGATTTGGTAGATATTCTTCAAGGTGAAGTGAGAAAAAACGGACTTACCAATTTGATAATTTCGGTTTCTAAAGTAGTTGTTACTACAGATTTAGGAGTTGCAAAAGTATATTTAAGTGTTTTTCCTCAAAACAGAGCACAAGAAATATTAGAAGCAGTTAAATCAAATGCTCCTTTAATCAAGCACGATTTGTCGCAACGTGTAAAATTGCAATTGCGTAAAGTTCCTAATCTTTCTTTTTATATTGATGATTCTCTAGATTACATCGAAAAAATTGACAACGCTCTTGCCGGAAAAGAAAACCCAATTGAAAATCGAGATCTGTTAGAAAAACGCAAAAAATCGTAAGTGAATTTTCCGTTTTACATAGCCAAACGCTACATTTTTAGTAAAAGCAAGAATAATGCGATCAACATCATTACTCGAATTGCTTCGGGCGGAATTATTGTTGGCGCCATGGCTTTGTTTGTAGTGCTTTCGGTTTTTAGCGGATTGCGTGAATTTAGTTTGTCGTTTTCCAATGATTTTGATCCCGATTTAAAAATCAATCCTATTTCTGGAAAGTCATTTGCGATTTCTCCCGAACAAGAACTTCAAATTAAAAAAATTACTGGCGTTGTTAGTTTCAGTAAAATTATCGAAGAACGTGTGCTTTTTTCGTTTGATGGCAAACAACAAGTTACTTATTTAAAAGGCATTGATCAAAATTTTACCAAAGTAAACAAAGCATCTGAAAAACTTTTTAACGGACAATGGCTCAAACCTAACACCTATCAATGCGTGGTTGGGTATGGTATTTCAGAAAAATTATCTTTAGGCTTATTCGACTTTAATAATCCGTTTGTGGTGTATGTTCCTAAACCTGGAAAAGGTAATTTTGAAAGTCCTGAAGAAGCCTTTAACCAATCTAATTTAATTCCTGTTGGAATTTATGCTATTAGTGAAGAACTTGATTCTAAATATGTTTTTGCAGACTTAGGTCTGGTTCAAGAGTTATTAGAATACCAAACCAATCAAGTTTCTGGTATTGAATTAAAGACAAAGCCCAACTCAAATGAGGCTGAAATCATTACACAACTTCAAAAAATATTTCACAATAAAGTAGCCGTTAAAACGCGTGCCGAATTGAATGCCACTTTATATAAGATGTTGAATACCGAAAATATTGCGGTTTATTTAATCTTCACCTTAGTCATCATCATTGCGCTTTTTAACTTAATTGGTGCGCTCATCATGATGGTGTTGGATAAGAAAGCAAATTTAAAAACGCTTTTTAATTTAGGTACTGAGGTAAAAGATTTGCGTAAGATTTTCTTATTGCAAGGAACTCTTTTAACCGTCTTAGGCGGAATTATCGGATTGATTTTAGGAATTATAATTGTGGTACTGCAACAACAATTTCAATTGGTGATGATTACGCCGTCGTTGGCGTATCCTGTAGTTTTTAACATTCAGAATGTCCTGATTGTTTTTGGAACAATCGTTTCTCTAGGATTTATTGCTAGTTGGATTGCAAGCAGTCGTGTAAGCAAGAAATTATTAGATTAAACAAACTGATAGCCTGCGTAAGCTTCCGTAATTTCTTTAAAAATATCCATTAAACCATTGTGATCGTCGGTAGTGACTAAACGTTGTTTGTAGTCTTTAAAACCGTGAATTCCTTTAAAATAATTGGTGTAATGACGACGCATTTCTACAATTCCTAGGCGTTCGCCCTTCCATTCCATCGACCAAATTAAATGATTACGAGCAGCTTCAACGCGATCTTCCATGCTTGGTGGTGCTAATTTTTCGCCAGTAGCAAAGTAATGTTTGATTTCGTTAAAAATCCACGGATATCCAATAGCTGCACGACCAATCATCATACCGTCAAGGCCGTATTTATTTTTGTATTCTAAAGCTTTCTCTGGAGAATCAATATCGCCGTTCCCGAAAATAGGCATCGTAATTCTAGGATTGTTTTTCACACGTTCAATGTGACTCCAATCGGAATGGCCTTTGTACATTTGCGCACGTGTTCGCGCATGAACCGTGAGTGCTTGCACGCCAATATCTTGCAAACGTTCGGCAACCTCATCTATGTTTATAGAATTTTCATCCCAACCCAAACGCGTTTTTACCGTTACCGGAAGACTGGTTCCTTTAATTACTGCTTTGGTTAAACGCACCATCAAATCGACATCTTTTAAAACACCAGCACCAGCACCTTTACACACGACTTTTTTAACTGGGCAACCAAAATTAATATCAACCAAATCGGGTTGAACGGCATCAACTATTCGAGAGGACATCTCCATAGCTTCTTCATCGCCACCAAAAATTTGGATTCCAACTGGTCGTTCGTAATCAAAAATGTCTAATTTTTGTTTGCTTTTCATAGCATCACGAATCAATCCTTCGGAAGAAATAAATTCGGAATACATCAAATCGGCACCGTGAAGTTTGCACAATCTACGAAATGGTGGATCGCTTACGTCTTCCATAGGCGCAAGTAACAATGGGAAATCGGGTAATATGATGTTGCCAATTTTGGGCATTGCAGTAATTTTTTGGCAAAAATACAAAAATTTACTCGTTTCAAGTTTAAGGTTGCAAGTTTCACTCTTATAAATCAAAACTTTGCTTTATATTTGCGGATTAATTCCCTATAAAGCAGGGTTGCGTTAGGGATTGCAGCGGCATCCTTTTGTGGATCCCGATAAAATCGGGAGAAACAAAAGATAGAGCGGAAAGCCCGACCCTTTGGGGAACGCCAAAAAAATGACAGAGAAAGAGCATGAAAAATATTAGAAATTTTTGCATTATTGCACACATTGACCACGGAAAAAGTACGCTTGCCGATAGACTTCTTGGTGCTACACAAACCGTTACTGCTCGTGAAGAGAAAGCACAATTGCTGGACAACATGGACTTGGAGCGCGAACGTGGTATTACCATTAAAAGTCACGCCATTCAGATGGAGTATGTGTATAAAGGAGAAAAATACATTTTGAATCTGATTGATACGCCGGGACACGTAGATTTTTCGTATGAAGTTTCGCGTTCGATTGCGGCTTGTGAAGGCGCACTTTTGATTGTAGATGCGGCACAAAGTATTCAGGCACAAACAATTTCCAATTTGTATTTGGCTTTAGAAAACGACTTGGAAATTATTCCGGTTTTGAACAAAGTAGATTTACCAAGTGCCAATCCAGAGGAAGTGAGCGATGATATTATCGATTTATTAGGATGTAAATTGGAGGACATCATTCACGCTTCGGGTAAAACTGGTTTTGGTGTAGAAAATATTTTATCGGCGATTATTGAAAAAATTCCAGCGCCAAAAGGAGAAAAAGACGAGCCGTTACAGGCATTAATCTTTGATTCGCACTACAATCCTTTTAGAGGAATTGAAGTTATTTTTCGTGTGAAAAATGGTGAAATCAGAAAAGGGCAAAAAATTAAATTCATGGCAACTGGCAATGAATATTTTGCCGATGAAGTAGGTACATTGAAATTGAATCAAGTTCCGAAAGACGTTATTTCTACTGGAGATGTTGGGTATTTAATTTCGGGAATTAAAGAGGCGAAAGAAGTAAAAGTAGGTGACACGATTACCGATGCTAAAACACCAACTACTAATATGATTACGGGTTTTGAGAACGTAAAACCGATGGTATTTGCTGGGATTTATCCAGTGGATACCGAAGATTTTGAAGACTTAAGAGCTTCGATGGAGAAACTGCAATTGAACGATGCTTCGTTGGTTTTTGCAGCAGAAAGTTCGGCAGCTTTAGGATTTGGTTTCCGTTGTGGATTTTTAGGCATGTTGCACTTGGAGATTATTCAAGAGCGTTTGGAACGTGAGTTTGACATGACTGTGATTACTACAGTTCCTAACGTGTCGTATTTAGCGTATACCAAAAAAGATCCTGAAACGGCGATTATCGTTAACAATCCTTCTGATTTACCAGAGCCATCAAAATTAGATAGAGTTGAAGAACCATATATCAAAGCGACTATCATTACCAAATCGGAATTTGTGGGTAATGTAATGAGTTTGTGTATAGAAAAACGTGGTATCATTACCAACCAAACGTATTTGACGACCGAACGTGTCGAGTTGAATTTTGACATGCCGTTGGCCGAAATTGTATTTGACTTTTACGATCGATTGAAAACGGTTTCCAAAGGGTATGCTTCATTCGATTATTCGCCAATTGGAATGCGCACTTCGAAATTAGTAAAATTGGATGTGTTATTGAATGCCCAATCGGTGGATGCTCTTTCGGCGTTAATTCACGAAGACAATGCGTATAACATTGGTAAAAAAATGTGTGAGAAATTGCGCGAATTGATTCCAAGACAACAATTTGACATTCCGATTCAAGCGGCAATTGGAGCCAAAATTATTGCTCGAGAAACCATCAAAGCGTTGCGTAAAGACGTTACTGCCAAATGTTATGGTGGTGATATCTCGCGTAAAAGAAAACTTCTTGAAAAACAGAAAAAAGGTAAAAAGAGAATGCGTCAAGTAGGAAACGTTGAAATTCCGCAAGAAGCGTTTATGGCGGTGTTGAAGTTGAATGATTAGATTTTTTTAGAAAATAGAACAAAGAGAAAAGAATATAGAAAACCTGATAACGAAAGTTGTTGGGTTTTTTTGATTATATTTGAAGATACCTTTTTTAAATATATATGACAGGAGAAGAATTAGAAATAAAACTAAAAAGTGGTACCTATGAATTTTATGGTGAAACCATAAATTCTAACTTAAATATTTCAAATTATATCATTAAAAACTTATCATATATAAAATTTAATAATTGCTGCTTTGAGAATTTATTATTTATTGAAGGTATAAATGAAAACATGAATATGATTTTTCATAATTGTACTTTTGAAGAAGATATTAATGTTAAAAGATGTAAATTTCATAAGCTACAATTCAGTTTCATCAAAAATATTGAAAACCTAAATATTGATTTTGGAACTTTTAATGAGCTTAATATTGATAGTGATAAAAAACCTTTAATTGGTAATATTAGAATTGAAAAATGCTCAATAAAAGATTTTAATTGTTCAAATTTATATATAAAAAAAGGTCAGTTTTCATTCAGTACAAGACCAATAAAAGAAAATGACATAAGCATAAATTTATGTTTTAATGACTCAACATTTGAAAAGGCTAATTTTTCGTCATGCCTTTTTGGTAATGAAACAGATTTTACAAATTTTAAAATAATTAAAACATGCTACTTTACTGTTTGTCATTTTAAAAAAGTTTACTTTAAAAATTCTAATTTTGGTGAAAATACTACATTTCACGATTGCAAATTTCATTCATATTCTGGATTTGAAGAATGTAAAAACCTAGAAAAAACTAATTTAAAAATTTCAAGTTGTTTATTTAAAAGTTTTCCACATTTCAATAAATCAAAATTTAATTTTTTAGAAATTATTCATACAACATTTGAAAGAAAAGTTTCTTTTGATAATGTTGAAGTAAACTCAATAAAATTATATCAAGTTTCATTTTCTGAAATCACATTTTTTGATGATTTTAAAATTAATAACATTTTTGATTGTGATAGAAGAACAATAAGAATAATAAAACGTGAATTAATAAATTCTCATAATCAAATAGATTATTTACGATTTAAGGCGTATGAATTAGATATTTACAAACACGAAAAAAATAAAAATTGGAAAGATTCATTTATATTATTTTTCAACGAACAATCTAATTACTTCGGTTTAGATTGGTTTAAAGGCATAAAGTTTACAATTTTTACTAGTTTTATTTTTTATTTACTCTACTTAATCACATTTACAATATCAATTCAAAGCATTACGTTTTTGCCTAATTCTATTGAAGATTTTTTTGTTAAATATCTTAAATTTGTAAATCCTTTATCATTTTTAAAACCTCCCATTGATGAGGCTGAAAATTATTTTTTTCCTGTATTCTTTCTGATTTTAGGGAAAATATTTGTTTCATATGGCATATATCAAACAATTCAAGCTTTTAGAAAATTTGGTGTAAATGGAGATTAATTTTTAAAAAAATTACTGTCTTTGTATCTACTAAAAAATCCTTCGTACCTTTGCCACTTCAAACTTTGAAACTGAAAAAATGATAGAAGATAAAAATCCACAACGTACTTCGCTTTCTCAATTGGGTGAATTTGGTTTGATTGACCATTTGACTAAAAATTTTGATGTAAAACAAGCTTCAACACTAAAAGGCATTGGTGACGATGCGGCTGTTTTAGATTTTGTAGCTAAAAAAGCAGTCGTTTCAACGGACTTATTAATTGAAGGTGTGCATTTTGATTTGTCTTACATGCCGTTGCGTCATTTGGGCTATAAAGCCGTGGTGGTAAATGTTTCGGATATTTGTGCGATGAATGCTAAACCGACTCAAATTACGGTTTCGGTGGCGGTTTCCAATCGATTTCCGTTGGAAGCTTTGGAAGAATTATTTGATGGTATTGCTTTGGCGGCCAAATTTTATAATGTAGATGTAATTGGTGGCGACACTACTTCGTCTCAAAAAGGTTTGATTATTTCAATAACAGCTATAGGCGAAGCTAATGAAGAAGATATCGTGTATAGAAATGGTGCCAAATCAACTGATTTATTGGTGGTAACTGGCGATTTAGGCTCGGCCTACATGGGATTACAAGTGTTGGAACGCGAAAAGCAAGTATTTCAAGTGAACCCGAATAATCAACCCGATTTAGATGCCTACACGTATTTAATTGAACGCCAATTGAAACCCGAAGCGCGTCACGATATTAGAGAATTATTTGAAAAATTAGAATTAAAACCTACTTCAATGATTGATATTTCGGACGGATTATCGTCAGAGATTATTCATATTTGCAAGCAAAGTAAGGTGGGTTGCAATTTATACGAAGAGAAAATTCCGGTTGATCCGCAGTTCATCAATGTGTGTGAAGAATTTAATATCGACTCAACAACCGTTGCTATTAATGGTGGTGAAGATTACGAATTATTGTTTACCATTGCTTTGGAAGATTACGATAAAATTAAAGCCAATCCGAATTTTACAGTTATTGGGCATATGACACAAGAAAGTGAGGGCATTCATTTGATTACAAAAGCCAACACCAAAATTCCTTTGAAAGCTCGTGGATGGAATGCTTTGGAAGCCTAAATAAAAAAGCGATACTTGATTTAGTATCGCTTTTTTTTATAATAACATGCCTCTGTCTTTGGCTACTGCAACTAATTCGGAATCCTTGCAACCTGAAATTCCTAATAAGTCTTTCATATTTTCTTTTCTAGTTTTTACAGAACTTGAAGAGATGGTAATATAAAGTGGAATATCATCGTATTTTACTCCTTTGTACAAGTAATGTAAAATTTGTTTATCGATTACATCTACGTAGACTTTTTCTTTTTGTTGGTTGTTTAAAAACTTAATTACCGAATCGCTATAGTAAACTTCGCCTTTAATTAAAGTATCTAGCGCTAAAATCATACTATCGAAACCTAGGTCGTTTTTAATAACCAATCCTTGTGGATTAATTTCGTCAATGATAGATTGTACTTTTAAACTCTCAGAATGCATGGTAAGCAATGCAATTTTACAATCGGGCATTTCTTTCATTAAAAGTTTAGCTATATCTTCACCCGTGTTGATGTTTTTTTCCTCATAAACAGGCATACTTACATCCAAAAAAGCAATGTCGTAGGAAACAGGAGCGTTCATTACAGCTTCATAACCCGTTTTACAATCGTTGGCTTCAAAAAATGTAAATTCGATGCTTTTATTGGGAAATAATTTGATGACATTTTTATACCCTTGAATGATGAATGGGTGGTCGTCAACAATTAGCACATTGATGTTTTGGGGATTCATTGTTATACTTTAATAGTTTTGTGTTCCAATGGAACGGTAATTTTAATTTGGGTTCCTTTATTTAGTGTTGATTTAATTTCAATGGTACCTTCACTTTCGTGAGTTCGAGTGACAATATTTTTCAAACCAATTCCTTTACTTTTTTTATCGACTTCAAATCCGATTCCGTCGTCTGCAATATTAAGAATTAAATTTCCTTTTTTATCTTTTTTGAACTCAACTTTTATAGTTGATGCTTTTGCATATTTGTTGATGTTTTGTAAACTTTCTTGAAGAATTCGATACAAATTGATTTTGGTTGTATTGGACAACAAATCCCAATCGATATTAGCATCTATTTTGGTTGATAAAGTAGCGGTATTGACTTTGGCTTGTTCTTCTAAAAGATTGTTTACAATAGCCACAAAGTTATTAATTAAAACATATTTTTCTCTACTCAACTCGTGTGAAATTTCACGAAGATCTTGCTCAATTGTTTTTAATTCTTCTAAGCAGCGAACACGTTCTCTTATGGCTTCTTCATCGTTTCGCTGATTGAGCCCATCCAGATTGAGTCGCAACCCAAACATTCTACCTAAAACGCCATCGTGAAGTTCTTTTGCAATTCTAGATTTCTCTAAAACACGGCCTTCTTCGAGTTTATTTTGTTGGGTAATGATGAGTTTGTATATTTCTTCGTTGGCCCGTTGTTGTGATTGTCGAAGAATGAGTTCTCGGCTACGAGCTCTTTGTGCTCTCATAAAAAACAAGAAACCACCAATAACCATGGTACCCATAAAATAGTTGAGGATGTTTCTGTTTTTTTCCTCGAGATCATTATTTTCTTTTTTGATTTCTTCCGTTTCGAGTTGTAGGCGAGCAAAACGGTCTTTTGATTTTCGTTCTGCTACTTGAAGGCTATCGCTAATTTTTATATAATCTTTGGTATATAAAGATGATTTTACATGATCTACATATGAAACTTGTTGTAATGCAACTAATATATTCGCTGGAGATTTAAGCTTCTTTGCATCGTTTAAAGCTTCATAAGCATATTTCTTAGATTTAAAAGTGTCCTTCTTTTCTGCAAAAAACTCAGAAAGATGTATTTTACTGACAACTAAATTAGAATTTACCTTTAACCTCTCGCCTACTGCAATTGATTTATAAAATAAATCTGGTAATTGACTATAATCCTTTAATTTAAACTTAGAATATGCTAAATTATCTAAAAGTATAAGATACAAATCAGGTGTGTCATTTATAAGATTCTTGTCTTTTAATGCACGACTAAAATAACTGATTGCTTCTTTGTAGTTTTTTTGAAATTTATAAGAATTTCCAATATTATTCAAACAAGTTGCCTTTGGGTGTTGACTATCATCTAATTTATTATCCTCAACTATTTTCAAGGCTTGTTTATTATATATTAAAGCTTTGTCATAATCTTTTAGCTCTAGAGCAATATTACCAATTACAGTCAATAGTATATATAACTTTTGTTTATCTTTCCCTTTACTTATATATGAATAAGCTCTTGCTGCTGTCAAATCTGAACCCGAAAAATCCGTACCATAATACTGAACTATACTTTCATTTAATAAAGTATTTCCAAGATTAACATTATCATTTATTTTTTTAAATATTTTTTCTGCTTTTAAATAATAAATATAAGAACTATCGTAGATTCCATTATATTTATAATAACCCGCTTTATACCTATAAGCATTTGCTATATTTATTGAATCTTTTTCCTCAACAGAACATTTTAAAAAAGTATCATATATAGAATCAAAATTTTTCCATTCTTTATTATTTAAATAAAAAATTAGAATTTTCAGTAAATTACTTCTCTTTATAGTATCATTTTTTTGAGTCTTAATAATTTTAAAAGACCTTTCACTATAATAGATTTTTTTTTCTAAACTTAAACTATCATTTGAAATATATTCAATATATTTTTTCAATGTATCGCTATTTGAATTTATCTCAGCATTTTTTATCTTGCTTTTATTACACCCAAAAGCAAAAAAAACAATCGATAAGATAAGAATTCTTTTCAAAATATTTAGAATTGTATTTTTCAAAAATACAATTAATTATTAAATAAAAAAAGCTACCAGGTATTGGTAGCTTGTCAAATATTAAATATGTTTAAATTTAATTTGTATCTGGAATTCTTGAACCTCCTATTGGAGAAAAGTTAGTGTCTGGAATTCTTGAACCTCCTATTGGAGAAAAGTTAGTGTCTGGAATTCTTGAACCTCCTATTGGAGAAACGTTAGTATCTGGAATTCTTGAACCTCCAATCTCATTAGGCGTATTAAATGAAGTTAACACCATCATTAATGAGAATAATCCGAATATTACTAATGATTTTTTCATAATTCTAAATTTTTATAGTTTTTGTTAGACTTTTAATGTTGTGTAAAAAGCCAGTTTTAAAACTCGTTTGGGGCTTTTGACGTCGTAAAACTACTACAGCAATGAGAATCAATTGATAACACTACACGTTTATGATGTGAAATGATGTCGTTTGTTAGTGAATAGCATTCAAATTTGGGTGAATGACTGTTTTTGAAAAACTCACTAAAAAAACTTAAAAAAAGCAATAATTATTCAATATAAAACACTGATTTTAAGTATATTAAATTTTATAAAAAAAACAAAAAAGGTTGCAAAATAAAAATTTCGCAACCCTTTAGTTGAAATTATAAAATAGCGTCACACTGGTATGGTAATAAACACATTGGTCCCATTACCAATAGAAGACCGAACATTTATTTTGCCTTGTACTTCTTTTAGTCGTTGTTCAATATTTTTCATCCCTATGCCATTTGCCGATTCCGAAACGACAAAACCTTTTCCATTGTCTTGAACTGCCATACAGATATTGTTGTTGTCTAATACAATACTAATTACAGAAAAGGTAGCTTGAGCATGTTTATTGATATTGTATATAAGCTCTTGAAGAATGCGATACAAATTCATTTTAAGTTTTCCAGAGATAACCTCCCAATCGATATTAGCATCTAATTCCAACTTATAATGTGTGGAATACGTTTTATTTTGTTCGTCAATTAATTTTTCTAAAATACTTTTAAAATTATATGTCCCTGTAAAAATATCATTACTTAAATTGTGGGTAATGGTTCTAATTTCATTTTCTATATCTTTAATTTTATCAATATGTGATAATGCTTTTTCAATTGTTTCTTTATCTGTATTTTGTGAAATAGCGTATAAGTTGAATCGAGTACTTGCCAATTGGTTCATTACATTATCATGCAACTCCAAAGCAATCCGCTTTTTTTCATTTTGGCGTGCTTCTTCCTCTTTTACATGTTGATTGATGAGTAATTGGTAAATTTCTTCGTTGGCTTTTTGTTGATCTTGAAGCAGTTGCAATTCTTTTTGTCTGGTTTTTTGTCTGAAAACCACAAACAACAACAACACTATTATCAAGATTCCAGTTATTATAGAGCTGATAATCCATTTTTGTTTAACAGCCCTTTCTTTTTCTTGACTAATTTCTTCGGTTTCATATTCAATTCTGGAAAATTTATCCCTGAATAGACGCTCTGCTATCTTTAAACTGTCATTTATTCTTATGTATTCTTGAATCTCTTTTTTTGATTTTAAACGATCAACCCTAATCAATTGTTCTATGGATGATAAAATATCATTCGGATTTTTAAATTGTTTCGAAATTTTGATGGCTTCTCTTGCATAATGAATTGCTTTTAAAGTGTCTTTTTTTAACGAATAATATTCTGAAAGATAAATTTTATTATAATTACTCCCATTTTCAATGAAATTATCTTTTCTAATTTTTTCTGATTTAAAAAAAAGTTTGGGTAATCCATTATAATCCCCTAACTTCAATTTACAATGTGCAAATAGATCATTAGCAAGTGCAAAATTTTCAGGATTTACTAGCGCTGCTTCTTTACTACCTAATACTTTTTTTAAATAATAAATCGCTTGTTTGTATTTTTTATTATCAATCAAATTAGAACTGATATCGCACCAAACAACAAATTTAGACTTGTTCAATTGCCTATTTTTAAAAACAACTTCTAATGCTTCTTCATAATATCTATTAGAATTTTCGTATTCATGTAGAACAGATAAATTAGATGCGATTTGAGTTTTTAAAATCCTTATTGTATAAGGCTTCTTTGTACATTTCAAACCTAAAAATGCGTATTTATTACTTCCTAAAAAATCAGATTCATAATTTAGAATTATACTTATGTCGAAATATATTAAAGCTAAATTTTCATTATCCTTGATTTTTTCATAATATCGTTTTGCTTTAAAACAATAGTAAATGGCACTATCATTTATACTTGATAATGTGTAATATTTATCATAAAGCCTGTAAGATGACACTATTTTATTAGAATCTTTACTTTTAGTGGCTTTTTCAAACAAAACATCTGTTGATTCTTTTAATTTTTTTAAATCATTTAATTTAAAAAAAATCCGAGAATTTAAATATAAATACCACCTCACCAACGTATCATTCTTACTCAAGTCAATAAAAGAAAATGCTTTTTGGTTATAACTATCACGGATTTTAAAAGGAAGGGTGTCGTTACTTGCTAAATCGAGGTATTTTTTAATAGAATCATTGAAGGGTTGTGATTCTATTTCACGATTGTTATGATTGCAACTCCACAGAAGAAGCAACATCGTAACAACAATAAAAGAAAAAATAGTCCTCATAAATTTACATTTTAAAATAAATAAAAGTGAGCTCCAAGCTTTCACTTGAAACCCACTTTTTGCAGAATTAATCGTTTTTTACAATGGGTGTAATTTAATAATCAAATGCAGATAAACTAGAATTCCTCTTAATGGCTTGTATGATTATATTATAAAAAACTTCATAATTCTTTTGTTAATATTTAACTAATTAAATTGCAGTAATAACATTATTAGATTGTAATTAAAACTCCATATTCTGCTAATATCCTTTGAATTTAACAATTGCGTTTTCTATTATTTAGAGAAACACTATTGTTTTTTAATTGACTTCAAATTAACTTGAGAATATTATTATCATAAATGATATCACAAAATTAAATAGTTAATTTCATATAACAGGTAAGCAAAAAGTGTACATTTTTCAAAAAATTAAAATTTATATCAATCCATGTTTGCGTGCTTCCCTTAAAATATCTTCATCATTTCCTTTATCGATTCCGAAAAAGTTTTTAATCACCACTTTTCTTTTATCTACGGCACTTTTAGACAAACAAAGTTGGTCTTGGATCGTTTTGGTTTTCAATCCTTGAGAAAGCAATAATATGATTTGTTGGTTGTAGTAATCTAATTTTTTGGCTTCTTCTGGAACTATTTCTTTAAACTTCAAAACAGTTTCACTAAAACATTGTCCGCCATTAACTATGGAAATAAACGCATTCAAAAAATCTTCCGATTTTACGTCACACTTCAATAAAAGTCCTTCTGGATTGGCTTCATTTAAAATGCGATCGATCACAATTTTCTCAGTGTGAGAAGTCAACACAATTATTTTTGATTCGGGTCTAAATTTTCTAACTAACATGACTAAATCTACACCTGATTGAACTTTTTTTTCTAAATATCCAGGCAAATTGATATCAATAAAAATCACATCAAATGTCATTTCTGGTTGGTTTACAACAATATTGTATGCTGACTCACAATCAAATGCGGTTGTGGAATTGATTTGATATCCTCTTTTATTAAAAGACAAAATCGCTTTGTATCCTTCTATAATTGCAGGATGATCGTCTATTATTAAAATATTTAGTTCCATACTTTTCTTTTTGTGAAACTATAGTATTTTTCTTAAAAAAACAAAAAAATTATATCTCTAGGTAATTTCCAGATGCAATTGTAGCAATTATAGCATCGACATTTTCTTTATACGATTTAGAAAATGGCAGTTTGGTAGTAGAATTTTTAATATGACATACGGTATTTCCGGTATGAATTCGAGAAATAAAATCTACATTGACAATATAACTATTGTGGATTCTAACAAACGGATATTTTAAAATACCTTCAAAATGCTTCAAGGTTTTAAAAGCTGTTATCATTTCGCCACCATTTAAATGGATGTCTGTAGAATTATTGTCAGCTTGAAGATAGGCAATGTCTTTGGCATCGATATATCGGTAATCACCATAAGATTTTACGCAAATAATAAGCGGCGCTATCTTTTCATTTTCAGAACGAAGTAACTTAACTGGTTTAGTGGCTTCCGCAATTTCTTCTCCTGAATCTACCTGTTCGTCTTGGGAAATTGTCACAATTTCATTGGAAACTTCTGCTGATTTTGAATCTTCTTTAGCAGAAGAAATGGATGGATTGGTAGGCAAACTGTCACCATATTCTTTATCTAAACGGAATAGTGTTTTGCGTAAATCTTTTACTTGTAACGGATTGACAAAATAATCAAAAACTCCGTATTTAAAGGCCTTATAACACAACGATTCTGTTGAAGTAGTAATAAAAATTTTAGGAACAACTTTTAAATATCGGTGTAATTCGTTAATGAATTCTAATGAAAGATTGGAACTTGCGTCGGCTGGATTAATTTCAAGAAAAACAATGTCTGGTTGTGTTTCTAATACAACATCCAAACCATCGTCATAGTTATGGGCAACAGCCAAAAAATGCAAATTCTGAAAACGTTCAGCCACAGCTTTAGTCTTCATTGCATTGTCTTGATTGTCATCAATAATTACAAATGTAAATTCTTTCAATTGCCTTACTTTTGGGGTAAAGCATCAGTTTATGAGTTCACACAACTCACGGATAAATAATAAGATAGCTTGGGGCTAATGCATTTTATCGTTGTAAAATCACACATTTTTACAACATGACTAAATTAAATTATTTAGCAAATAGCTGAAAGTCGTCCTGATAGGTTTTTTTAACAATTAAATGTTTATAGTTGAACGGAAAAAATATCCGATGAACGACCTAACTTTTTATAAAAACGCATTGTTTTATTGTCTTTTTAAAACAAAAAAGGAACATAAAAATCAAATAATGTTTATAGTGATTTTTTATATATATTATTGATTTTTAATGTTTTAAAAAAATAACGAAAATCTGTACTTTTATTAATTGTAAGATATTTCATCGAAATAAAGTTATGCTTAAAATTTGTGAAAATTCACACAAACTCAAACAAGGTTATTAACAATTGTTCGGGAGGTAAATCAATAAAAAAAGGGTTTGAAAAACAAACCCTTTAAATACTATTATCTAGTTTTCATCAACCAGTTTCGCATTGAAACTTCGTTGTTGATGATATCTCGTAATTCTGAAATTTTTACGCGATCTTGTTGCATCGTATCTCGGTGTCGAATGGTTACCGTTTGATCTTCCAAAGTTTGATGATCGACAGTGATACAAAATGGCGTTCCTAAAGCATCTTGTCTTCTGTAACGTCTTCCAACCGCATCTTTTTCATCGTAAGCTACATTGAAATCCCATTTTAAATCGTCAATGATACTTTGAGCCACTTCTGGCAAACCGTCTTTTTTAACCAATGGTAAAACTGCCGCTTTGGTTGGCGCTAAAACCGATGGCAAACGCAATACGGTTCTAGTTGAACCATCTTCTAAAGTTTCTTCTTGCAAAGAAGTAGCAAAAACCGCCAAGAACATTCTATCTAAACCAACCGAAGTTTCAACCACATAAGGCACATAACTCGAATTGGTTTCGTTATCAAAATATTGTAATTTTTTACCAGAATATTGCTCGTGTGCTTTCAAATCAAAATCGGTTCTAGAGTGAATTCCTTCCAATTCTTTAAATCCGAATGGGAAATTAAATTCGATATCTGCCGCAGCATTGGCATAATGCGCCAATTTTTCGTGGTCGTGAAAACGGTAATTTTGTTTTCCTAAACCTAAGGATAAATGCCAATTTAAACGAGTGGTTTTCCAATACTCATACCATTTCATTTCTTCACCTGGTTTTACAAAAAACTGCATTTCCATTTGTTCAAACTCACGCATTCTGAAAATAAATTGTCTAGCAACAATCTCATTTCTGAAAGCTTTTCCAGTTTGCGCAATTCCGAATGGAATTTTCATCCTACCTGTTTTTTGAACATTCAAGAAATTTACAAAAATTCCTTGAGCTGTTTCTGGGCGCAAGTATAAATCCATTGCATTTTCTGCAGAAGCTCCTAATTTTGTCCCGAACATCAAGTTGAATTGCTTCACATCCGTCCAGTTTCTAGAACCCGTTTCAGGATCGGCAATTTCTAATTCTTCGATTAAGGCTTTTACATCTTCTAAATCGCCATTTCCTAAAGAACGTCCCATTCGTTCCAAAATTTCTCGCTCTTTAGCAAGATATTCCATCACACGTGGATTGGTTGTTTTGTATTGCTCTTCGTCGAAAGCATCGCCAAAACGTTCACGCGCTTTTTCGATTTCTTTCTTAGCTTTCAGATTTAATTTTTCGGCATAATCCTCAATTAAAACATCGGCTCTATATCGTTTTTTAGAATCTTTATTGTCAATTAACGGATCGTTAAAGGCGTCTACGTGACCTGATGCTTTCCAAGTGGTTGGATGCATCAAAATTGCAGCGTCCAATCCCACAATATTTTCATGCATTTGCACCATTGATTTCCACCAATATTCGCGAATGTTTTTCTTCAATTCAACACCGTTTTGAGCATAGTCATACACCGCACTCAAACCATCGTATATTTCGCTTGACGGAAAAATAAATCCGTACTCTTTTGCATGCGAAACTACATTTTTAAATAAATCGTCTTGTTTTGCCATAATGGTGCAAAAATATAAAAAGTGACTCTAAAATGACAACTTAAATTGATTTGTATCGAAGATTTTTTTATTTTTAATGCTTTCAAAGCCAATAAGTATGTTTACAAGCCTAATTAATTTGTTCTTCCCTAGAGCTTGCTGTGTTTGCAACTCTTTTTTACTTTCGGATGCAATTGTAATTTGCACGTCATGCCTACACGAAATTCCGCCAACAATCCATCACAA
>CAZNWY010000039.1:0-24148 GCA_964577105.1 uncultured Flavobacterium sp.
GGTAATTTTCTTTGGAATGGTGGAATTTTTATTTGGTCTACACAGTCAATAACTACAGCTTTTGAAAAATTTCAACCACAAATGTATGCATTGTTTCAACAAGGATTAGAAACATACAATACGCATGCTGAAAAGCAATTTATTGATGAAAATTATGCCAAAGCAGAAAACATTTCGATTGATTATGCGGTTATGGAAAATGCTGAAAATGTTTATGTTTTGCCAGCAACTTTCGATTGGAATGATTTAGGTACTTGGGGTTCATTGCACGAAAAATTAGACAAAGACGAACAAAATAATGCGGTAGTCAATGCTACTGTAATTCTTGAAAATGCCTCTAATAATATCATTAGAGCCGAAGGTAAAAAGCTAATTATTGTTGATGGTTTAGACGATTTTATTATTGTTGATAAAGACGATGTTTTAATGATTTATCCAAAAAGTAAGGAACAAGATATTAAGCGTATAACTGCCATGGCAAATAAATTATAGTATGCAGGTTCTCTTAATTTTATTAGTACTTCTTATTATTGTATTCAATTTGATTGTTAACTTAACGAACATCACAATAATAATTAAGTATTGTTTAGGAAGCAATTCGCTTTCAGAATATTGGTCGTTATATTTTAAAAATTGTTTTAGTTTTAGGGCAATTTATTCTTCTATTTTTGGGCTAGTATTAGCTTTGATTTTATTTGTTATACTTATTCCAATTATTATAATCAGAAAAATTCTTTTTAAAAGTAAGGTACAGCAATTAGTTTCTGACGGATTAATTTTTTATTATAAAGATGTGGAATTGCCCTTGAATACTACTTTTTTTTCTAATTGTAATGATTTTGGTTTTGCAATAAACAAAGTAACTGCTTCTGGAAATATTGCAGAAGATGTAGAGCAAGTCCTTCATAGTTTGATTACTTTAGCAGAAGCAAATGCTTTTGAAATTAAATATCACATCATGAAAGAAATGTATATTGCTTCCAAAGATAAAACAGCCATTGCTCCTCTACTAATAGTTAAAAATGAAGAGAGTTTTCCGGTCTATTTTTTATACGATGACAACCAAGTTAATCAGTTTAAAAATGTACGGATATTACTTCAAGAAACGCGGTTCAAACAGTGTATCTATTTTTCTGTAAAGAATTTCTAATACGTAAAGGAGCAAATTTTAGCTCCTTTTTTTATTTTTTGACGCAACCATTATATCAAATTTGTATCTTTATAGTATTAGAATAATAAAAATAATCCTATGAAAAGCCATTTCAAGATATTTATAAGCCTTTTTACCTTCCTTTTATTTTTTCAATTTTCAAATGCACAAATAACTCCTTTTTCTTTGCAGGTAACCAAAACTGACGAAACGTGTACCGGTAATGGCTCGTTATCATTTACTGTTTCTGGTACAACAGCTGGGTCAACAATTACCTATAGCATTTATAAATTTCCAGATTTGCTTACTCCCATTAATGTACAAGTCACTAATACTTTTACGGGCTTGTCGGCAGGAAATTACCGAGTTGTAGCTACACAAACATTAGGGAATTTAAGCAATTCGCAACAACAAGATATTCAAATTTTTGATGTAAGAACATTTCTAACGTATCAGTTGACAAGTCAAGCCGTAAGTTGCAATATTGGTATAATTACAGCCACTGTTTTAACAGGAAATCCGGTGTCCTACGAAATTATTTCTGGGCCAGTAATAGTGCCGCCTCAAGCATCAAATTCGTTTCCTAATTTACCAGCAGGAACCTATAACATTAGAGTTAATGATAATTGTGGCGAAGGTGTTGTACAGTCGTATACGCTAACATTCTCCAATCCACCCAATTTAATTCTAGACTCATTTCATACCTACTGCCAATTACCTAGTTGTAATAGCATTTCAGGCTATTTTGATATTACTTCCTATTTTAATACGTCAATACGGTATCCTTTATCTATTCAAGCAACCGTTTATCCTCCTTCAGGTGGTGCTCCAACGGTTGTAAATCAAACTTTAAGTTCGGGAAATGCTTCTGTTCAATCGGCGTTATTAACTTTACCATTTTATCACAATCAGGCTTATACTTTTGATATTCAAGTAACTGATGCGTGTGGAAATACATACCATAGTAATGGTAACCAAATAAACCAACAGCTTTATGTTCAATCGCATTTTATTTATCCAAACTGCCTTAAGGGATTAGATATTTCACCATGTAATTATTTACCACCATATACCGTTAATTTTTTATCGGCTCCAGCCGGATTTAACCCAGCTACATTCAATACCAATCATCCAGGGCCTTTTACAGGAACTTCAGTTTATCTTTCTACTGCTACACAAGATATGCCAAATGGAAATTATATTATAGAAATTACGGATGCTTGTGGACGATCAGCACAAACACAAGTTGAGATTAATTCACCAGGTTATCTTCTTTTACCTAATCCAGATCCGTGCAGTTCTGAAATGGTAATTCAAATTCCAGGTGGTACATTTCCACAAGTAACATTGGTAATAATAACGGCAGCAACGGTAAACTTAAATCATCCATTACCATATGATGTTTCTTTCAATATTACTAATGGCATTTTTCAAATGTCATTACCAGCAGGTACTTATACTTTTCAAGGAGTTGATATTTGTGGAAAGCCTTTTAATTTAACCGTTAACATTCCACCAAAAGTAGTTGATATGGTTGTCAACGGAATAAATGTCACAGGTTGCTCTTCTTACAACGGCTCCATTCAAGTTAATGCCATAGGATGTAATTTGGCTTCTATTTCAATCACACAAGCACCAAGCGCCTATAATCAAACGTTACCCAATGATGTTTCAGCTTATATCACCACTCCAATATTTGCAGAAATTTTATTTCTTCCCGCAGGAAATTATACTTTAGATATTGTAGATACTTGCGGAAGACATTATATTAGAACGGTAACGCTTTCTCCAAATATAGTAACTAGTCCTTTAACATTAAATGAAAAAAAAGGATGTGGAGAAAATTTTGATTCTATTTATTTGAGCAGCCCCAATGGAGCATTACAAACCGTTATAATTACTAGTGCTCCACCATCATTTCCTTATGCATTGCCTTACAATGCAACTGCAAATATTGCCTCTGATGGTTTTTTCTATATGAATTCATTTCCACAAGGCACCTATGTTTTTTATTCTAAAGATGCTTGTAATGTTGAACGTACAGAAACGTTGCAACTTACAGGATATCATGTGGTGGATAATGATATAGAATTGATTCCGAATTGTGGTTCCTTTAATTTGGACATGAATTATCAAGATAATAATACCAATTCACACAATTTTTGGTTGCAAAAATATGATCCAGCGACTAATCAGTGGGTACATCCTTATACCAATGTTGTTTATCCCGCAAACTCAATCCCGAATACACTGAATTCCTATCTTTTAACAAATAATACGCTGAATACTAATGTAGCAGCATTGGGAACTTTTAGAATTATGATGGAATATTACTATTATTCTAATGGAACATCCAATTTACAAGCCTGCGTTGAACTTGTTAAAACATTTGATTTTACAGGAGAATTAAAAATAACTGCGGCCTATACGCTTCCGTGTTCTAATGGCGGTGCTCAAGTAGTAATTGTAGCCAATGGTGCACCACCGTTACATTATAAAATTACCACAAAAGATGGACAGCCTTTTTTTGTAGATAATGCTAATTCCAATGTGTTTTCTGGTTTACAACCTGGTATCTACAATTTTAGAGTAGAAGATTTTTGTGGCAATATTGTAAACCGCCTTTTTGATATTACTACTTTACCTGAGCCTGCGATAACACCTAATAATTTGTGTAGCGGATTGAATGGGTCTTTATCAGTACAACCTTTTGCATTTTTAAACTATCAATGGTGGAAAGGTACCAATACCACCACAATTTTAAGTACCACAAACGTTTTGTCTTTCAATCCGTTTTCTAACACAACTACGCCAGGAACGTATTATGTTAGAATTTATTCATCTAATGCAACGTCTTGTGTAGATAAAATCCTTTCGTATACTATTCCGGCTGTCAACACTCCAAATGCGGGACAAGATGGTCATTTAGTAATTTGTGGAAGTTCTGGTGGTATAAACTTATTTTCACTTTTAATAGGAAGTTATGACAACGGCGGTAGTTGGCAAGAAACTACCACAAGTGGAATGTTAACAGGTAGTAATTGGCTTCCAATAGGAATTCCTTATGGAACATATATTTTTAAATATACGGTTACAGGTTTTTGCAATAGCATTGACGAGTCAATAGTTACAGTACAGTATAATCCTGCAGTAGATGTTCCGGTTATTACGGTTAATCCATCGTATTGTACAGGAGAAAACATTCAATTTAATGTTCAAAACAATAGTGGAGTTACTTATCAGTGGAGTGGTCCGAATAATTTTTCATCTACTATTCAAAATCCGACGATAACTAATTCTACTGTCGATAATAGTGGAACCTATACGGTTACAGCATCAAGTAATGGATGTTCAGCAACGGCATCCGTAGTCATTTTAGTTCATCCAATTCCGGTTTATACTTATGAAGCATCTTGTTCGGGCGGAACTTATTTAGTTACCATTGTGCCTATTGACGATTCCTTTGATGGGAATACTGCTACTTATCAGTGGACTGGACCAAATGGGTACACAAGCACTCAAAATCCTATAATTTTAACCAATCAACCACGAGGTAATTATGAAGTAGTTGTAACCAATGCCGAGGGTTGTTCTGCTCCACAAACGATAAATGTTATCAATACGTTTTGTGATTTTCCAAATGTGATTACCCCAAATAATGATGGCAATAACGATAGTTTTGATTTAACAGGTTATAATGTTTTGAAGTTTCAGGTATTCAGTAGATGGGGTAGGTTGGTATATGAGCAAGATAATTATACGAATCAATGGTACGGACAAAACATGAACGAAGGCATGTTGCCCGATTCAACCTATTATTATTTCTTGCAATTAGGTTCTGGAGAAGAAAAACACGGATGGGTTTTAATCGCTAAATAAACGTGTAATTATTCTTCTTTGTTTTGAGCTTTCCTAATTTTTTTGAATAAATTAGAAGAATAGACAAAGTCAACAATGGCTTCATTATCGGTTTTAAAGATGTCTTTTTTAGTGCCTTCCCAAGCTAAAATACCTTCTTTTAGAAAAACAATTTTTTCACCAATTTCCATAACAGAATTCATGTCATGTGTATTGATTACGGTGGTGATATTGTATTCTTGTGTGATTTCTTGAATCAAATTATCAATGACAATAGCAGTTTTAGGATCTAGTCCCGAATTGGGTTCGTCACAGAATAAATATTTGGGATTGTTAACAATTGCTCTTGCGATAGCCACACGTTTTTGCATACCACCCGAAATTTCAGATGGCTTTTTGTGATTGGCATTGATTAAGTTTACTCTGTGAATAACAATGTTAACACGTTCTTTAATTTCCTCTTCAGATTTGTCCGAAAACATTCTCAATGGGAATCCTATATTTTCTTCGACGGTCATACTGTCAAATAAAGCACTTCCTTGAAAAACCATTCCTATTTCTGTTCTAAGTGCTCTCTTTTCGTCAGCATTTAAATTAGAATAAATTCGGCCGTCAAACGATATGGTTCCCGAATCAGGTGTGAAAATTCCTAATAATGATTTAAGTAAAACAGTTTTACCCGAACCACTTTGTCCGATAATAAGGTTGGTTTTTCCTGTTTCAAAAGTGGTTGTAATTCCCTTTAAAACTTTTGATTCACCAAACGATTTTTCTACATTTTTAACTTCTATCATTAGGTTAAAAGTAATTGGGTTAGTACATAGTTTGTTAGAATAATTACCACACTTGTCCACACAAAGGAAACAGTACTTGCTTTACCAACTTCTAATGCACCGCCTTTCATATAATAGCCATGAAAAGAAGGAATAGTGGCTAGAAGTAACGCAAAAACAACGGTTTTTATAAAAGCATATTCAATGTGAAATGGTATGAACTCGGTTTGAAGTCCGGTGATGAATTCATTACTCGAAACAAATCCGCCATAAACTCCAGCAATCCATCCTCCCAAAATGCCCAAAAACATAGCGATTCCAATTAAAAAAGGATACAAAAGTGAAGCTATTATTTTAGGAAAAACAAGGTAATTTAAGGAGTTTACACCCATTACTTCTAAGGCATCAATTTGCTCGGTAACACGCATCGTTCCTATACTTGATGTGATAAAAGAGCCCATTTTACCAGCCATAATGATAGAAATAAACGTTGGAGCAAACTCTAATATAATCGATTGTCTGGTGGCAAAACCAATAAGTTGTTTAGGAATTAAAGGATTGGTTAAATTAAGCGCCGTTTGTATGGAAACTACACCACCCACAAAGAAAGATATGAAAGCTACTATCCCAAGAGAATCGATAACCAAATCATCAATTTCTTTGAAAATTAAGCCTTTCATAACCGACCATTTAGTGGGTTTATTAAAGACTTCTTTCAGCATCAGAAAATATTTTCCTATTTGCGATAGATAGCGAAGCAACATCATAGTTTTAAAATATGGTCAAAAATACTAAGAAGTTGTGACCCGAAAAAAAATAAATCATTTTATTTTGAATTGGTGTAGTAGTTATGAGTTATTAGTTATGAGTTTTTTTTGGGCGTTCCCTTTCAGGTCGGGCTATTCGTTTCTCCCGATGAAAAATCGGGATCCACTGCTATCCCTAACGCGATTCATGCCGAAATAGAACTTTATCGATTAAAACAACTTTTCTTTTATTTTTCTCCAGCGGTATTTCCGAATGAATTTCGCTTGTTCTTCGGTCACTAAAAGTGGTTTTTTTGACCATTTTGCCTTCCAAAATCCCTTAATGTAGTCCAAAAACAACAAAGGTTTCTTTTTCATTAAGGCTAATTTTATAGAAGCTATCGCAGTTATTGTAAACCCATAACCCAATGAGTAAAAGGCTTCGCCTTGTTTATAACGTGCTGTTTTATTGTAATTAGCGCCAGTTGGTTTAAGATGTTTTACGTGTAATGAGGTGTCTGTAACCACTTTCCAATTGTAGAATTTGCACAATAATTCATCAACAGTATCCCAGCCCATTTCGGCTTTTAGTCCGCCAATTTGTTTAAATGTTTCTTTTCGATAAGCCTTTAATGCACCACGAATATGATCTTTGTCGGTAAGGTTTTCTAAAACCCATTCACCATTTTTTTCAATATAACAAAAGCCGCCAACCATACCAATACGATCGTCCGATTTAAAATGATTGATAATCGTTTCGAAATAATTACTCGGGAAAATCAAATCGGCATCCACTTTTACAATAATATGGTAATTTTCATCTAAAGATTCTAAACCTTTTTGAAAGGCTTGAATGACTTTGCTGCCTGGCAAATGAATAGCATCAGAAGTTTTATTTACTAGCTTTATAAACGGAAATTTAGCAGTAAAAGTGGTTACAATTTCTTCTGTTTTGTCTGTAGAATTGTCATTTACCACAATAACTTTAGTAGGCAAAATAGTTTGCTCTACCAATGACTGTAAAGTCAAAGCAATAAAGGCTTCTTCGTTATGAGTAGGAATGACAATATAGAAATTCATTTATTTTATTTTTTCCGCAAAAACAATATAATATCTTGGAGTAAAATAGCGTAATAAAGGTCTGAAACCAAATTTCTTAACAGGATGGGTAAATTTTTCTCTAGCTGTAATTTTCCAACCTGTTTTTTCTAAAAGCCAGTCCAATTGCCAATCTTCAAATTCGTGGTAATGTCTGTCCCACATATCAGTTTTACTTCGGTATGCTGGAGAAAACCACAAGCGCAATGGAATTGAAATTAACAACTTGTCACATTTTACATTTTGCAAAACAGTATACGGATTCAATAAATGCTCAAAAATTTCAAAAGCAGTAAAAACAGTGTAATCTTCTGTTTGTAGCGCTGTTTGATCGTTGTCTAAGTCTTCTCCTTTAGTGTTTTTAACGGTATAACCATTCTCTTCCATGATTTTAGAAAATGGATTCGGCACTCCCAAATCAAAGATGGTTTCAGAAGTAGTAACGTGTTTTTGTAAAAATTCTAAAGTGTGCTTGAATCGTTTGTTTGGAAATGTTTTTTCGTACATGAAGATTGAAAATTAAGGTGCAAATGTACTAATTTTTACTTCGTACTTTGTATTTCTTACTTCGTACTTTCTTTTACATTTTATAAACGATGGCATTGATATTCATTCCGGCGCCAACCGAAGCAAATAAAATCACATCACCTTTATGAATTTCTTGATTTTCGATTTGTCCTTTTACTAAAGAATCGTATAGTGTTGAAACCGTTGCAACGCTTGAGTTTCCTAATTTATGAATACTCATTGGCATAATTCCTTCTGGTGGTGTTTGTCCGTATAACTTGTAAAAACGTTGAATAATGGCCTCATCCATTTTTTCATTGGCTTGATGAATCAGTACTTTTTTTACTTGATTAACATCGATTCCGCTTTTGTCTAAACACTCTTTCATCGCTTTAGGAACGTTGCTCAAGGCAAATTCATATATTTTTCTGCCATACATTTTGATGTAGCGAACATCAGGATCATGAGTTTTATTGAAAGAGTTGCCAAAAAATAAATAACCAGCTTCGTCATAAGTAAACGAACCAGTTTCATGTCCTAAAATGCCGCCATCTTCATCGGTAGCTTCCAAAATTGTAGCTCCAGCGCCATCCGAATAAATCATAGAATCTCTATCGTGTGGATCGACAACTCTTGAAAGTGTTTCGGCTCCAATCACCAAACATTTTTTTGCCATTCCAGCTTTGATATAAGCTTGTGCTTGAATGATGCCTTCTACCCAACCTGGGCATCCAAAAAGCATATCATAAGCAACGCATTTCGGATTTTTGATACGCAAATCGTGTTTCACACGAGCCGCTAAACTCGGTAATAAATCGGCCTGAATGGCGCCTTTTTTTACATTTCCAAAATTATGAGCAAAGATGATATAATCTAGAGTTTCAGGATCAATTTTGGCATCTTCAATGGCTCTTTTAGAGGCGATTACTGCAATGTCAGAAGTTAATAAATCGTCTGTTACATAACGGCGTTCTTCAATTCCTGTGATGCCATAGAATTTATCGGTAATAACTTCGTTAGGAAGCGGAAACGGAGTACCATCTTCATTCAAGAAAACATGATTAGAAAAGTCTTTATTGGTTACAATTTCTGTTGGAATATAACTTCCAGAACCTGTTATTTTTATGTTCATTTTTTTGAGAATTATAAATCTAAATTATTAATAAAAACCTTTTATTGTATACAAAAAGTGGTCAATCTATGTTTTATTATGAAATAGTTAATGAAAGACTGCTAAAATTAATGATGTGATAATTATTCTGCTTTTTGTTGGGCAATTTTAATTTGCATGATTGTAGAAAGATTGTGCGCCATATTCTTCATTCGTTCACAATTGAATCCTTCAAAATTTTCGTTTATAGCAGCTTCAAAATGGGACAACCAAATTTCAAATAACTCTTTTGATAAATGCGATTTCATATTAACATCCAAATGGATTTGAGTCAAATTATTATAATAGCCACCAGTTCCTAAAATAGCTTGTGACCAAAATTTTACTAAAATCTGAAGATGTTCTTCTAGTTTTTCGTGTATCGGAATTATTTTGGTAAAAATGTAACTAATTCGCTCATCGGCAAATAGTTTTTTGTAGAACTCATCTACTATTATATATAAATCGTCTTGGGTTTGTACGTCTTGCATATTTAATTTTTATCAAAAATAAGCAATCCTAACAAAAGACAATTTGATTTATATCATGAATTGATTTGTTTTTTTGTCAATAAAGAGTAAAGCAATGAAGTTAACAATAAAAATAGTGCGAAAATGAAAACGCCATTTTTTAATTGGTCAATGAAAGTAGTTATCCAATTAGAATTTCCAGTAATGCGTTCCAAAATCCATCCAATAGAAGTAATTAAGATGAAACTAGCTCCAACGAGTTTTACTTTATTGTATATTGGCAATTTACTCAATATTAATAGCGACGGAATGAATAGAAAAACTACTAAAAGTTGCATCAACTCGATACCGATATTGAATCCTAAAACGCTTATTATCAATTGAGTGTTTTCTAATTCGAGTTCTTTTAAAACCGATGCAAATGCTAATCCATGAACCAATCCGAATGCGCCTGCAATAAGCATTTCTTTTCCATAAAAAAGTGGTTTAATGGCATGAATTGCAGAAATTAAAATAGAAAAAGCGATTAAAATTTCAATGGGTTTTGATGGTAAACTTACCCAACCCAGCGTACTTATTAATAAAGTAAATGAATGTCCAATTGTGAAAGAGGTAATTATTTTTAATACTCTTTTTAAAGTATATTTTAGTCCGCCATAATGGCTCCATTTCTTTCTTAAAGCCAATAATGGTGCGGTAAGTAATAATGCCAAAACAAAAAGTAAATGATCGGTTCCTTCTGAAATATGTTTCATTCCAAGAGAAATCATGCTTTTAAATCCTTTCCAATTGGAACCTTTTTCTAATGAAATATGCAACGGATAAATGGTATTTGTGGGTACATCAAGCTCAATAATTCCAATTTGTTGATTTTGATTATGAACTCCATTTTCCCAATCGGATGTAATATAGATTAAAGCTTTTTGGTTTATAATTTCGTGAATAATTGCATCATAACGAAGTGTAAAATCTCTATTATTTGATCTTTGATTTGGATAAAAATTCAATTGAAACACAATTTCATCATACTTGCCAACAATTTCGCTTTTGGTTGGTTGTATATCATATTTAAGCAATTTAATTTTCCAAAATTGATGGTTTTTATCTTCTATTTTAATGTGTTTTTTAAAATAATTTAAAATCAATGTGGAATCATTTTGATTTTGATTGACTTTGGATTTTAATGCAATTTCAAAATCCTGCAAGGGAATTTTTACCAACATAAAGATGCTTTTCGTTTTTACACTCATAGTAACCGTTGTATTGGGTAATGGGTGAGAAAAAGCAATATTTGTAAAAACTAAAAAGAGCAGTAAATAGATTTTGTTTTTCATTTAGATTGTATAAAAAAACCTTGCTTAATAGATTTAAACAAGGTTTGTGTAAGATTTTAAAGATAAATTATTTTTTGATGAGTTTGTTGCTAGTGCTTTTAACACCATTTACTTCAATAGAATACAAATAATTTCCAGATTCTAAATTGGATAAATCGGTAGTAATTGAATTGTTTCCAATTGAAAGTGAACTGTTGTAAGGTGTTTTTACCAACTTACCACTCATGTCATAAATATTGATTTTAACTTTAGCATCTTCTTTAAGATTAAAACTAAAAGTAGTGCTCTCATCAACAGGATTTGGGAAATTCATAATTTTTGACACAACACTAAAACTATCTGTTTTTAAATTTCCTGTTCCTCCATAATCATTATGATGGTCTCTCCAAATAGAGTGTGGGTGTTTTGGTGTTAAAATAATTCCGTTTTGAGTAGAATATTCAATCCAAACACTTGGTCCGTCAATTCTAACATATCCATTTTGAGCATTTAAAGTTGAGTCTGTTCCCCAGCAAATATAGGTTTGGTCAATTTCACTAGTATATTGCGCCATTATTGTGGCTGCATTTACATCATCAATATCATTAACATAAGTTGCAATTGCGTCAATAATAAGTTGTTTTTGTGCGGTGGTCAATCCATTGGCAATTAATCCTGATTTTGTAGTTGGAAATGACCAATCAACATGAGGTCCGCAAACTAAATCAGAAACGGTTGTCGATAGTTTTGCTGTCGCCAATTGTGCTGTGGTTAATCCGGCTAGCATGTTTACTAAAGCCGTTTTTTCTTCTAATAAAGGTTGGTAGGTTGTGCCACCTTGAGTAAAAGCAGCATAAGGCTCAACCGCTACAAATGAAGGTGTTGCGCCAACTAAAACTCCGTTTATATAGGTGTTTGCTACAGTTCTATGATGTCCAGTCATTTGAATCTCAAATGTTCCAGTTAATGATGGAGTGCCAAAAAAGCCGATATAAAATTGTCCTGAACCATATTGAGAACTACTAGCGCCACTTGCAACTAAAAAGTCATCAGCCATCCACAAACCATAAACTTCATTATAGCCTTCATTTCCTGTTCCTGTCATGGCTTGAATGAGATTTCGTGCCGCTGCTAGTTGAGTCGTAGTTAATGTGCCTAATCTTAAACCTAATCTTGCTGACATTGCGGCTGGTAAATTAGACCAAGTTTCTGCATTAGAAAGAGTATAACTTAATTGTAAAGTTGCAATTTGACTACTGGTTAAAGTCGCTTTAAAGGTATTTGCTAAATCAACAATATCTTGAGTTGTAACAGTGGTGTTTACAATTTGTTTTGATTTGACTTTTGAAACCTCAATTTCTTTGGATTTACTAGTTTTTGAACCAAAGAAGAAAAATATTCCTAAAGTCGTAAGCAACAATGTATTTAAGATAACTTTCATTTTTTTATTTTTTATAGAAGCAAATAAATAAAAAAAAGTAAATGTGATTAAAACTATTGCGATATATACGTCTTTTTTTGCGATGTATAAATGCTAATTAATTTAGGAATAAGTCAGTTACAATTTTTTCATAACTAATTCCTATTGGTATTTCTATATGTTCCAAAATGATTTTCTTATCCCGAATGATATTAATTTTAGAAATTGGAACTATAAAAGAACGATGTACTCTTATGAAGTTAGCATTATCCAATAAATCTAACATATCTTTCATTGTCATTCGGGTTACTATTGGCTTTTGATGGAGTAAGAAAATTGTTAAATAGTCTGCTTGACTTTCGATGTGGAGTATCTCGCTCAAGTTTACTTTTATTAAACGATATTCTGAACGTATTAATAGAAATTTATCTTCTACTTTTTCACTACTTCTTTTCGTTAAAACTTTAGTGATGGCTTTGATAAATCGTTCGTATTCAAATGGTTTTAATAGGTAGTCTACTGCATCCAAGTTATAACTTTCAACCGCATATTCGCTATGAGCTGTTATGAATATGGTGTCAATATTTTGATCGATTTCTTTAATAATATCCAATCCTGAACGATTGGGCATATTGATATCTAAAAAAATTAAATCTACAGGGAATTTTCGTAAATATTTTAATGCTTCCTTCGGACTTGTAAATTTTTTTACTAAATCAATCTCGTTTGATTTTTGACAAAATGCTTCTATTAAGTCTAACGATAGAGGCTCATCATCTAATACAATTGCTTTTATCATCTTAAATTTAATTTTAAATTTACTGAAAAATCATTGTTTGTTTCGATAATATTCAATTCAAATTTTTTGGGATAAAGCAACTCCAATCTTTTTTTTGTGTTTGAAATCCCAATTTCTGTTGAATTGATGTCTTGTGTTTTGTTTAATTTTTTATTTTTTATTTTGAATTCTAATTGGCCATCTGTATTGATAATGCTCAATTGTATCAACGAATGTTCATCAGTTGAAACTCCATATTTGAATGCATTCTCAACAAAAGCAATAAAAACTAACGGAATAATTTTTTCAAACTCACTGTCGTTTTTAGATTCAAATTCTATGGTACATGTTGTTCCTAGTCTGATTTTTTGTAACGCAATATAATTGGAAATAAATTGAATTTCTTTTTCAAGTAATACTAATGATTGTTCGACCTCTGTAATGCTATATCGCATCATTCCTGATAATTTTACTATAGCTGTAGCAGTTTCATCTGATTTTTTTATAGAAAGTGTGTAAATGCTATTTAAGGTGTTGAATAGAAAATGCGGATTTATTTGGTTTTTTAAAATGGATAATTGAGAATCTTTCTTTTCCGTTTCTACTATTTTTAATTTTTCGTTTACTCTAATCGAATATGTTATGAAAAAGACACACACAAAAAGGAAAAAACTTATTTGTAAATCTATAAAAAAAGCAAAGTTGTGTTTTGATGAAGCAGTCTGATTTAAAATGATATAAGAAAGTATCATTCCGGTAATAAAAATTAAAATCGCAATACTAAACGAAACAAATTTTTTTTTAAAAAAATAGTTAGGAAGTAAAAAATAGTAATTTACATAAAAAAAAAGCAACAAAATGATATTGATAACTTCCTTGCGAATAATTAGATAATCTCCAATTTTATTACCAAATTCTTCACGATGCTCAGGAGTTATTAAAAATGGTAATACCAAAAAAGTGATGCAAATTATAATGTGAAATCCTATTGTATTTTTCTTTAGTACTTGTTTCATAGTTATCAAAAATACATTTTAAATCAAATAACATAACAATAATGAGATGAATATCCCAATAACTGCGAAGTATTAAATTAAAAATCCCAAAAATCGTTAGAAATTTGGGATTTTTATTAATCATTAAGTACTAATCACTTTTACATATATGCCTCAATAGGAGCACAGCTACAAACTAAATTTCTGTCGCCATACGCATCGTCTACGCGACGAACGCTTGGCCAAAATTTGTTTTCAGCAATATATTCTAGCGGATAAGCTGCTTTTTCTCTGCTGTAAGGATAATTCCAAGTGTTGGCAGTTAACATTGCTAAAGTGTGTGGTGCGTTATGTAAAACATTATTCATGTCTTCTTTGGTAGCTGCTTCAATTTCTTTTCTAATCGAAATCATCGCATCGCAAAAACGATCTAATTCGGCTAAATCTTCCGATTCTGTTGGTTCAATCATTAATGTTCCTGCTACTGGAAACGAAACCGTTGGAGCATGGAACCCATAATCCATTAATCGTTTTGCAATATCACCAACTTCAATTCCTTTTTCTTTGAAAGCTCTACAATCCAAAATCATTTCATGAGCAGCTCTTCCCATTTCTCCCGAATATAAAACAGGATAATGTGATTCTAGGCGTGCTTTCATATAATTCGCATTTAAAATGGCGTATTGTGTAGCATTTTTCAAACCTTCTGCGCCCAACATTGTAATGTATCCATAAGAAATCAAACACACCAAGGCAGAACCATAAGGCGCAGCAGAAATAGCGGTAATTGCTTGATTTCCTCCGGTAGGAATGATAGGATTGGTAGGTAAAAACGGAACTAATTTTTCGTTCACACAAATTGGTCCAACACCAGGCCCACCACCACCATGAGGAATAGCGAAAGTCTTATGTAAATTTAAGTGACAAACATCTGCACCAATGGTTGCTGGATTAGTTAATCCAACTTGTGCATTCATGTTGGCTCCATCCATATAAACTAATCCACCGTTTTCATGAATAAGTTCTGTGATTTCGCAAATAGCACTTTCAAAAACTCCATGAGTGGATGGATAAGTTACCATTAATGCTGATAAATTATCTTTATGCTCAATGGCTTTTGCTCTTAAATCTTCTACATCAATATTACCGTTTTCCATAGTTTTTGTAACGATAATTTGCATTCCTGCCATCGCTGCCGAAGCCGGATTGGTACCGTGAGCTGACGAAGGAATCAAGCATACATTTCTGTGATTGTCACCACGTGATAAATGATACGCACGAATAGCCATCAAACCTGCATATTCACCTTGTGCACCTGAGTTAGGTTGTAATGTTGTTCCAGCAAAACCAGTCACCACATTCAATTGATGTTCTAGTTTTTTCAGCATTATTTGATATCCTTCAGCTTGTTCAATTGGAGCAAATGGGTGAATACTGTTCCAATTGGCCATCGATAAAGGAAGCATTTCTGCTGCTGCGTTCAATTTCATCGTACAAGAACCAAGCGAAATCATCGAATGATTCAACGATAAATCTTTACGTTCTAATTTTTTAATATAACGCATCAATTGACTTTCGGAATGATAGGTGTTGAAAACATTATGTGTTAAAAATGTAGACTTTCTTTCTAATGAAGCTGGAATATTATTGGTAGACGATAAGTCAGAAATAGTAAAAGATTCTTTTCCTAATGCTTCTGCAAAAATAGAAATGATTTGATTCAAATCGGAGATGGAAGTTGTTTCATTTACAGCAATTGCAATCGTTTCGCTATCGATGTAAAAGAAATTTACTTCATTTTTTTCGGCAATTGCTTTTACTTTAGTAGCATCTGCTTTAACAGCAATAGTATCAAAGAAAGAAGTGTTGGTGTTGTAAACGCCTAATTTGTTTAAAGCATCTGATAAAGTAACTGCAGAAGCATGTACTTTATTTGCAATATATTTCAAACCTTTTGGTCCGTGATAAACCGCATACATTCCGGCCATAACAGCCAATAAAACTTGAGCGGTACAAATATTTGAAGTCGCTTTTTCACGTTTAATGTGTTGTTCGCGAGTTCCTAAAGCCATGCGCAACGCACGATTTCCGTTAGCATCAATAGTTACTCCAATAATTCTTCCTGGCATCGAACGTTTGTATTCTTCTTTGGTAGCAAAAAAGGCAGCGTGTGGTCCGCCATAACCCATCGGAATTCCGAAACGTTGTGTGGTTCCTACTACAACATCGGCACCAAATTCACCTGGAGGTGTTAGTTTTACCAAAGATAAAATATCGGATGCTACCGCAATTTTTATATCATTTTCATGTGCCTTTGCAGTGAAGCTAGCGTAATCAGTTACTTGACCAAATTTTCCTGGATATTGTAAAATGGCTCCGAAGAAATCTGCAGAAAAATCAAATGTTTCGTGGTTTCCAACTACTAATTCAATTCCTTTTGGAGTAGAACGTGTTTGTAAAACCGATAACGTTTGAGGTAAGATTTCATCAGAAACAAAGAATTTATTGGCGTTATTTTTCTTTTGATCACGAGTACGAACGTCAAACAATAGCGCCATAGCCTCTGCTGCAGCCGTTCCTTCGTCTAGAAGTGAAGCATTAGCAATTTCCATTCCGGTTAGTTCTATAACAGTAGTTTGGAAATTTAAAATGGCTTCCAAACGACCTTGAGCAATTTCGGCTTGGTAAGGTGTGTAAGCGGTATACCAACCTGGGTTTTCAAAAATATTTCTCTGAATTACAGCAGGAACAATTGTTGGATGATACCCTAAACCAATATACGATTTGAACACTTTGTTTTTGTTTCCTAACTCTTGAATGTGTGTTAAGTATTCATATTCGGTCATTGGAGCGTCTAAATCTAAGTCTTTTTTAAGACGAATATTGTCTGGCACAGTTTCATAAATTAACTGGTCAAGACTTTCTACTCCGATAGTTGTTAGCATATGTTGTAGGTCGTTCTCACGTGGACCTATGTGGCGTAATGCAAATGCGTCTGTTCTCATTTGATGATAATAAATATAAAGTTTGTGCGTGTTGTTTTTATAATCTGAATGAACTTCAAATTATTGCACACAAAAGTAATTATTAAACTTTTATTTTTTGGTTAAACAACCCGTAATATTTTGAGTTTTTTTGAACTAAAAACCAACTTTATTAACAATATGATTAGTTTTGTAAAATGCAATGGTTAAAAAAAATTACCGACTTTTATATCAATTCTAGCATTCATGTGGCTTTGTCGGTTTATGCATTGGTACAATTAACCCAGATTTTATTTGCTATTTCAAATGATTTTGTAACTTCAAAATTTGCTTTTTTTGGAACGATTGTCGGCTATAATTTTGTCAAATACGATGCTTTAGCAAGAGCTAAAAAAGTGTCAATGACATCTCAATTAAAAGCGATTACTTTTTTGAGTTTTTTGAGTTTGATTGCTACAGGATATTATTTCTTTCAGTTGCAAAAAACTACGCAAATTATAGGTTTTGTTTTTTTGATGGTCACACTGTTGTACACGTTACCTTTTTTTCCGAACCAAAAAAATGCACGAAATTGGGCTGGAATTAAAATTTACATTGTGGCTTTGTGTTGGGTTGGAGTTACACTTGTTTTACCCATATTAAACAATGATTTACCGTTTACCAGTTATTTTTTTCTAGTAGCGACACAACGTTTTATTCTGATTTTTGTGTTGGTATTGATTTTTGAAATTATTGATTTAAGATTCGATGATCCACATTTAAAAACCGTACCGCAGCAAATTGGAGTTGTTACTACAAAGAAAGTTGGAGTTTTGTTGATGATTTTCTTTGTTTTAGTAGAATTTTTATCAAACGATTTTAGAATAGATTTTTTTATTTTAAAATTGTGTTTGGCCATTACAACAATACTTTTCTTAGTATTTGTAAATGAAAATCGCTCACGCTACTACGCTTCGTTTTGGGCAGAAAGTATTCCAATTTTTTGGTGGTTGGTTGTGGTAATAATTTAAATCAGACAGGTTTTTAAACCTGTCTGATTTGTTGATTTATCCATTAAAAGCTATTTTTTCTATTGGTTTTGTGGCACTGGCTTTGCGTTTTCCTCTAAAGAAAAAGTACAAATTTAGAAACAACATTATTCCTAAGTAAATTGTAAATCCACCAATTTTATAACTCAAATTTTCTATCAAAAGTTGGTAACTATCTTGATACATGTGCATTTCGAGAATCATAAGAGCAAATCCTAAATTTAATAGGTAAAATCCAGTTTCAAAAAGTTTGTTTGTTGCATTGGCAATTTCTTCACGACCTTTAAAAATATCCATCATATAAACTTTACTGTTTTTGAATAAGGTGCGAGAAACATAATAAGTCAAGAATAAAGCGACAGGTAAATAGATGGCGTAACCGATTAAAATTTTTGTAGTTTCCATAATAAATGTATTTAAATTAATTTTTTTATGTATTTTGTTAGCACCATAATATTGATGTAATGCATTGTTGCAATGGTGCAAATAATGAGCGATGATTTAAATGCTATAACTTCGATAAGTTGGTTGAAGAACAGAATTTTTTCCCAAGAAATTAAAGTCATAGCACAATAACCAATATTCAATAGATAATAGCCAACCAATAGTATTTGATTAATTTTATGGCACAAATCTTTGTGATCTGGAATCAATTCAGAAACGAATATATTGCCGTTTTGGTGACATATTTTTCCTACTTTAATAATTATGAATGTGGTTATCAATAAATATATTGTGTAACCTATAATGTTAAGGTTCATGGTTTAGTATATTAAATTTTGAATTTGAAAAACCACAATAGTTTAGGTATAGATTGTAAAGAGCGATTAAAAGGCACATGTAAAAAAAGTTACCAATCATAAACTTAAAAAATAGGATTACAAAAAGCCAATAGAGAATATAAAGTGCTAATAGATTTCTGTTGTAGGCTATTGCATAAAAGGTATATAGAAGTGAAGTAAAAACTTGAAAAAAGCCAAGAAATACCAAAAAACCAATACTGCAATCTAGATTCAAGCCAAGTATATTTTCAACAAAGACTCCAATATAGGCTATAATTACTAGAATTAAATTTAAGTAAAATACAAACTGTTTCATAATTATTATTTATTTTAAACTTTCAGAAAAAAATGAAAGTTTGGATTAAAATTTTTTATTTCTTCATGAATTTAACAAGCAATTGTGCCAACCAATTGTCTTTGTATTCGGTAATTTTATCCAAAACATTATCGGCTTGCAACACAAAATCATACAATTTAGTGGTTTGATCTACAAAATGACGTTCTTCTGCCGTAGCATCAGCCTCAATAGAAGAAACTTCTTTCAATACTTTTAAAGCAGGCTTGATTTCGCGTTTGCTGCGTTCTCTAGAAATTTTTACAGCCAATTCATCCAAATCTTTTTCAGCCGTAAAAAATTCTCTTCTTTCGCCAGCTTTGTATTCTTTATACACAATGCCCCAATCCATCAAAGCTCTTAAATTCATAGAAGCATTTCCGCGAGAAATTTGCAATTCTTCCATAATATCTTCCATAGAAACTGGCTCGTGCGATACCATCAACAGTGCATGAATCTGCGCCATGGTTTTGTTAATTCCCCATTGACTACCCAAGGCACCCCAAGTTTGAACGAACTTATTTTTTGCTTCTCTGAATTCCATTTTTTGAAAGTAATTTCATTTTTATAGGACAAAGATATATAAAAGTTTTTAAAGTTTCAAAAAAAAATGAAAGTTTGTTTTAAAGTTCAAAGTTTTAATTTAAAATAATTGTCATACTTTGACATTATTCGATATATATTTTTCCAACAATAGGTAAAACCCTCATCATTTTCAAATTCAGCGAAAATTCCAAAATGAACTTCATCAATTCCCATTGATTTTAGTTGATTGAAAAATGTTTTAAATAATTCTATTTTTGTAATCTCTTGACTATTATTTAAATCTAATAAATGAAAATAATCAAGAGGGATATCAAATTTTATTTCGATAAAATCTGTAAAGATGAAAAGCACTATTTCGCCTAATTGTAAGTGTAGTTTTTTTTCAGGAATTAATAAAGATTTTACTACTACTAACCGAGCATCTTCTCTTGCAATTGGGTTATAAATCCTCTTTTTTAATAACTTTTTATCATCTATTTCAATATTTAACTTTAATTTTTTAGATAACTGTTCACCCAAAGTTTCAATATCCGATAAATCTAGTTTATGTGTACAGACAATTAATGGATGTTGGTACGTTTCTTCAAATTTATTCATTTTGGATTGGTTTCCATTTTAATTCTTCTTCAATCAATTTTCTAAAATGAGTTTGTATTTGAGATGGAGTTCTGCGTATATATTCTTCAGCTAAAACACTTGTGTTGCCTTTTAATTCTTTTAAATATTCAATTCTGTTATTTGGTTGAATTTGACTAATAATTTCGCCTTTTTCATTTTTTATATCCCAATTTTCTCCAAGATTAGTCCAAATTACTGCATCAATATCTTTCTCTATTATCCAGCCTAATATATTTTGTTTGAAAATAACATCATGCGAAAAAGTATCGTCGATTTTATTATAACTTCCAATGCTATTTCTTCCTGAACCTTCTCTAACGGCTAAATTTAAAATTGCTTCATCCAAATTTTGATAGTTTGATAAAGTATATGATACAGGAACTTTTGAGCCGTTTTCAGTTATAACCAAAGTTAATCTTCCGTCTTTTGAAATTCTTGCAAATTCGATAGGCAAAATTGGACCATCTTTTTGCCAGCCAAAACTTTTGTTATATTCTAGTTTTTTGGGTTGCCAAATTAATGAACCCCAACCGAGTATAGCTATTTTCATCTTATAAGATTTAATTTTTAATTCCAAAATTCATCTGTGTCAGACCACTCATCACCACCTCCACCTTCATTATAACAATTGTCGGGATTGCTCCAATATTTTATTTCATCACGAATATGTATATCTCTTTCTTCTTCTTCTTTTTCTTCCTTTTTTTTAATGAACTTCTCTGCTTCTTCGGTTAAAAAATGTTGAGCATAGGTATTAAAAAAATTAAAAAAAATCATCAAGCATTCAATTTCTTCCTTTGCTAAGTTTGTTTCTTGAACTATATATAACCAATTATCAAGGTGCTTGTATTTATAGTTTGAGTAATTATGCCAAAAGCCTACTTCAAGATTAGGATTTTGTTTTGAATTTAAAAATGAATCCTTAAGATTATTAATCTTAATTATTATATTTTTTTTAAACTCAGATCTCCATTTTTCAGAATTGATTAATAAAAAGTCTTTTTGTTCGTCATTAAATGAATCTAAAATATTTTGTTTCTCACTAATAATTAAATATTTTGAAAAATAGTCTTCACTCATCTTATATTCATACGATTCAATGATTAAATCATTATAACTAATGTTAAACATATGACTGAATATGTTAATTTCAGGATTTATATTTTGAAATTTTTCTATAATGTTCATAATAAGTTTTTTAAATCAATCCAGCACGTTTCAACAACGCATCCGCATTAGGTTCTTGACCTCTAAAACGTTTGTATAATTCCATTGGTAATTCGGTGCCGCCTTTAGAAAGTACATTGTCTTTGAACTTGCTTGCGACTTCCTTATTAAAAATACCTTTTTCTTGAAAATACGCAAACGCATCGGCATCCAAAACTTCGGCCCATTTGTAACTGTAATAACCCGAAGAATAGCCGCCTTGAAAAATATGTGAGAAGGAGGTACTCATGCAATTTTCTGCCACATCTGGATATAACGAAGCGATTTCCATAGCTTGTTTTTCAAAAGCTTTTACGTCGGCGATGGTTTGTGATTTGGCATGATAAGCCATATCTAAAATACCGAAACTCAATTGACGTAAGGTTGCCATTCCTTCCAAGAAACTCGCGCTTTCTTTGATTTTATCGACATATTGTTGCGGAATAATTTCGCCAGTTTCATAATGTTTAGCAAACAAATCCAAGGCTTCAGGTTCGTAACACCAGTTTTCCATCACTTGACTTGGCAATTCCACAAAATCCCAATACACCGAAGTTCCAGACAAACTCGGATAGGTGGTATTGGCTAACATGCCGTGTAAGGCGTGGCCAAACTCGTGAAACAAAGTGGTTACTTCGTTAAAAGTTAATAACGAAGGTTTGGTTTCTGTTGGTGGTGTGAAATTACAAACAATCGAAACGTGTGGTCGTTCGTTGATTCCGTTTTTAATAGCTTGCGATTTATAAGATGTCATCCAAGCACCATTTCGTTTTCCTTTTCTTGGAAAAAAATCGGAATAGAAAATCGCAACCAAATTGTTGTTTTCGTCCAAAACCTCAAAAGTTTGAACGTCTTCGTGGTATTTGTCAATATCAAAAACTTCTTTAAAGGTAATTCCGTATAACTTGTAGGCAACTGTAAAAGCACCATTCAATACGTTTTCCAATTTGAAATAAGGTTTCAATAATTCATCATCCAAACTGAATAATTTTTGCTTTAATTTCTCGGAATAATACGAACCATCCCATTTTTCCAAAAAGTCAATTCCGTCCAATTCTTTGGCGTAAGCTGTCAATTGGGCAAATTCTTTTTGAGCTGCAGGTTTTGCTTTTTCCAATAAATCATTCAAAAACGATTGCACTTTTTCCGGATTTTGAGCCATGCGTTCCTCCAAAACAAAATGGGAATGCGATGTGTAGCCCAATAAATTAGCGCGTTTATGACGTAATTCTACAATGCGTTTTACATTTTCTTGGTTGTTAAATTCGTTGTTTTGAAACGCTTTTTTTCCTGCTGCAATGGCCAGTTCTTTGCGCAATTCACGATTCTCAACATACGTTACAAAAGGCAAGTAACTCGGAAAATCTAACGTAAAAACCCAACCTTCCAAATTTTTTGATTTTGCCAAACTTGCCGCCATTTCTTTAGCGCCATCAGGCAAACCTTTCAAGTCGGCTTCGTTGGTAATGTGCAATTGGTAGTTGTTGGTTTCTGCCAAAACATTTTCTCCATACGTTAATTTTAGTTTGGCTAATTCAGTGTCGATTTCACGTAATTTCAATTTATTTTCTTCCGAAAGTAGCGCACCATTTCGAGAAAAGCCTTTGAATTTTTTGTCTAATAAAGTAGCTTGTTCTGTTGTTAAAGTCAAAGTGTCTTTCTGATCATAAACGGCTTTTACTCGTTTAAATAAATCCTCATTTAAAGCGATGTCATTACTAAATTCAGTCAACAACGGAGAAACTTCTTGAGCAATTTTTTGCATTTCGTCACAAGTTTCGGCCGAATTCAAATTGAAGAAAATGGACGATAATCGATCCAATGCTTCACCCGAAAAATCTAAGGCAACAATGGTGTTTTCAAATGTCGGAGCTTCAGGATTGTTAATGATGGCATCGATTTCGGCTTTGGCGCTTGCGATATTCTCAATAAAAGCAGGTTTGTAATCTTCCAGTTTTATTTGTGAAAATGGCGCCGTATTGTGTTTGGTGTTGAATGTTGAGGTAAGTGTTTTCATTTTTATAGTACGATGAACCTTGTCAAAGTTCAAAACTCTGACAAGGTTTTATAATTAGATAATTTTATTTTTTCAATTCAGCGGAAGCTTTATTCACCGCTTCTTTCAAGCTTTCTTTGTAGAAAATAATTTTGTCTAAGACACATTTGTCGTGACTTCCAATAATTTGTGCGGCTAGAATTCCGGCGTTTTTAGCTCCGTTTAGTGCCACAGTCGCTACAGGAACACCACCCGGCATTTGCAAAATCGACAAAACCGAATCCCAACCATCAATAGAATTACTCGATTTTACTGGAACGCCAATGACAGGTAAAGGCGACATAGAGGCAACCATTCCAGGTAAATGTGCCGCGCCACCAGCACCAGCAATAATCA
>CAZNWY010000040.1:0-23798 GCA_964577105.1 uncultured Flavobacterium sp.
TGATTGTTTCTTTAGTTTCTACTGTAGATTTAGTGATAAAAACGTCTTCATTAGACATATCTTTAAAAGCAACTAATCTGTAATTTTCTGGGTGAATTCCTTGTTTCATTGTGTAAATCTTTTATTTGTTATGAAGTAGTTTGTTGTGAAGCTTTCATTATAAAAGGTATCAACTAGCTACGACTTTTAATTATTTATTTTATTTTGAGAGTGCAAAAATACAACTATTTTTTAATTATCAAACCATTAGTGCACTTTTTTTAATTGAATTATATATTCTGCAATAATAATGGATTTACTATATTTGTGGATTAATTTTAACATGTATAAAATATGGAAAACACTACATCTCCTGCTAAATCAGGATTAGTCTACGGTCTTCTTTTTGGCGCAATTATGATTTTAGAGTTTGTAATAGGATACGTAATGAACATTGACCCTACTACAAATAAAGGATATGGCATAACAATTAATTTGTTGAATTACTTGATTTTTCCATTTGCATTTATATTTTACGGATGTAATAATTATAAAATGAAATTAAATTCTGGATTTATTTCGTTTGGTAATTGTTTAAAAATAGGTGTTTCAATTTGCGTAATTGCTGGTTTACTTTTCGCTTTATTCTCAGCAACTTTTAATATGATTTTTCCTGAATACATGGAAGAAGTTTACCGAAAAGTAGAACTTCTTATGAGTCAAACTAATCCACAATTAACTGAGGAACAAGCCAAAATGGGAATTTCAATGATGAAAAAATTCTCTAGTCCAGCGTTTGCTATTCCAATCACCCTAGTTATGTTTGCTTTTATTGGATTAATTCATTCCTTAATTGTAGGAGCAATTGTAAAAAAAGACCCTAATCAAAGTTTCTAAAATTAATGAACTTATCCATTATTATTCCTTTATTAAACGAGCAAGAATCGTTACCTGAATTGCATTCATGGATACAGAAAGTCATGATTGCCAATAATTATTCGTATGAAATTATCTTTATTGATGATGGAAGCACCGATAATTCTTGGCAAACTATTGAAGAACTTTCTAAAAAAGATACCAACATTAAAGGCATCAAATTTTTAAGAAATTTTGGAAAATCTCAAGCATTGCATGCTGGTTTTGCAAGAGCAAAAGGTGATGTTGTCATCACTATGGATGCCGATTTACAAGATAGTCCTGATGAAATTCCAGAATTGTACACCATGGTTACTTCAGGTGGTTATGATTTGGTTTCTGGTTGGAAAAAGAAACGTTATGACAACGCCGTTACGAAGAATTTACCTTCCAAACTATTCAATTGGGCAGCCCGAAAAACATCTGGAGTTTATTTGAATGACTTCAACTGCGGATTGAAAGCATACAAAAATGTTGTCATAAAAAATATTGAAGTTTCTGGCGAAATGCACCGTTACATTCCAGTTTTAGCTAAAAATGCTGGTTTTGGTAAAATTGGTGAAAAAGTAGTACAACATCAAGCTCGAAAATATGGTGAATCTAAATTTGGAATGAACCGTTTTATCAATGGTTTTCTAGATTTAATTACCATTTGGTTTTTATCCCGATACGGAAAACGTCCAATGCATCTTTTTGGTTTATTGGGTGTCATCATGTTTTTGATTGGATTTATTTCTACCTTTTTCATCATCGGAATTAAATTATTCAAATTGTTTGCGTTACACGAACAAACCATTTTAGTAGCTCAAAATCCATTATTTTACATTGCTTTAACTGCAATGATTATTGGTTCGCAACTGTTCTTAGCAGGATTTTTAGGCGAAATCATTCTACGTACTAAAAACAATGAAGAGCGTTACAAGATTTTTGAGGAAATTTAAATAACAATAGTAAAAATTAATGTCACCTATATGTGACAACTAAATAATACAAAACCATTAAGGTTTAAAAATAATATCATGCACATTGAACAAAACATTTTAGATAAAGTAAACGAGTGGTTAACTCCTACATTTGACAACGATACTCAAGATGCAATCAAAAAAATGATGACTTCTTCAGTAAAAGAATTGGAAGAAAGTTTTTATAAAAACTTAGAATTTGGAACTGGAGGAATGCGTGGTGTAATGGGTGTTGGAACCAACAGAATCAACAAATATACTTTGGGCAAAAACACACAAGGTTTGTCTGATTACATGAAAACATCATTTCCTGGCGAATCTTTAAAAGTTGCTATTGCTTATGATTGTCGCCACAACAGTAATACTTTAGCCAAAGTTGTAGCTGATGTATTTTCTGCTAACGGAATTCACGTGTATCTCTTTTCGGATATGCGTCCTACTCCCGAATTGTCTTTTGCTTTAAAATACTTAAAATGTCATGCAGGAATTGTACTTACCGCATCGCACAACCCGCCAGAATACAATGGATATAAAGTATATTGGCAAGATGGCGGTCAATTAGTTCCACCACAAGATGGCGAAATTATTCAAAGAATTGAAAGTTTGAATTATAGCGACATTAAATTTGAAGCTAATGAAAATCTAATTGAATACATTGACAATACTATTGACGAAGCATTTGCAAAATCAACAGTTGAAAATGCAAGTTTTAACACACCTGCTTCGGCGAAAGAAAATCTAAAAATTGTATATACTTCGTTACACGGAACTTCTATAAAAGCTATTCCTGGAGTTTTAGCAAAAGCTGGATATACAGATGTAAATATCGTTCCCGAACAAGAAGTACCTAATGGTGATTTTCCTACGGTACAATCTCCAAATCCAGAAGAACCAGAAGCCTTAACTATGGCTTTAGCTTTGGCTGATAAAGTTGGAGGTGATATTGTTATTGGTACTGACCCAGATTCTGATCGATTGGGCGTTGCTGTTCGTGACACCGATGGCAAAATGATTTTGTTAAATGGTAATCAAACGATGGTTATCATGACAGCCTTTCTACTAGAACAATGGAAACGTGCTGGAAAAATAGACGGAAAACAATTCATCGGATCCACAATTGTTTCAACACCTATGATGTTGGAGTTGGCTTCTGCTTACCAAGTAGAATGTAAAGTTGGATTGACTGGCTTTAAATGGATTGCCAAATTCATCAAAGATTTTCCAGAATTGAAATTCATCGGTGGTGGAGAAGAAAGTTTCGGATTTATGGTTGGTGATGCCGTTCGAGACAAAGATGCTGTTGGTGCTTGCTTGTTGGTATGCGAAATTGCCGCTCAAGCGAAAGCTGCTGGTAGCTCATTATATAAAGAATTACTGAACTTGTATGTTGATTTTGGTTTCTACAAAGAGCACCTAATTTCATTGACTAAAAAAGGTATTGACGGATTGAGAGAAATCAACCAAATGATGATTGATTTACGTGAAAATCCGGTTTCTGAAATTGATGGTCAACGTGTCGTTTGTATTGAAGATTATCAAAATTCGACAGCTAAAAACATGTTTACCAATGAAATTGAACCGATTACGGTACCTAAATCAAACGTACTGATCTACTATTTGGAGGATGGTTCAAAAATTTGTGCTCGTCCGAGTGGTACCGAACCAAAAATTAAATTCTACTTCAGTGTAAACGCTGCTTTAGACAAAGTTGAAAATGCTAAAGCAGTTGAAAAACAATTAGACGAAAAAATTAAAAACATAATTACTGCAATGCAGTTAAACTAATGGACGAAAATTTAAAAAAGATATTCCCTTTTGTAAAGCCCTATAAATTTCATGTTTTTTGGAATGTGATTTATAATGTTCTTTATGCTCTTTTCAGCACTTTGTCTTTCATTGCTTTAATCCCTATGATGGATGTTTTATTTAAAAATGAAAACAAAGTAATAGAGAAGCCTACCTACGAATCTATTTGGAGTATCACAAAATACGGAAAGGAATATCTGTATTACCAAATGAACAACTTATCAAAAACAGACGGACCTCAATTTTCATTAGTCTTAGTTGTTAGTCTGGTAATTATTACATTCTTATTTAAAAATTTATTTAACTATTTAGCCTCCAATCATTTGATGCACTTAAAAAATGGCGTATTAAAAGATTTGAGAACTAAAATGTATGATAAAATTATTGACTTACCTATTTCGTATTACTCCGAAAAAAGAAAAGGAGATATTATGGCTCGAATGCTTGGTGATGTGAATGAGGTACAAAACTCATTTTTCTCCATATTAGAGTTGATTGTAAAAGAACCAATGACGATATTGTTCACGATAATTGCCATGTTCGCCATCAGTATAAAATTAACCATTTTTGTTTTTGTCTTCATCCCTATTTCTGGATTTGCCATTTCAAAAATTGGAAAATCATTAAAATCTAAATCTGAAAGAGCTCAATATGAAGGTGGTTATCTTATTTCGATTGTAGAAGAAAGCCTTTCTGGTCTAAAAGTGGTAAAAAGTTATAATGCAGAAGGAAGTTTCAAAAACAAATTTGATGGTTCTGTTACTCGTTTATTAAAATTATCCAACAGTATCGGAAGAAAAAACAATTTAGCTTCTCCATTTAGTGAATTTATGGGAATCATTGTTATTGCTGTTTTACTTTGGTTTGGCGGAAATATGGTGCTTGTTGACAAATTACCTAATGGAAAAGCAGTTCTTGAAGGAGCACAGTTTCTAGTATATATGGGATTGGCTTATAATATTCTAACTCCGGCTAAAGCCATTTCTAAAGCAACCTATTCGGTTAAAAGCGGTATGGCGGCAGCACAACGTGTTTTTGAGGTATTAGAAGTCGAAAACACAATCGTTGACAAACCAAATGCTCTTGTAAAAGAATCATTCGAACAGAAAATCACCATCGAAAACATTAATTTTAAATATGAAGATGAGTATGTTTTGAAGAATTTTTCTTTAGAAGTTTCAAAAGGTAAAACGGTGGCTCTTGTAGGACAATCGGGCAGCGGAAAAAGTACGATTGCCAATTTATTAACGCGTTTTTATGATGTTCATGAAGGAAGTATCAAAATTGACGATACCAACATCAAAGACATGACCATGAATTCTTTGCGCCATTTGTTGGGATTAGTAACTCAAGATTCTATTCTTTTTAACGATACCATCAAAAACAATATTCTAATTGGTAAACAAGACGCTACCGATGACGAAATTATTGAAGCTTTGAAAGTTGCAAATGCATACGAATTTGTAAAAGATTTGCCTAACGGAATTAATACTAATATTGGTGACGCTGGAAACAAACTTTCTGGCGGACAAAAGCAACGATTGAATATCGCCAGAGCCGTTTTGAAAAATCCGCCTATTATGATTTTGGACGAAGCAACATCGGCGTTGGATACTGAAAGTGAAAAATTTGTTCAAGTGGCATTAGAAAACATGATGCAAAACAGAACTTCGATTGTGATTGCTCACCGTCTTTCTACCATTCAAAAAGCAGATAAAATTGTGGTGATGAATAAAGGTCAAATTGTTGAACAAGGTACTCACGACGAACTTTTAGCATTGAATGGCACTTATTCTAAATTGGTGATGATGCAAAGTTTTGAATAATTAACTTCATGACATGAAATCGCCATTAGCGATAAGTTTGCGTAAACAATTCTAAAAGTACGAAGGCAACAATACACGACCACTAAAAATAAATTTTACTATATGAAAAGAGAATTCTTTGGTTTGCTATTTCTAATTGCATTTCTAATTATTTACTTAATCATCGAACGTAGTTTTGGAACTGAAATAGTCTCAAAATTTATTGTCATTTGGATTCTAATTGCCTTTTTTGTGGGTCAATATTCTACAAAATTTCCGAAAATGTAATCTAATGTATACCCAAAATCCAAATATTACGCTTCCCGAAAATCCAGATACGATTGTATGGAAGTACTTGGATTTGTCTAAATTTTTAGATTTACTGATTTCTAGAAAACTCTTCATGTCGCGTTCCGACAAATTTGAAGACCAATATGAAGGTACGTTTAGCGAACCTACCTACGAAGAAATAAAAAAACTTTCTATAAATAATCCCGAATTTATAGCTTATTACAAATCACATCGAGAAAAAGTAGTGGTAAGTAGTTGGCACATCAACGAATACGAATCGTTTGCCATGTGGCAGATTTTTACTCAAAATAGTGAAGGTTTAGCCATTCAATCTACCATTGGTCGATTGCAAAAAGCTTTAGCGGAAGAAAAAGAATTCAAGCAATATATCGGTGAAGTAAATTATATCGATTATAAAAAAGAATATATTCCTTTTGACGATGTGTTTTTCCCTTTTTTGTTCAAACGAAAAAGTTTTCAATACGAACGCGAAGTTCGGATTCTTTCCGATTTATCTGAAAATGATATTAAGATTAACGATGGTTTAAAGATTGATGTTGATATCAAACAACTTATAGAAAAAATTTACATTCATCCCAAATCAGAAAACTGGTACAAAAGATTAGTAATCGAATTGGTTTCTAAACTTGGCTTTGATTTTGAAATAGAAAAGTCCGATTTGGAAAGCGACATTCTTATCTAAAGAATTACAATTCAGTAACTTTTAACATTTAGTTAATATTATATTGATTAATTTTACGAAAACTAATCATTTAAATTCTATTTAAAATGGTAAATCTAATTGTAAACGTCATTGTTTTAGTGGCTACAACATTAATTAAAATTTTATTTTAATTTATAACTAATTCCACTGCATACAACTATTCGAAATCTTTGATTAATTTACGAATGCTCTTTGTTGTGCTCAATCTTGGTGGATATTCTCTTTAGTTTACCGGTTTATATTCCGTTACTTTCATTTCCTTAGAAAGCAAATCTAAATATTGATAATGCACTTTATCATCTTTATCAAAAGCTCCGTTTTTATTAATGTCTTCAATAGTTCTAAAGTACATTCTATTTTGTGCTTCAATAACATTCCAATCGATTAACTCCTGTAAATCTTGAGATAATTTAACAAAATTGGTTCCATTTAAATTACTCATATACAATGATTTTATATCACTATTATCAATTTTTCCGTCGTTATTAGTATCAGAATCCGAAAGTGTATAAACAATAAAGTGCTTCTTAGTTTTATCGGCAATAGTTTTTAAATAAGTCGCCGTTTCAATCAAAATAGGCTTATCAGTAAGTGCAGTAATGGAATCTTTGCCAATTTCTTGAAATTTTATATTTTGCAAATAACCAGTGATTTCATAATCGTTGTTATTAGAAACCGTAAAACTTTGTTGTGATTCACCTCTTGAAGATTCGTAAGCAGCAGCATTATCTCTATCACCAATATTCAAGTCGCCTACTGGATGAATTAAAATATTAGTTCCCGGAAAATTAATTGGTAAATCGGCCACTTTAATTTGCGTAGGATTAGCTTTAGGCTCTGGTTTCTCTTTAGCTGTTGTGCCATAAGTAACTTTTGGCGTCTCTTTTTCTTCTTTACAAGAAACCAAAAAAACTACTAAAGAAAGGAAGATATATTTTGATAGGTTTTTCATTGGAAACTAATTTATTCTTTCATCAAAGATATGATTTTTGATTATATTTTCTATTTCTATTGAACTTTAGTAAAGAAAAAATATTTAGAATCATTATTCCTAAAAATGCAAAAAAAACTATTTTGTATTGTTTTAAATTTTTAATAAAAAGCTGCCAATTTGCTTTTCTTTCTCGTTCAGCAAAAAAATCTTTATTTACTTCATCATAACCACAAGTGAAGAATTTAAAGCCTAGTGGTTTTGTATTCTTCACTTTTTTATTTCCTAAAACATATAAATCATTATCAAGTTGGTAAAACGTATTTGTTCCTTCAATAGCCAAAATATCTAATACTCTAATAAAAACTTCATATTTCATTTGTTTACCAAAATGAATTTTAAATCCATTAATGGAATCATTTGATTTGTGCAATCTTTTTATATCTAATTGAAATCTATGCAACTTACTTTTTTCATTTTCAATTGAGGAATTAAATACATAGAGAATATTATTTCGTAAAATATGTTTTGGATTTTCTTTTATTATTTTTTTTGAAAATTTCTCATCAATTACATAATTATAAGAACTATATTCTTTCAAATATCCTCTAGTAAAAATAAACCAAAAACATAGTAAAGGTAAAATGACCAAAGAAATTATTCCAGGAACATAAAATATTTTTCTATGTTTTAGGCCTTTTCTCACCTACAATCTTGCCGTCAATTTTATATTAAAAACACGAGTAGTCATGTAATTCGGAATTCCGTATTGGCTTTTAGTATAAGCATCGCGAACCCAAGTATTAGTGATAGCATTTTGATTATTGAACAAATTGAAAATTTCCATACCTAAAGACAATTCTCTAAATTTTTTCAACCAATGTCCTTCAGGTCTTTCGTTATTTTTTTCGGTAAACAAATACGAAAATCCAACATCTGCACGACGATAATCACGCAAACGGCTTTGGTATTGATAAGCATCGGCATACGATGGTGAACCACCAGGCAAACCAGTATTATATGTCAAATTCAAATACAATTTTACGTTAGGAATATTGGGCATATAATCTTGAAATAAGATTCCGAATTTCAATCGTTGATCAGTTGGACGAGCTATATAACCGCGATCATCCTGATTTTCTTCTGTTTTCATATATCCGAAACTAAACCACGATTCGGTTCCTGGAACAAACTCACCATTCAACCTACAATCAAAGCCATAAGCATACGCCACAGCATCATTATTAGCTCGATAGCGAATTCGAACATTGTCTAACGTATAGGTGTTGACATCTGACATCGTTTTGTAATATGCTTCAGAAACCAACTTAAACGGACGATTCCACATTTTGAAATTGTAATCGTTACTCAATACAAAATGAACAGATTTTTGTGCTTTTACATTCGGATTAACGACTCCATATTGGTCACGCAATTCTCTATAAAAAGGTGGCTGATAATAGAATCCGGTAGAAAATCTAAAAATCATATCCTTATCCCAATCGGGTTTGAGTGCTATTTGGGCTCTTGGGCTAAATACGGTCTGACTTTTAGCATCTGAAATTCCAACGCCAGAAACCAACCAGTTTTGGAAACGAGTCCCTGCATTCAACCACAATTGACTATTGCCTAGGTTTGTTTTGGTACTCCATTGTGCAAAACCAGAAATTCGATTAATGTCTACAAAATTGGTCGCTCTAACATTTTGATACGGAACCAAAGGACCAACATAAGGATTGTAGGGTTGATCATTATGTGGCAAATCAACTCTCGGCGGATTGATGGAAAACCCAGCAGAATCAATAACTTCCCACTCTACTATTCGATCTCTAATACTTTCGTGTGTGTATTTTAATCCCCAATCGATTTGAAATTTATTTTTAAAATTGTGATTTCCTTTTACTTCGGCATTATATATTACTGCATCCAAATCGTTTCGAGCATGATTCAATTGCGAACCAATAGCACGATTGTATGTAACACCACCAAAAGTTTCAGAACCAATATTCGAATCGACTTCGCCTAAATAATAAGCTGCATCGATATCAAAATGTTCTTCTTCTTGAGTATGGTAAGCCGATGTAATCAACTTATAAGTACTTGTTTCGTTGGCAATATAGTTGGTTTTAAAGGCACCAAAAAAAGTTTGATATTGGTCTTTTTCCTGGCCTTCGTAAAAAATTTGCAGCGCAATAGGCTCGCTTAAAGTACCGAAATTAGTTTGACGCGTTAAGGGCTGATAGCTGTATTTATTTTGAGAAATATTTCCTAAAAAACTAAACTGCCATTTTTTGGACGGCGTAAAGTTGATGTTGGTTTGAATATCGGCAAACGATGGTTTGTAGTTGGATTGTGTTTCTTGACTTTTAACTAAAAGCGAATTGTTGCGGTAACGAACACCTGTAATCGCACTCCACTTTTTATTTTTAGAAACGTCTTCCGCAGTTAAACTTCCACCCAACAAACTGGCTTCGAGTGATGCTCTAAAATCTTTAGGTTTTCTGTAGGTGATATCTAAAACAGACGACATTTTATCGCCATATTTCGCTTGAAAACCACCGGCAGAGAAATCGATATTCTGAATCATATCGGTATTGGTAAAACTCAACCCTTCTTGTTGACCAGAACGTACTAAAAACGGACGGTACACTTCAATTTCGTTGACATACACTAAATTCTCGTCGTAGTTACCACCTCGAACAGAATATTGTGAACTCATATCTGAATTTGATGCCACTCCTTGTAAAGTTTTTAAAATATCCTCAACTCCACCAGATAACTTAGGAATGTTACGAACTACTTCGGGTTCAATATTGATAATTCCTGTAACCCTTTTTTTCTTATTGGTAATAATAACTTCACTAAGTTGATCGGCTTTATTATTGATTACCGGATTGAATTCGACCGTTTCATTGGGTTGTAACAAAAAAGTTTGGGTAATACTTTTTAAAGCTACATGCGAGTAAACCAAAACTACTTTCTTATTGGCAGGAATTTCAATCGAGTAAAATCCATTCTCATTAGTGACAGCCGATTTACTTAGGTAACTTACGTTTACACCTTCTACTGGATTTTTATTTTCGTCTAAAACAAGACCGGTTACTTTGGCATTTTGCGAAAATGTTACTACGGTAACTAGTAAAAAAAGTAGATTAAAAATTTTATTTTTTGCTTTCAAGGAATATTATTTTTTTTGACTTCTAAAAAATTGAGTTTCAAAGATAGTAGAATTTCCAACATTATCGGTTACTACAACCTTCAATTTATTTTGGCCTTCCAACAACAATTTGTCGTCAAAAGTATGTGTTATTTTCTTTGTTTTGGACTCGTATTCAAACAAAACCCATTGATCATTCAAATAGCCATTATAGGTTTTTATTCCCGACAAATCATCAGAAATAGTGAGCTGAATGCTTATTTTATCTGTAATCCACTTACCCTCAATACTTTTTGCGATGGTGATTTTTGGTGCAACAGTATCTTTAGCTAGAGTGAACTGACCTAACGTTTTTGTTTTACAAGTAAACGTATTTCCAGTGAGTTTTGTTGTAAGGTAACTTAATTTATTTCCATTTAAAGCAGCAATAAACATTCTTTTTTTGTCTTCTTCAGATGATTTTGCATCTTCAAAGGTGATTGTAAAATTGGTATGAGCCGGAACAATATCTTCATGTAAATAAAGAATGTTGTTTTTTACCTCAAAATTCATGTAAAAATCATCATAAAAGGTTCCTGCTGGAAAGAAAACAGACACATTATCCTTTTCAAAATTAGCGTCATTCTTTGCTTTTATAAAATATTTCGTAGGTTTTACATCCTCATGGATGATTGCTTTTTGAGGAGAATACTCAATCGGAATATTGATTACGACTTTATTTTGAAAATAATCAGAAACCTCGATGCGCTCTGTCGAGAGAAAATTAGGAGTAACATTTAGAATTCCATTATCAACATTTTGATAAATATTACTCCAAGCATAAGGTTGTTTCATAAACAACTTTTGAATCCTCTGATGCTGTTTTTTGTATCGAGGATAATCTATGAGTGCATTTACAAAACGTGCTTCATCAAAAATCATTTGATCAAACTCATAACCAAAATTAGGCTTGCCATTTGAAAACAATTGCGTTTTGTACACTCCATTAGCATTATAAGAAACATCATCCGTATCTGAAGCATTAATTCCAAAACCAATTTTACCACTTGCTAGCACTTTTTCAGACAAATAAGTTCCGTCTTTTTGCAGAGACAAGCTCAACAATACAGGTCGTTTTGATTCATTAACAATCGAATTTTCATCAATTGGATATGCCAGCAAATTAGAAACCGTGGGATTTCTAGTGTCTTTTAATTCTATCCCAAAAAATAAAGGATTGATAATTTTTTCTGTTTTATTATCTCGAAATTCAAAATGCAAATGCGGCCCATCAGAACCACCTGTATTACCAGAAAGAGCAATAATATCACCTTTCTTCACAGGCAATTCATTAGGCTTGAAAAAAGCTTCAATTTCATAATTTTTAGCCGCATATTGCAACTCAATAATTTTATCTTGAATGGCTCCAGTAGCTTTTTGAAGATGCCCATAAACCGTGGTAAAACCATTGGCATGAGTAATGTAAATCGCTTTTCCGTAACCAGCAGTCGAAATTTTAATTCGGGAAACATAGCCATCGGCAGCAGCATAAACATTAAGCCCTTCTTTTTGATTGGTTTTAAAATCAAAACCCGCATGGAAGTGGTTGGGGCGCAATTCACCGAAGTTTCCAGACAATTGTATTGGAATATCTAATGGTGATCTAAAATAATCTTTTGGATACTGATTTTGTGCAGAAGCAATCGTGGCGGATACTAATAAAATACGTAAAAAATTCATTATGTAAGGTTTTTTGCTAAGATATGAAAAAGTTTATAATTACAAAAGAACCGCAAAGACCAATTATAACTACTTCTTAAACAAATTATTAGATAATCTTAAAAAAATATATTCATTTTTTAACTAAAAATATTGCTTTAATAGAATAGGAATTATAAATTTGTAAGATTAAGTAATGAAATTGTCATACATGAGTGAAATTGCAGAAATAATTGATACTCTTGAAAATAAAATTCAAAAATTGTTTTTGAAAATTAACAATTTAGAACAAAAAAATCAAGCGTTGGAACAAGAATTGAAGGTTTCTGCAAACACAGTTCAAAATCAAATTACAACTATTAATACGTTGAAAAAAGATTTAGAAGCATTAAAAATGACCAATTCATTGCTTGGCAGTGAAGAATATAAAAGAGATACCAAGCTTAAAATAAATTCATTAATTCGTGAGATTGATTACTGTATAGCACAACTAGCAGACTAAATTATGGATGAAAAGCTTAAAATTAAGATATCAATTGCAGACCGAGTTTATCCGTTAACGATAAATATGTCTCAAGAAGAAGCGATGCGAAGTGCTTCTAAAAAAATTGATGCGATGATTAAGCAATTTGAAGAAAATTATGCTGTTCGTGATAAACAAGATGTATTGGCAATGTGCGCTTTACAATTTGCTTCTCAATTGGAACAAAAAAATGTTGAAAATGCTATTGATGGAACACAATCTATAGAGCAATTGACTAAAATTAATAATTTATTAGACGAATATCTCAGTAAAAAATAAAATCGTTCTTACAAATAGACTAAAAATACTGCCTACATTAGTTCATTTTTGGTAAACTCAACACTAACAAATTAAAATGAGTGAATCATCGCCACTATAGTAAGCCCATTCAGTTGGGAAACTTGAACAGCGAGTTAGCTCAAAACTTGTCTATACGAGTTTATACAAGCAATTAATGTAGGTTTTTTTTATATATAAATTTTAACAAACATGAACATAGTACTAATTATTATCGCCCTTATAGGTGGAGTTGCAGGAGGTTTTGCTATTGCCAAAATGCTCGAGAAAAGCAACGTTTCCAACCTGATTAAAAACGCCAAGAAAGAAGCTGCATCTATTTTAAAAGATGCCAATTTAGAAGCTGAAAACATTAAAAAAGATAAATTACTTCAGGCTAAAGAAAAGTTCCTTGAACTAAAATCGGAACACGAAAAAGAAATTTTATCGAAAGATAAAAAGATGGCCGAAGTTGAAAAAAGAATCAGAGACAAAGAATCGCAAGTATCTAGCGAATTAGCCAAAGCTAAAAAAGTTAACGACGATTTTGAAGCTAAAACCAAAGAATACACTTCTAAAATAGAACTTCTTGACAAGAAACATCAAGAGCTTGAAAAAATGCACAAAAGTCAAGTGGAGCAATTGGAAGTAATTTCTGGATTATCTGCAGAAGAAGCCAAAGAACAATTGGTAGAAAGTCTAAAAGCTGAAGCCAAAACCAAAGCTATGGCTCACATTCAAGAAACCATTGAAGAAGCTAAACTTACGGCACAACAAGAAGCTAAAAAAGTCATCATCAACACCATTCAACGTGTTGGAACTGAAGAAGCCGTTGAAAATTGCGTTTCAGTTTTCAACATCGAATCTGACGACGTTAAAGGTAGAATCATTGGTCGTGAAGGTAGAAACATTAGAGCGCTTGAAGCTGCAACTGGTGTAGAAATTATTGTAGATGATACTCCTGAAGCAATTATTCTTTCTTGTTTCGATCCTGTTAGAAGAGAAATTGCTCGTTTATCGTTGCACAAATTGGTGACCGACGGACGTATTCACCCAGCTCGTATTGAAGAAGTTGTTGCAAAAACAGCTAAACAAATTGATGACGAAATCATTGAAGTAGGTAAACGTACCGTAATCGATTTAGGTATTCACGGATTACATCCAGAATTGATCAAAATTGTGGGTAGAATGAAATACCGTTCTTCATACGGTCAAAATTTATTACAACACTCTCGTGAAGTAGCCAAACTATGTGGTATTATGGCTGCCGAACTTGGATTGAATGTAAAACTGGCAAAACGCGCTGGTTTACTTCATGATATTGGAAAAGTTCCTGATGCCGAAAGCGATTTACCTCACGCTTTGTTAGGTATGCAATGGGCTGAAAAATACGGTGAAAAAGAAGAAGTTTGTAATGCCATTGGAGCACACCACGACGAGATTGAAATGAAATATTTAATTTCACCAATCATTCAAGTTTGTGATGCTATTTCTGGTGCTAGACCAGGTGCTCGCCGTCAAGTGTTAGATTCATACATCCAACGTTTGAAAGATTTAGAAGATATTGCATTTGGATTTAATGGCGTTAAAAACGCTTACGCTATTCAAGCCGGACGTGAATTACGTGTAATTGTAGAAAGTGAAAAAGTAAGTGATGATATGGCTTCTAACCTATCTTTTGAAATCTCACAAAAAATTCAAACAGAAATGACTTATCCAGGTCAAGTAAAAATTACGGTAATTAGAGAAACTCGTGCTGTTAATATTGCCAAGTAGTACAATCTAAACAAGTCATAAAAAAAGGTACGCTTAATTGGCGTACCTTTTTTTTATTTCTTAAACGAATATAGTTTCAAAATCTTCCTGAGTCATCGGTTTGTAATAATACTTCTTCACTTCGTCTTGGTATTCTTTAGACTTATTCAAATCAGAAATATCATTAGAAGAACTTACTAAATACACTGTAATTTCTTTGGATATCGTTTGTTTCAGTTTTTTAAATTCTTCCAAAAATTGCCAGCCATCATATACAGGCATGTTTATATCCAATAAAATTAAATCGGGTACATTATCGGTTTGAACTTTCTCTTTCAACTCATCTATAGCTTCTAAACCATTGAAAAAGTATTTGGTATCTACATTAATATTGCATTTTGAAAATAACTTTTTTATAATAAAATGATAAACTAAATCATCATCAACAACAAAAATAGTATTAAACTTCTTCATTAAAATTTATTTTAAAAGTGGTTCCAACATTTACTTTACTTTCAACCTCGATGCTTCCTCCCATAGATTCGATTTGGTTTTTTGTAATAAAAAGACCAATTCCTCTGGCATTATCATTCTTATGAAATGTTTTATACATTCCGAATAATTTTTCGCCGTATTTCTCTAAATTAATTCCCAATCCATTATCTTGAATTAAAAGAACTAATTTTCCGTTTTCTCTTGAAGATGAATAACTTATCTCTGGAGTACGGTCGGGATGAGAATATTTTATCGCATTCGTAGTAAAGTTTAAAAATAAACTTTCTAAATATGCTGGATTAAACTTTATAGTATCTTTTTCACCAATTTTATTAACAATTACAACTCGATTGTCTTTGATTTCTTTACTCAACACTTCAAGAGTTTGATTGAGATACAATCGAAGGTTTAAATCCTCTTTTTTGTGAATAATTGTGTTGTGTATATCCACCAATTCTTTCAAATGATCGATAGTTTCAGAAAGCGCATTAGAGGTTGTTTTCAAATATCCGATGCATTCTTCTCGATTAACCACATCATCTGTTTCATCTATAATGTTAAGCAACATCTTGAAATTACCAGTATGAGATCTCAAATTGTGTGAAACGATATGAGCAAAATTAAGAAGCCTATTATTTTGCTCAATAATAATGTCTAAATTGTGTAATAATTCTTGTTCTTTCTCCTTATTAAAAGTCACATCACTATGCGTGCCAATGATGCGTAACGGATTGCCTTTGGAATCTCTTTCGATGATTTTTCCTCTACTCAAAACCCAACGATAAGTTCCGTCTTTGGCTAAAACTCGTTTGGTATTTTCAAAAAAAGGCGTTTTGTTATCGATGTGTGCTTGTATACTTTTGGAATAATCATTCACATCTTCTGGATGAATTCTGTCGTCCCATTTTGAGTTGGTATCAACATTATCATATTCGTCCAATTGAAGAATATCAAGCGATTCTTTAGAAAAATAAACCTTACCAGTTTTAATATTGTAGTCCCAAATTCCTTTTTTGGAAGCTTCTAAAGCAAATTGATAACGAGTTTCAGATTCTTGAACTTTTAATTCTCGTTTTTTTATGTTTGAAATATTGGAAAGATTGCAATAAAAAATAACGTTTCTATCATCATCGGTTTCAACATTAGCAACAACCTTAAACCATTGTGGACTTTTATTTTTTATTAAAACTCTAAACTCACAATTCCAAGGTTGCAATTTACGTTTGGCGGTGAACAATGAATCAAAAAACAATTCTCTATCTTCAGGATGCAAACGATTGTTGATTATATCGACAGGATTTCCTTGCATTTCAAACTCATTTACTTCAAAGAAAGAAATGATATTCTTGTTGAGATAAGAAAAATAAAAGTCGTTTTCTGTAGAAATCGTCAACTGAAAAATCAAATCAGGTACTTGATTCAATATTTTCTTATAAAAGTTAACTTTATCCTCCAGCAAATAATTACTTGAGACCAAATTTGTTTTCATAATCTATAATAGGTTTGGGGCCAATTAGTGCTGTTTTTTTTGACAAAATTTATTGTCACAGCAAAACAAATATAGAAATAAAATCGATAAATAACATATTTTTCACGACAAAATACACATTTTAATGTGAAAATATATTTTTATAAAGAATTTTACTACAAATATGAATTTAGCACTTTTTTACTTTCTAGGATGAAAATTATTCATGATTTGTGTTAAATGTTTTCGATCTAAATGAACATAAATTTCTGTAGTAGTAATAGATTCATGCCCTAACATTAACTGAATTGCTCTCAAATCGGCACCATTTTCCAATAAATGAGTAGCAAATGAATGCCTAAAAGTATGTGGACTGATGGATTTATTGAGATGGATGGTAACTGCCAAATCTTTAATGATTGTAAAAATCATGGCACGTGTGAGTTGTTTACCTCTGCGGTTTAAAAACAACGTATCTTCATGACCTTTCTGAATGGGAAAATGAACACGAACCGTATTTTTGTATACATTAATATATTTTTGAGTAATTGGACTAACCGGAACAAAACGTTGCTTATTTCCTTTACCCGTTATTTTGATAAATCCCTCATCAAAAAACAAATCAGAAATTTTTAGTGTCACCAACTCAGAAACACGAAGTCCACAACCATACAAAGTTTCCAACATGGCTCTATTACGTTCTCCTTCAGGTTTTGACAAATCAATTGCCCCAATCAAACTATCAATGTCTTGAAGCGATAATGTATCGGGTAATTTACGTCCTAATCGAGGTGCTTCTATGAGCTCCATTGGAGAATCTGAACGATAATCTTCAAAAATTAAATAGGAAAAAAAACTTTTCAACCCAGAAATAATTCGAGCTTGAGAACGCGCGTTGACTTCTTTAGAAACTGCATAAATAAATTGCTGAATATGCTCTTCTGATATTTTTAAAGGAGAAACCTCAATCCCATTTTCAGACAAATAAAGACATAAACGCTCAATATCAAACGAATAATTGTCTATCGTGTTTTTAGACAATCCGCGTTCTATTTTTAAATACGACTGAAAACTTTTAATGTGAGTATTCCAATTCATACTTGCAAAATAACAAGAAAGATTTGAATAAAAAAAACCGCCTGATTGCTCAGGCGGTTTGTAAACTATATTTTTAAATATTAGAATTTATAACCTAAAGACAATTGAAATACACTATTTTTAATTGTTTGATTACCAGATTTATCTAAAGTTGACAATCCAGCATTATATCTAGCATTAATTAATAAATCATCAGTAATATCATAACCTAAACCAAAACAAAGTGAAAAATCTGTAGTATTGTATAGTGATTTAACATCATAAGATTGTCCTGCATATTTTACTTTGGCACTTAATAAGAATCCAACTTGTGGTCCAGCTTCAACCGAAAATTTATCTGCTACATAAAATTTCGCCATAACCGGAATATTTAGATAATCATTGTGCAATGCTGCATCAATAGATTTAGCTTTCTCACCTTGAAGTGAATAAATTAATTCTGGCTGAACACTAAATTTTTCAGAAACTGGAATAACTACAAAAGCACCTGCATGAAAAGAAACTAACGATTTATTATCTGTATCACCTGATAAGATACAATTGTTTAAACCTGCTTTAAGACCAAATCTAACCTCATCACTAGAACCTCTGTGTTTTGTTGACTTTTGATCTTGAGCATTTGAAAAACCGAAGGCTGAAATGGCTAATACTGTAAAAAGAATTTTTTTCATAATTATAACTGATTTAAGTTCAAAGAACAAATATATAAAAAAGAAAATACTTACAAATAATATTATAAAAAAAACCGCCTGATTTCTCAGGCGGTTTATAATATTGTAATCTAAATTAGATTAGAATTTGTAGTTTACTCCGAAAGAAACTGCTCTCCAGTCACCACCAAAACCAAATGTGTTAGTTTTGTCAGCACCATTTCCACCGTTATCGTTAGAAGTGTAAGACAATCCAACTACACCAGCCTCAATAGAGAAGTTGCTAGATACGAAATAGTTAAGACCAGCACCTAAACCTAAACTCATTTCATTAACTTTACCATCAGATAATTTATTTTTCATGTTTGAAAAATCTAAACCTAAATTAGCAAATAATGAAAATTTAGAAGCAGGAGTGAAATAATATCTTCCGAAAACTCCACCTGTGAAAGAAGACATATCTTTTGTAGTTACAGAAGCTGTTTTGTCTTTCATAGATCCAACACCAACTTTAGCACCTAAAGCAATGTTTTCAGTTACGAAAAAAGCAACTCTTGGCTCTAATTCAAAAGAGTTAGATTTAACATCTCCTGTTTTGTCAGAAGAAAGTGTAAAAGCACCTGTTACAAAAACATCACCTTTAGAAAAACCTTCTGATGATTTTTCTTTTTTGTCTTGAGCATTAGCAAATCCGAAAGCGAATACTGCTGCTACAGTTAAAATAATTTTTTTCATTGTTTTATTTTGTTTAAAATTAATGTGACAAAGTTAAACCTATTATGTTTTTATTCATTTATAGTATTAATTTCAGTTATCAACAGAGTTATTAACAAGAAAAAACATTGAAAATACTGAAAAACAACAAGTTAAACCCATTCTTATCAACATTGCAAAAAAAACAAATTTTCTAGGGTCGCCAAATTGACGCCAAAAACACCCAAAACCATTGAATTAATAGGTAAATAGTTACTTTTTGAGTAAAATTAAAGACTATCATTTTCACAAAAACACCCATGAAAAATCATTAAACAATAAATAATTCAAATTTTAAACTAAATGATTAAAGTTTTACTAAACTATTTCCTTTTTCTATGTAGTTTTTCTATTTTTACCAAAACCAATCACCCATGAAGATTATAATTATTAACGGACCCAATCTCAATCTTTTAGGAAAACGCGAACCCGAAATATACGGCTCCAAAACCTTTGAAGATTATTTTCAAGAATTAAAACACAACTATCCTAAAATTGATTTAACCTATTACCAAAGCAATATTGAAGGTGAATTAATAGGAAAAATTCAAGAGGTAGGTTTTTCTTATGACGGAATTATTCTGAATGCTGCTGCCTACACACACACCTCAATCGGAATTGGCGATGCCATAAAAGCCATTACAACTCCTGTTATAGAAGTTCATATCTCTAATACATTTTCTCGCGAGGATTTTAGACATCAATCTTACATTTCTCCCAACGCCAAAGGAATCATCATTGGATTTGGATTGAAAAGCTATGAATTAGCCTTACAATCTTTTTTATAAACCAAATCAAACGCACACCAAAAACATCTTACAAATTAAACACCACATCAATGAGAAAAATTACTACGCTCCTATTCATTTTGATCTCTATGGCAAGCTTTGCTCAAATTAAAGGCACTATTACCGACACCAAAGGAAAACCAATGCCTTTTGTAAATATTTATGTAAAAGACACCTATATTAGTACGACATCTAACGATCAGGGTAAATATGAATTGAACCTAAAAACTTCTGGAACTTTTGTTATTCTTTATCAATATTTGGGATATAAAACAGAAAAAAAAGTCGTTGAAGTATCCAAAACAGCCCAAACTATAGATGTTACTTTACTAGAAGAAGAAATTCAATTGAATGAAGTTGTCATTAATAAAAATGTAAATCCAGCCATAGAAATCATAAAAAATGCCATTGCCAACCGAAAAGATAATGCTTTAAAAACAGCAAAATACAATGCCGACTTTTATTCTCGTGGTATTTTTAGAGTGAAGAATTTACCCAAAACCATTATGGGACAAAAACTCGATTTCTTTGACGAAATGATTGACTCTACTCGAAGTGGAATTTTGTATTTATCAGAAACAGTTTCAAAAATATCGTTCCAAAAACCTGATAAAATGAAAGAAGTTATTGTAGCGTCTAAGGTCAGTGGAAACGATAATGGATTTAGTTTTAACAATGCTGCCGATGTAAATTTTGATTTTTACGAAAACTACATCGACTTTGATGTAAAGGTTATTTCTCCCATTTCAGACAATGCTTTTAATTATTATAAATACAAATTTGATGGTTCGTTTGCCGATGAGAACAACAAAATCATCAATAAAATTAAGGTAACCCCAAAACGAAGTTCTGAGCCTGCTATGGAAGGTTATATTTATATAGTAGACGATTCCTGGGAAATTTACGCTGTTGATTTAACGGTAAAAGGACCGCAAATACAAAACCCAGCATTGAATACACTGACTTTAAAACAAAGCTTTAGCTACAACAGCAAAAACAAAATTTGGTCAAAAAACACACAAACCATCGATTTTGAAGCAGGTATGTTTGGCATCAACATCAATGGAAAATTTACTTATGTATTTTCAAACTTTGAATTTCCAGAAAAATTTGAAAAGAAAACCTTTACGAATGAGGTGCTGAAATTTGAAGAAAATGCTAACAAAAAAGAAGATTCGTTTTGGAACACCATTCGTCCAGTGCCATTAACACTGGAAGAAAGCACCGATTACATTAAAAAAGACGCTTTACAAACCAAAAAGAAATCGAAGCAATATTTGGATTCTATCGATAACAAAAGAAATAAATTCAAATTTATGGACATTATTTCGGGCTATCGTTATTCCAATTCGTATAAAAAATGGTCTTTAAATTATGATGGTCCGTTAATGTCAACCTCCTTTAATACGGTTCAAGGATGGAAAACAAAAATTGGTTTTTCCTATTTTAAACGTGATGATGAAAAAAGAACCTTCACCCAAATTGGAACCCGTTTCGACTATGGTTTTTCAGAAAAACAGTTACGCCCAATAGTATATTACACACACAAGTTCAACAACATCAACAACGCAATACTATCTATTAATGGTGGTAGCGCTGTAAATCAATTCAATTCGAGCAATCCAATTGCAACAATGGTGAATAGTTTTAGTAGTTTGTTTTTCAAAAACAACTTCATGAAATTGTATGAGAAAAACTTTATTTCTGCCAATTTTGGACGCGAAGTAGTAAATGGATTGAACATGAATGTCAATTTAGAATATGCGGAGCGCAAACCCTTATGGAATACTAGCAGCCAAAGTGCTGTAAAAAGTAACGATGTTTATTCGTCTAACAATCCGTTATTGCCTTTTGATGAAATCACTCCTACCTTTGAAAAAAACAATTTAGTTAAAGGAAATCTTTTGGCTCGCATCAAATTCGGGCAACACTATTGGACACGACCTGATGGAAAATACAACATTGGAAACGATAATTATCCGACTATTTCTATCGGTTATGAAAAAGCCTTTGCTGCCACTGATAAGAAATACGAATACGATTTACTTTCGGCACGCATCACGCAAGATTTCTCCATTGGAAACAAAGGCGACATGAAAATCAATATGAAAGCAGGGAAATTCTTCAATGCCGATAATATTGCTTTTGTAGATTATAAGCATTTTAACGGAAATCAAACGCACGTAACTGGTGGCGATGGTTACACCAATGTATTCAACAACTTACCGTATTATTCGGCGAGTACCAACGATAGCTATTTTGAATTCCACATCGAACACAACGATAGAGGTTATCTAATGAATAAAATTCCGTTATTGAACCTATTGAAATCACAATTGGTATTAGGATTCCATGATTTAGCCGTTCCAGGAAGAAATCCGTATCAAGAATTTTCGGTTGGTTTAGACAATTTAGGTATTGGAAAAGCACGATTGTTTCGAATTGATTATGTACGTTCCTATCAAAATGGCTACCAAGGCGATGCCATCATTTTTGGATTGAAATTTCTGAATGTGATTGAATAAAAAAATAAAATTTAATACAGAAAATTCCAAGTTCTTACGGTAGAATTTGGATTTTTTTTATTTAAAAAACACATCATATCCAAATCGGAGTAACGTTCCTATCACTACAATCAAAAAGAAAATTCTAATAAATCCGTTTCCTTTTTTGATAGCTAGTTTAGCTCCGATAAACCCACCTAAAGCATTGCAAACCGCCATTGGTAAGGCAAATGCCCACACAATTTTTCCTTTCAACACAAAAAGACAAATTGAACCAAAGTTGGTAGCCAAATTCACCATTTTAGCATTGGCAGAAGCATGTAGAAAATCGAAACCTAAAAGAGTTACAAATCCCAACACTAAAAAACTTCCTGTTCCTGGACCGATAAAGCCGTCATAAAAACCAATGACCACACTCATCACCACTGCCAATAGTAGTTGCCGTTTGGGAGATAAATTCTTTTCTTGATGATTCCCGAAATCTTTTTTGGTAAACGTATAAATGGCAATCAGCGTTAGAATCACCAATAAGAAAGGTTTCATAAAATCATTGCTTACTCGAGTCAGCAAATTAGAGCCTATAAAAGCAGCACCAAATGCAACTAAAGACATGATGAAAAGCAACTTCCAATTCATTGTTACTTTCTTTAAATATTGTCGAGCAGCAAAAGAAGTGCCACTGAAACCTGGAATTTTCAACGAGCCAATAATAGATGAAACTGCCAAATTAGGCAATAAGATTAAGGCAACAGGAGTTTGTATTAATCCGCCACCACCTACAATAGCATCTACAAATCCTGCAAAAAAGGAAGCGATGCAAAGTAAAATTATAACATAGGTTTCCATAAAAAAAATAAAATCCCAAAACTTTTACTGTATTGGGATTTTTATCGTTACAATTTAATTTCAAAATTAACTAAACTCGAACAATATTAGCGCCTAAAGCTCTCAATCGTTCGTCAATTCGTTCGTATCCTCTATCAATTTGTTCAATATTTTGAATAGTAGATGTTCCTTTAGCCGAAAGCGCAGCTATCAACAACGAAATTCCGGCTCTAATATCGGGCGAACTCATTACGGTAGCTTTCAACTGCGACTTGAAATTATGCCCCATAACCACCGCTCTATGCGGGTCACACAACATAATTTTAGCACCCATATCACTTAGTTTATCCACAAAAAACAAACGGCTTTCAAACATTTTTTGATGAATCAACACA
>CAZNWY010000041.1:0-23463 GCA_964577105.1 uncultured Flavobacterium sp.
GATTCAAAATGATATCTTGAAAGAGTTTATGGTTAGAAATACCTACATCTATCCGCCTACGCCTTCCATGAAAATCATTGCCGATATTTTTGAATATACCAGCAAAAACATGCCTAAATTCAACTCGATTTCCATTTCGGGTTACCACATGCAAGAAGCCGGTGCTACTGCCGATATTGAATTGGCATACACCCTAGCCGATGGTTTAGAATACATCCGTACAGGTTTAGCAGCAGGAATGAAGATTGATGATTTCGCACCAAGACTTTCGTTCTTCTGGGCGATTGGAATGAACCACTTTATGGAAATTGCCAAAATGCGTGCCGGTAGAATGTTGTGGGCTAAATTGCTAAAACAATTCAACCCAAAAGACGAAAAATCATTAGCCTTGCGTACACACTGCCAAACTTCGGGTTGGAGTTTGACCGAGCAAGACCCTTTTAATAATGTAGCACGTACGTGTATTGAAGCAGCGGCAGCAGCCTTTGGCGGTACGCAATCCTTACATACCAATGCTTTAGACGAAGCTATTGCGTTGCCTACCGATTTCTCGGCTCGAATTGCACGTAATACACAAATCTTTTTACAAGAAGAAACCAAAATCTGTAAAACTGTCGATCCTTGGGCAGGAAGCTATTATGTAGAAACCTTAACCAAAGAAATTGCCGACAAAGCTTGGGCTTTGATTGAAGAAGTCGAAGCCTTAGGAGGCATGACCAAAGCCATTGAATCGGGAATTCCAAAATTGCGTATTGAAGAAGCTTCTGCACGTAAACAAGCAAGAATTGACAGCGGACAAGATATTATTGTGGGCGTGAACAAATACCGATTGGAAAAAGAAGATCCATTACAAATCTTGGATGTTGACAATCAGTTGGTGCGCAAACAACAAGTAGAACGCTTAGAACAAATCAAAGCGACTAGAGATAACGCTAAGGTAAAAGCTTGTTTAGCAAAATTAACAGAAGCAGCACAATCAGGTACGGATAATTTATTATCTTTAGCCGTAGATGCAGCAAGAAACCGAGCTACATTAGGTGAAATTAGTGATGCTTTGGAAGCCGTTTTCGGAAGATATAAAGCACAAATTAGAAGTTTTAGTGGCGTGTATAGTAAAGAAATTAAAAACGACGAGAGCTTTGAAAAAGCCAAACAATTAGCCGACGCTTTTGCTAAAAAAGAAGGACGTCGCCCACGTATTATGATTGCCAAAATGGGACAAGACGGTCATGACCGTGGTGCTAAAGTGGTAGCCACAGGATATGCCGACGTAGGTTTTGACGTAGACATTGGTCCTTTATTCCAAACACCACAAGAAGCTGCCAAACAAGCCGTGGAAAACGACGTGCACATTTTAGGTGTTTCTTCATTAGCAGCAGGGCACAAAACCTTGGTACCACAAGTTATTGAGGAATTGAAAAAATACGGTCGTGAAGACATTATGGTGATTGTTGGTGGGGTAATTCCTGCGCAAGACTACCAATTCCTTTTCGATTCCGGTGCCGTTGCCGTTTTTGGTCCTGGTACTAAAATTAGCGATGCCGCTATAAGTATTTTGGAGATTTTGATGGAGGATTAGTCTGTAGTTTACAGCAAAAACAATAAAAAACACCAACAGAATTGTTGGTGTTTTTTTATGTACAAAAAAGTACGTTTTTCTTGCTTGTCTTTATAAAAAATCGTAACTTTAATATAGAAAAATTAAACTAATTTATTCTTTAAAACTTAAAGTTATGAAAGCTAAAAAAAGACTCGGAATTTGGATGGATCACAATAATGCTCATCTAATGGAATATAATACTGATAATTTTCAAGTAAATACGATTAAAGCAGAATCAAAAGAAACAGAAAAACAAAGTGATGTAAAACATACTGAAAAAGGAATTCAGAACAAAGAAAGTCAAACACTTCACGCTTACTATAAAAATCTTATGGAAGTGATTAAAAATTATGACGAAGTGCTTCTTTTTGGACCTACATCAGCAAAAACAGAATTGTATAACCTAATTAAAAAAGATCACAGATTCGACAAACTTTTTATAGAAACTAAGTCAGGAGAAAAAATGAGTTTTAATGAACAACACGCTTTTATTAAAGACTACTTCTCTAAATTGCTAAACGCCGTTAATCCTCTGTATACGTAATTTTTAATAAAATCTCGATTAAAAAGAGCGACACTAATGTCGCTCTTTTTGTTATATCTATTTTTTAACTTAATCATCATTTTATGCAATATTGCGTCAAAACATTTTAGTTATATACAATTACTAAAAACACAACAAAAAAGTATGATTTGAAAATAAAAAACAACACATTAAGATTTTTCATATAAAAAAAACACAATATTAGAATAATCTCTGCGTTATTAAAACAAAAACACTTCGCTTATGTAACATCGATACTTAACAATTAAAACTATAAATTATGTCAAACGTTAGTATCTTTGAAAAAAAGTGGTTAGACCTTGTATTTGAAGGCAAAAACCAAAAGTATGGCGCCTATCAATTGCGTCAAGAAAGTTCCAAAACAACATTATTTGCACTTCTTTTCGGCATTTCTTTCTTGCTAGGAGGAACATTTCTGTTAAGTTCATTTAACACAAAACCAATTATTGACACCGCAGATCCATTTGATGGTGAAGTCATTCGTGTAAATACTGTCAAACCACCTGTAACTAAAACGGAAGAACCAAAAATTGAGGTGCCAAAAGCTGAACCTGCAACACAAAAAGCTCCTGTTGACAATAAAAATTATAAAGTAGCTCCAACAGAGCAAGCAGTAGTTCCAGTTTCAAAAACCAATGAAAATCCAACACCAAACGTTCCAACATCACCAACTACTGGAACAGAAACACCAGGTGGTGGCGGAGTTTTTACAGGAGGTGGAACATCTACGATTCCAAAAGTTGAGAACAACAATCCAGTAAGCTCAAAAGAACTAGACAGACAACCACTATTTCCTGGAGGAATTAAAAACTTCTATCAATATGTTGGTAATAATTTTGAAAAACAACAAATTGAAGATGGTGAAACAGTAAAAGTTATGGTTTCTTTTGTAATTGAAAAAAATGGATCTATGACCGATATTGATGTAGTAGAAAAAACAAATCCATCGGTTGATAAAGAAGCTATTAGAGTTTTAAAATCTTTAAAAATAAAATGGGCTCCAGGCTTCAAAGATGGAGAACCAGTTAGAACTCGCTACACGCTTCCAATAACCGTTCAATCAGAATAAATAGAATTCATCAATTGATCTTTGCTAAAAACCCGCTTATCTCTTGGCGGGTTTTTTCTTTTAAAACAAATGATAAATATTTCTTAAATGTTATAAAATTCTAAAATCTAAAGTCGGAAATCTAAATTCAACATTCGTATCTTTGCTTTGCAAAATTTACAATTATGGAATCGGCAACCGAAAATACACTTCCTATTGGAAAACCAAAATGGCTCAAAGTAAAATTGCCTATCGGACAAAAATATACTGAACTTCGCGGTTTAGTTGACAAATACAAATTAAATACAATCTGTACTTCGGGTAGTTGTCCTAATATGGGTGAATGTTGGGGAGAAGGAACCGCCACATTTATGATTTTAGGAAATATTTGTACCCGTTCTTGTGGATTTTGTGGCGTTAAAACAGGCCGTCCCGAAAATGTAGATTGGGATGAACCCGAAAAAGTAGCTCGTTCTATCAAAATCATGAACATCAAGCACGCCGTAATTACCAGCGTTGACCGCGATGATTTGAAAGATATGGGTTCTATTATATGGTTAGAAACGGTTCAAGCCATTCGTCGCATGAATCCAAACACCACTTTAGAAACATTAATACCAGATTTTCAAGGTGTTGAACGCAATATCGACAGAATAATTGAAGCCAATCCCGAAGTAGTTTCACACAACATGGAAACCGTTCGCAGATTGACACGCGAAGTCCGAATTCAAGCGAAATATGACCGAAGTCTTGCTGTTTTAAAATACTTAAAAGAAAAAGGAATTCGCAGAACTAAATCGGGTATCATGTTAGGATTAGGTGAAACCGAAGAAGAAGTCATTCAAACCATGCAAGATTTAAGAGATAATAATGTTGACATTGTAACCATCGGTCAATACTTGCAACCGAGTAAAAAACACTTACCTGTCAAAGAATTCATTACTCCAGAGCAATTCGAGAAATACGAAAAAATCGGTAAAGAAATGGGCTTCCGTCATGTAGAAAGTGGTGCTTTAGTGCGCTCTTCCTACCATGCACAAAAACACATTTTATAATATAGCAATCCTTTTAAATTAATTGAAAACGAAAATTGCCATTAACGGTTTTGGTCGAATAGGACGCAATCTTTTTAGATTACTTCTAGAACATCCTGCTATAGAAGTTGTTGCTATTAATGATATAGCCGATAATCGTACCATGGCGCATTTGATAAAATACGATAGCATTCACGGTGTATTGCCTTATGAGGTGACATTCGACGATACCTCTATAATCATCAATGGTAAGTCGTATGCTTTTTTTCATGAAAAAGAAATTTCAAATCTGAATTGGTCTGGTGTTGATATTGTGGTAGAATCGACTGGGAAATACAAAACTTTTGAAGACATCAACAAACATATCGTTGCTGGCGCCAAAAAAGTAATTTTGTCTGCTCCATCAGAAGTTCCTGAAATAAAAACAGTAGTACTAGGTGTTAACGAACAATTGCTTGATGGCACCGAAAAAATAGTTTCAAATGCAAGTTGTACTACCAACAACGCAGCTCCAATGATTAAAGTCATCAAAGAGTTATGCGGAATTGAACAGGCTTACATAACTACGGTACATTCTTATACCACAGATCAGAGTTTACACGATCAACCTCATAAAGATTTAAGACGAGCTCGTGGAGCCAGTCAATCTATTGTTCCAACAACTACTGGTGCTGCCAAAGCATTAACCAAAATATTTCCAGAAATGGAAGGAAAAATTGGTGGTTGCGGTATTCGCGTTCCAGTGCCAGATGGTTCTTTAACCGATATTACTTTCAATGTGAGTCGCGAAGTTTCTATCGAAGAAATTAATGCAGCCTTTAAAAAAGCGTCACAAACCAATCTTAAAGGAATTTTAGATTATACCGAAGACCCTATTGTTTCGGTAGATATTTTAGGAAACAAAAACTCTTGTTTGTTTGATGCACAGTTAACTTCTGTGATTGACAAAATGGTAAAAGTGGTGGGTTGGTACGACAATGAAATTGGTTATTCGTCGAGAATTATCGACTTAATACTACATTTTCAAAAATAATTTCGTTATTTTAGACCTCTAAAACTTTGTTACTCTATAAGTATGAGGCAGTTTTTTGTCATTCTTTTATTAATTCCCGTACTCCTTTTTTCTCAAAAAAAAACCAATGAGAAAATTGACAGTACTGCTTATTATATAGAATTAGTAAAGTTTAACAAAGGAATCGACAACTATAAAAATTGTCTTCTGTATTCTCAAAAAGCACTTGACTACGCTCATCGAACCAACAATCAGAAATCAATTGCTGACAGTTACTCTAATTTGGGAGCTGTTTATTTGGAATTGAAAAAATTTGACGATGCCATTGACGTTTTAATTAAAAGTATTGCTATTTACACTACTTTACCTTCATCTTCTGAACAAGCTTTTGCTCATTACAGTTTAGGTGTTTGTTATATGGAAAAGAATAATTTCACCATGGCTGAACAAAATTTCAATAAAGCCGGAATTATTTATGAGCGACTAAAAACCCCAAAAGCAATTGAAATGATTGACCTTCAAAAAGGAATTGTTTACATTGAAAAAGGGCGTTTAGATTTAGCCATGCCTTTGTTAGAAAAAATTATTGCTCACCAAGATACGGCTGATACTTATAAAACAAAAGCAGAAGCATTATATCAAATTGGAAAGATAGAAATCAAAAAAAAGAGGTACAATTTAGCAATCAATTATCTGGTAAGGGCTTTAAACGAAAACAAAAATAACTTAGAGCAGAAATCTAAAATTACATTTTCATTAAGTGATGCCTACGAGAAATCCATGAACATGGAAAAATCTCATGAATACTTAAAAGAATATGTCAAACTAAGAGACAGCTTAGTCAAAATAACCAATCAAAGAATTGGATTGGAAGATTTTACTTCGTTCAAAAATTCGGAACGCTTAAAGGCTATCGAACAAATTGAAAACGAGACGAAAAGCCAGCAAAAAGCTAATAATTTTGCGAAATTAATCAGTATTCTTGCCATAGCTTTAATATCGATTTTATCACTTTTAAGTCTATCATTATACAAAAACAACATACTTAGAACGCAATCTAACACCTTATTAAAAGAGAAAAATAACGAATTACAAATCGCTAAAGAAAATGCCGAAAAAGCAATTAAAGCGCGTTCTGAATTTTTGTCGACGGTAAGTCATGAACTGCGAACGCCTCTAAATGCTATTAACGGAATAACACACCTACTTTTAGAAGAAAACCCAAAGACAAGTCAATTGAATTACTTGAATTCTTTGAAATTTTCTGGAAATTACCTTCTCAATTTCATTAATGACATTTTAGAAATCAATCGAATTGAATCGGAGAACATTCCTATTGAAAGCATCAATTGTAATTTGAGAGAACATCTCACCAACATTCAAACTTCGTTCAAAGAAATTGCTCAAGAAAACAACAATACTTTTATTTTAGATATTGACGATGCCATTCCAGAAAACATCATTTGTGACCCTACAAAACTGTCACAAATATTCATCAATTTGGTAAATAATTCATTAAAATTTACCAAAAATGGTCATGTAAAATTAATTGCTAAACTAGTCTCGATTGAAGATAAAAGAATTCAAATTTTATTTAAAATTTCTGATAACGGAATTGGTATTCCCGACGATAAACAAACCGAAATCTTTGATAGTTTTTCACAAGGCTCTATAGAAATTAATCGAAAATATGGCGGTACTGGTTTAGGATTAGCGATTGTAAAAAAATTGACCCAGCTACTCGGCGGAAATATTCAATTAAACAGTAAAGTAGGATTAGGAACCACCTTTTTCTTCACACTTCCTTTTGACGTTGGTTCTATAGAAACTGTAAAACCTATCGAAGAACATTTTGAAAATATCGACATTCAAAACAAGAAAATTCTTTTGGTTGAAGACAATAAAATCAACCAAATGATTACCAAAAAAATGGTTGAGAATAGAGGTATGTTGTGTAAAATTCTAGATAATGGTGAAGATTGTGTTACTATTTTGAAGAAAAACAAGGAACACTTTGATTTGGTTCTCATGGATGTTCATTTACCTGGAATTAATGGTACCATTGCTACACAACAAATTAGAGAATTCAACACTAAAATTCCAATTATAGCACTTACTGCAATTTCATTGAACGAAAACCGAGAAATGTTGCTTTCTTACGGAATGAACGATGTGCTAACGAAACCCTTTGAACCTGAAAAATTCTACAAGATAATTGCAGAAAATTTATTATAAAAAAAGACGCTTAAAGCGTCTTTTTTATTTAATACTGTTTGATTAATTCTTTAATTAACAATCTAACTTGTGGTTCTGCTTTTTCAGCAGCTTTCAGTACTTCAGCATGATTTACTTCTTCAATATTATCTTCATCACCCATATCTGTGATTACTGATAATCCGAAAGTTTCCAACTCCATATGACGTGCTACTATAACTTCTGGAACTGTTGACATTCCAACACAATCAGCACCAATATTTTTAACCATTCTATATTCTGACAACGTTTCAAATGTTGGTCCTTGCAACCCCATATACACTCCATCTTGCACTATAATATTGTGGCTGTTGGCAATAGTCTTTGCTTTCGCAATCATAGCTTTGCTGTAAGGTTCACTCATGTTTACAAATCGAGGTCCAAAACGCTCGTCATTTTTTCCTCTAAGCGGATGTTCTGGCATCATGTTAATATGATCGGTAATTAAAACTATCGAACCTACTTCATAATTCGGATTCACACCACCCGATGCATTAGAAACCACCAATTTGGTTACACCTAAATACTTCATAACGCGAACAGGAAAAGTAACTTGTTTCATATCATATCCTTCATAAAAATGAAAGCGTCCTTGCATGGCAACTACTTTTTTATCACCAATAGTTCCAAAAACTAAAGCACCTTTGTGACCTTGAACCGTAGAAACAGGAAAATTAGGAATTTCTGAATAGGGCAATGTATATTCTATTTGTATATCATCGGTAAAACTTCCTAATCCTGACCCTAAAATAACGCCATATTCTGGAATGAATCCTGTTTTTTCTTTAATGTAATTAACGGTTTCTTGTACTTGTTCCCACATAATTTAAAATTGTTTGGTCAAAATCATCACCTTTCGAAATGAAACTGCTTTTTATAGGTAAATAAAAAAGTGATTTAAGTTTCTGGTCTTTCAATCGTACGTAATCTTTTTCGGTTGTGATAATTAATCTATTATTTGCTTTATTTTCTATTTGTTTAATGTCACTTTCTGTAAAATGATGATGATCAGGATAAACCAATTTTTCATTTTTTTCAGCCTGCAAATATGCAAAAAAGGGTTCGGGTTTTGCAATTCCAGCCAAAAGTAATTTATCAACATTGGTTATTTCTTGAACGCTTTTTGCATCGTTTTCGCCAAATACCTTTTCATCATAATCAATATAACTAAAGAAAACAGGCACCTCAAAACCTATTTTTTCTTTGATATTTTGCTGTGCAATTTCCGATAAATCTTTCGGACATTTTGTGATAATTATCACATTAGCTCTTTGAGCACCTTTTCTACTTTCTCGAAGGCTTCCTGTAGGCAGCATAAAGTCATTGAAAAAAAAGTCATCATAGGAAGAAAGCAAAATATAAAAACCTGCTTTGACTTTTCGGTGTTGAAAAGCATCGTCCAATAAAATCACGTCGGGTTTATGAGGTAAAGACAATAACTGTTCGATACCATTTTTTCTGTTGGCATCAACGGCAACACTTATATTTGGAAATTTTTGATGCATTTGAAAAGGCTCGTCTCCCAAAATTTCAGCAGTTGAAGTAGCATCTGCCAAGAGAAATCCATTCGATTTTCGTTTATAGCCTCTACTTAAAGTTGCTATTTTGTAATTTGACGAAAGCAATCGTATTAAATATTCTATTTGAGGTGTTTTTCCGGTTCCGCCAACGCTCAAATTTCCGACAGCAATTATGGGAATTTCAAAAGAATACGATTTTAAAATTTTCTTGTCAAAAAAGAAATTTCTAACTGAAGTAATCCATCCGTATAAAATGGCAAAAGGAAAAAGTAAATACCTTAAAATAATCATAGTACGAAAGTAACATTTTTTTATCTTTGGATAGAAATAAATTTGAAAAATGAAATTTAGTTATAAACTCATAGTAGCTTTTCTGTTTCTGTTTTCTTCGGCTCAAGCTCAAGAAAATCAAGACGCTGCAATACTAAAAATTTTATTAAGCAAATTTTATCAAAACGAAAAAGTAATTGTAAAAAACCGATTGCAATTTTTGAGTTTATACTGCACCAAAGCTCCGAATAATGAAGAAACACTTGAAGTCATCAATAAAAGTGTACTACTCAAACAAAATGCGGCTGAAATAAAAAAACAAATCAACATCCAACTGAATGAAGATTGGTCTAAAGAATACAATATCATATTCAACAACCAAAATCAGTATTTGAAGAGCAAAGTCAACTCTTGTCTATCTTTAGACGAATTTCACAAAGTGTCCAAGCGCTTCAACGACAACAACCAACGCCTAATGATTGTGAGCAAACCGATGTATTTCGGGCAAAAATATTGTTTGGTGAAAGTGGCTTTTTATAGAAATATTGAACACAATTCGGGTAGTTATTTTCTATTCGAAAATACCAATGGTGTTTGGACGATTAAAGAAACATTAAACGAATGGGCAACCTAAACTAGAAACAAACGGCACTAGACCACAACAAAATGAAAATAAAACAAACACTTACCATCTTAGAAGAAATGGCTCCTTTGGCTTATGCCGAAGACTTTGACAATGTTGGTTTATTGGTTGGCAATCAAGACCAAGAAACCACTGGAGTTTTGGTATGCCATGATGCGCTCGAAAATGTAATAGATGAAGCTATAGCTAAAAATTGCAACTTGGTGGTGTGCTTCCATCCTATTCTATTTTCGGGATTAAAGAAAATTACGGGTAAAAATTATGTGGAACGTTCCGTCATAAAAGCTATTCAAAATGACATCGCCATTTATGCTGTTCATACCGCTTTAGACAATCATAAAAATGGAGTGAATAAAATTTTTTGTGATGCCTTAGGGTTGACAAAAACGAAAGTTTTGGTTGCTAAACCTAATTTCATTCAAAAATTAGTAACCTACACCGTGCCCGAAAATGTCGAGCAAGTTCGCAATGCTTTATTCGATGCCGGAGCTGGAAAAATTGGCAACTATGAAGATTGCAGTTTTAATTCACAAGGTATTGGAACCTATATGGGTAACGAAGACAGCAATCCCGAAATTGGCGAACGCTTCGAATTTGTAGAAGCTCCCGAAATTAAAATTGAAGTGACTTTTGAAAAACATTTACAAAGCAAAATTCTAAAAGCATTATTTTCCAACCATGTTTATGAAGAAGTAGCTTACGAAATTTACGATTTACAAAATACGCATCAAAATATTGGCTTGGGAATGATCGGCGAATTAGAAAACCCAATGTCTGAAAGCGATTTTATGGCTTTTGTCAAAGATAAAATGCAATGTGGTGGCATTCGTCATTCTGCATTCTTAGGAAGAATGGTACGTAAAGTAGCCGTGTTGGGCGGTTCAGGTAGTTTTGCAATCAAAAATGCAATTCAGGCTGGAGCCGATGTGTTTTTAACCGCCGATTTGAAATACCACAACTTTTATGAAGCTGAAAATCAAATAGTTTTAGCCGATATCGGACACTTTGAAAGCGAAAGATATACAAAAAATTATATTGTTGATTTTCTTAAAGAAAAAATTACTAATTTTGCACCTAATTTGTCGAAAGACAGAATTGTTTTATCAGAAGAAAATACAAATCCAGTTAAGTACTTATAAAATATGGCTACTACAAAAGAATTGAGCGTTGAAGAAAAATTAAGAGCGCTTTACGATTTACAAATTATCGACACCAGAATTGACGAAATTAGAAATGTAAGAGGTGAATTACCTTTAGAAGTAGAAGATCTTGAAGATGAAGTAGCTGGTTTGACTACTCGTTTAGAAAAACTACAATCAGATTTAGTTACTATTGAAGATAACATCAAAGCTAAAAAAGTAGCTATTGAAAATCATCAAGCAGCAATTAAAAAATATACAGAACAACAAAAAGAAGTTCGTAACAACAGAGAATTTAATGCTTTAACAAAAGAAGTTGAATTTCAAGAATTAGAAATTCAATTGGCAGAAAAGCAAATTAAAGAAATGAAAGCTTCTATTGAACACAAAAAAGAAGTAATCAATAATTCTAAAGAACGTTTAGAACAAAAAACATCGCATTTAAAACATAAAAAAGCAGAATTGAACGACATCATGGCAGAAACTCAAAAAGAAGAAAGTTTCTTGATTGAAAAATCTGCCGAATTTGAAGCGCAAATCGAAGAACGCTTATTGGCGGCTTACAAAAGAATTCGTTCTAGCGTAAGAAACGGATTAGCTGTGGTTTCTATAGAGCGTGGTGCTTCTGCTGGTTCTTTCTTTACTATCCCACCACAAACACAAGTTGAGATTGCTTCTAGAAAGAAAATCATCACCGACGAACATTCTGGAAGAATTTTAGTTGATGCTTCTCTTGCTGAAGAAGAAAGAGAAAAAATGGAAAAGTTATTCGCAAAAATGTAATACCTTAAATCCCGATACTCTCGGGATTTTTTTTATGCAAAAAATTATTCAAAACATATTCGCCAAATGCATCGGATGCTACATCAACCTGTTAAGTTATGTATATCCTAAAAAAGCCTACGCGCTTGCCTATACTCTTTTTAGCAATCCTCGTAAAGGTAAATTTAAAGCCCATAAACTTCCCAAAACCTTGTCTAGTGCCGTACAAGAAAAACACTCGTTTGAGGAACACGTTTTTCACACTTATACTTGGAAAGGAAACGAAGATACCATCCTTTTAGTTCATGGTTGGGAAAGCAATGCGGCTCGCTGGAAAAAATTACTCAAAAGACTCAAAAAAACCAATAAAACCATCATTGCCATTGACGGACCAGCACACGGTTTGAGTAATGGAAAAGAGTTTAACGTACCAACTTACGCGAAGTTCATCAACCATACGGTACAAAAATACAATCCCAAAATTGTAATCGGACATTCGGTCGGAGGCAACACCCTAGCCTATTTTCAGGCACATTACCATCATAGTTTCCAAAAAATGATACTCATCGGTGCTCCTTCCGATTTTGAGGTAATTCTCCAAAATTTTGTCAACATTTTAAATCTAAACCAGCGCATACATCAGTGGCTAATTGATTATACAAAAAAGCGTTTTGATATTGAAATTAAAGATTTTTCGGCAGCTGATTTTCTAAAAAACGCTACCATTTCGGGCATTGTAGCACACGATATAGAAGACGATGTCGTACTTTATGAAGAAGGAAAAAAAATTGCCAATTCATGGAAAACAGCCGATTTCATCACCACAAAAGGACTCGGACACAGCATGCACGGCGAATACTTGTACCAAAGTATAGTTAGTTTTATAGAAAAAAAGTAAAGAAGAAATTCTTACAATATCAAATAAGCAGCGTAATCGCTCGGGCTTTATTTAAAAACCTTTTTCCTGCCATCCATTAAATCCCGATGCATCGGGGATATCATTTCTGTCAGGGCTAACGGGTTTCCATTTTTCCTTTTGTTCAAAATTATAAAACACTTTAGTCTTAGACTCAAAATTCTTACCTTTGCAACATGGAAGAAAACCTAACGCGCATCAATAAATTTTTATCTGAAACCGGATTCTGTTCTCGTCGTGAAGCCGACAAACTCATCGAACAAGGTCGAGTAACCATCAACGGAGCAGTACCTGAAATGGGTACCAAAATTGCTCCCAATGACGAAGTACGCGTTGACGGAAAATTAGTGCGTGAAAACACCAAAAAAAGAGTCTACTTGGCGTTCAACAAACCACCCGGAATTGAGTGTACCACCAACCTTGAAGTTCGTGATAACATTGTAGATTATATTAATTATCCCGAACGCATTTTCCCTATTGGGCGTCTGGATAAAGCCAGTGAAGGTCTTATTTTCATGACCAACGATGGCGATATCGTAAACAAAATCCTTCGTGCCAGAAACAACCACGAAAAAGAATATATTGTAACGGTAAACCGACCAATCACTGACCGTTTTATTGAACGCATGAGCAACGGAATTCCCATTTTAGAAACGGTTACCAGAAAATGTAAAGTAGAACAAATTAGTAAATACGTATTCCGAATCATCCTAACTCAAGGATTGAACCGTCAAATTCGTAGAATGTGTGAGTACTTAGATTATGAAGTAACCGCGCTCAAGAGAACTCGAATCATCAACATTTCACTTGACGTTCCTTTAGGTCGATATCGAGAACTGACAGATGCCGAAATCAAACAACTTAACCAACTGATTGAACCATCGAGCAAAACTGAAGAAGCGAGTTTACCAAAAGTAACCCCAAGAACAACCACTTCAAATCCGAAAAGAAATTTCAGAAAACGATAAAAAAAATCCCGAAGTAATTCGGGATTTTTTTTATTATCTACTTAAATACATTTTTCTTCGAGAATACAACTCATAAAATTGATCGTCTTTCAAATCGTCTATAAACAAAATGCTTTCCCCAGTCGATTTCATTTCGGGTCCGAGCGACTTATTCACATTAGCAAATTTACTAAACGAAAACACTGGTTGCTTGATAGCAAATCCTTTTAAATAAGGTTTGAACTCGAAATCGGTTACTTTATTTACACCCAACATCACTTTGGTGGCATAATTTACATAAGGTTCTCCATAAGCCTTAGCTATAAACGGAACTGTTCTAGAAGCACGCGGATTGGCTTCAATGATGTACACAATATCATCTTTAATCGCAAATTGAATGTTAATCAAACCTACAGTTTGCAAGGCTAATGCAATCTTTTTAGTATGATCTTTAATTTGTTGCATCACAAATTCACCTAAATTAAAAGGTGGCAAAGTTGCATTAGAATCACCCGAATGAATACCACAAGGTTCGATATGCTCCATGATTCCGATGATGTATACATTTTCACCATCGCAAATAGCATCGGCTTCGGCTTCAATGGCACCATCCAAATAATGGTCTAACAACAATTTATTACCTGGAATATTTTTCAACAAATCAATAACGTGCTCTTCCAATTCCTGTTTATTGATGACAATTTTCATTCCTTGTCCACCCAAAACATAAGAAGGGCGCACTAATAAAGGAAAATCTAAAACATCAGCTAATTGACTCGCTTGATCCGCATTTTCTGCCACACCAAACTTAGGAAATGGAATCTTTAATTCGGTCAACAATTCCGAGAAACGACCTCTATCTTCCGCCAAATCAAGAGCATCGAATGAAGTACCTAATATCTTGATTCCATATTTTGATAATTTTTCAGCCAATTTTAATGCGGTTTGTCCACCTAATTGCACGATTACACCTTCTGGCTTTTCATGGCGAATGATATCGTAAATGTGTTCCCAAAAAACAGGTTCGAAATACAATTTATCGGCGGTATCAAAATCGGTAGAAACAGTTTCTGGATTACAGTTAATCATGATGGTTTCATAACCACATTCTTTAGCCGCTAATACTCCGTGAACACAAGAATAATCAAACTCAATTCCTTGTCCAATTCTGTTCGGTCCAGAGCCTAAAACAACGACCTTCTTTTTACTGGTAACCACACTTTCATTATGAACATAGCGTTCTCCTGTAGCGGTTTTAATTTCTGCTTCAAAAGTAGAATAATAATAAGGCGTTTGCGCTTTAAATTCGGCTGCACAAGTATCTACCAATTTGTACACGCGTTTGATATTCATTTCCTCACGCAACTTATAAACCTGACTTTCTAAACAACCCAACATATGTGCTATTTGACGATCGCCATAGCCTTTTTGTTTGGCTTCAAGCAATAACTCTTTGGGTAACGTATCAATTTTGTAGTTCGTAATTTCTTTTTCTAACAAGTACAATTCTTCATATTGTTTCAAGAACCACATATCAATTTTAGTGATTTCATGAATTCTACTCAACGGAATTCCCATTTGAATGGCATCATAAATCACAAAAACACGATCCCAACTGGCATGCGTTAGTTTTTCTATAATTTGCTCGTAGTTTTTGTAACCTTTCCCATCGGCTCCTAATCCATTTCGTTTAATTTCAAGCGATTGTGTTGCTTTGTGAAGTGCTTCTTGAAACGAACGCCCAATTCCCATAACTTCACCTACCGACTTCATTTGAAGCCCCAAGGTTCTGTCGGCACCTTCAAATTTATCAAAGTTCCAACGCGGAATTTTTACAATTACATAATCTAAGGTTGGTTCAAATAAGGCAGAAGTAGATTTAGTGATTTGATTTTGAAGTTCATCAAGATGATATCCCAAAGCCAATTTGGATGCGATTTTTGCAATAGGATAACCGGTTGCTTTAGACGCTAAAGCTGAAGAACGTGACACACGTGGATTGATTTCAATAGCTACAATATCTTCCTTTTCATCAGGTGAAACGGCAAATTGCACGTTACATCCACCAGCAAAATTACCGATAGAGCGCATCATCAAAATGGCCATATCACGCATTTTTTGAAACGTGGTATCCGATAAGGTCATGGCTGGTGCTACCGTGATGGAATCTCCAGTATGAATTCCCATCGGATCCATATTTTCGATAGAACAGATGATGACTACATTATCATTTTTATCACGTAATAATTCTAATTCATATTCTTTCCATCCTAATAAAGCCTTATCAATTAAGACTTCATGTATAGGTGACATTTCTAATCCGTAGGTTAGTTTTTCGTCAAATTCTTCTTTACTGTGCACAAAAGCAGCTCCAGTTCCGCCCAAGGTAAACGAAGGACGAATCACTAATGGAAAACCAAACTCTTGTGCTATTTCTTTTCCTTTTAAAAACGAAGTTGCTGTTTTGGCAGGCGCTGTTGGCACACCAATTTTTTCTAATAATTGCTTGAACTGTTCGCGATCTTCGGTAATATTAATTGCATTAACATCGACTCCGATTAGTTTCACTCCAAAATCTTCCCAAATTCCTTTTTCATCTGCTTCTAAACATAAATTTAATGCGGTTTGACCACCCATAGTAGGTAAAACGGCATCAATTTGCGGATGTTCTTTTAGAATTTGAATGATCGATTTGGTAGTAAGTGGCAATAAATAAACATGATCGGCCATTGAGGGATCGGTCATGATGGTAGCCGGATTGGAATTGATGAGAATAACTTCGATTCCTTCTTCGCGAATGGAACGTGCTGATTGTGAACCTGCATAATCAAATTCGCAGGCTTGTCCGATAACAATTGGACCTGAGCCTATAATTAAAACCGATTTAATGGAGTTGTCTTTTGGCATTGTAGTTAGATTTTTAGACTTCTTAGAAAATTAAATTTCTTAGACTTGTTTAGTTTGTTGTGTGTTGTAATGTTGTTTGGTCAAAGATAATCTGTTTCTTTTGAATTGAAAAAAAACACCTTTTTAAACTTATCAAAATTTATAAACAGATATAAAAAAAGCCGCTACTAATAAAAGTAACGGCTTGATATTGATTAGATACTAATCATTATTTTTTGTGTCTTGGCTCAGAAGATACAGTCAATTTATGTCTTCCTTTAGCTCTACGACGAGCAAGGACTTTTCTTCCATTTGCAGAAGCCATTCTGTCCATAAATCCGTGTTTATTTCTTCTTTTTCTTTTCGATGGTTGAAACGTTCTTTTGCTCATTGCTTTTTATCTTTAAATCGTGTAATAATCTTTTAATAGGTCTTTTCAAAACCGAGTGCAAATATACAAAGGTTTTTATTACTTGCAAGTAGTTTTTTAAAAATATTTTAAAAACCTTTTATTACCTTTGCAACCTAAAATTTTATTATTATGTTTCACAGAAATATCAAACTTGTGTTAGCCGCATTAATTTTAGCAACAGCGGTATGGCAATTCACTGAAAGCAATATTGGAAATGGTATTTTCCTCATTCTTTTAACGCTAATTCCTATTTTTTTATACTTTAAAAATGAGTATATTTTGATGGCTTTCTTGCAATTGCGTAAACAAAATTTTGAAGGAGCAAAAAAATGGTTATCAAAAATTAAGAATCCTGAAACCGCTTTAGTGCAGAAACAACAAGGATATTATAACTATTTACAAGGGTTAATGTTATCACAAACCAATTTGATTCAAGCAGAAAAATACTTTAAAAAAGCAATTGAATTGGGATTGAATATGGATATGGATTTGGCCGTTGCTAAATTAAACCTTGCTGGTGTTGCTTTGTCTCGAAGAAGAAAATTAGAAGCTACCAATTTAATTAGCGAAGTAAAAAAACTAGACAAACAAGGTATGCTGAAAGAACAAATTGCCATGATGAAAGAGCAAATGAAGAAAATCTAAATAAGTATAATTTAGTATAAAACTTAAAAAAACACTTTTAGTTTATGTAAAACTGAAAGTGTTTTTTTTTGTTCTATTTTGAGAATATCATTTTGCAACCAATAAGCAACAACAGCAAACCAAATATTTTTTTTAATGTTCTTTGCTCAATATTGATGGCAATTTTACTACCTAAATAACCGCCAACTACAAAAAGTAAGGAGATTACTATTGCGTACTTCCAATTAATGAATCCTGCTTTGTGATAATTTAAAACCGCAAAAAAAGTTACTGGAGGTAATAATGCAGCCAAACTTGTTCCTTGCGCTTGTTGTTGTGTAAATCCCATCAACAACAACATCGGAACCATTATGATTCCACCGCCAATACCTATCAAACCACTCAAAATACCTGCTATGAGTCCGATAAACATTAATAAAACGATGGTTTGTATTGTCATTTTCATCACATTTTAAATTAATATCCTTTGGTTGGGATTTCAATCAAATATTTCTTTTTAGCCGTGTTAACTAATTTTTTATCACGCAACCACGGATTGTGAATTTTTAAAATTTTATAGTTAATCCCTTGTGCTTTGGCAAAAGTTGCTAAATCGGTAATTGAACTATCTACTTCAAGAGTTCTAGTAGGAATGTTTTCATACAATTCTTCTTTAGAAACATCAAATCCATACAAGTTAGGATGTTGCATAATTTCTTTCAAAGCTAAAATTCTAAAAACATAGCGAGATGTTTCGTCGGTTAATGCCAAATCGTAATAATCGGTTACTTTTTGCTCCATTATTTTGGTGTTCACACCATTCATTCCGCCGTTGTAAGATGCAGCTGCCAATGTCCAGTTTCCAAATTTTTGTTTGGCGGCAATTAAATACTTACAAGCCGCTTCGGTAGATTTTTGAAGATGATAACGTTCGTCTACACCATCGTTGACTTCCATTCCTTTTTCTTTAGCCGTATCGGGCATAAATTGCCAAACTCCTTTAGCGCCAGAAGCCGAAACCGCATTAGTCAGCGCACTCTCGATTACAGCTAAATATTTAAAATCGTCAGGAACTCCGTATTGTTTTAAAATAGGTTCTATAATTGGAAATGCACGATTGGCGCGTTTCATAATCAAAATTGTTGATGAATGAAGATTTGCATTAACCAATAATTCTCGGTCAAATCGTTCTCTAACATCAGCTATTTGCAAAGGTGTTTTTTCTCCAGCAAAATCGACCGTTGATGGAAAATATTGAGCCGAACCTTCATGTAATTGCTTTTTTTTCTCATCTCCAGAAAGTGCAAACATGAATAATCCGCTTACAAATAAAACAAGTGAAATCACTCCAAAAACCTGAATCTTTTTCATTTTCAATGCGTTTAATTAGGTTGCAAAACTACAAAAATCGAGCCGAAAACCTATATTTTATCTTCTAAAATAATTTTTGGCAAATGCTGATTAAACCAGCGAAAACGATTCAAAATCATCATGTGTGTACCGCCTTTTACATTGATAAAATCTTTGATGTATTTAGCTGGAAAAACCTCATCAGCATCGCCATGAATGTGAATTACATTTGGATCTATTTTTTGTCTCTCCCAACAAATTACTTGCTCAATGGCCCAATCTAAATACTCTTTGTTGCGCATGTGTAAAAACTGTTCATACAATTTTAATTTGCGTTTCATAACATCGCCAAAAGCATATTTCACAAGCTTTTCAACATCTTGCAGTAAACCTGTTGGCAATAATTTATAGGCTTTAGTCGTCTTTGCAATCTTCATTCTACGAGGCAATTCTCTGTTAGTTTTAACGCTAGAAACAATAATTAATTTTCTAAGATTTAAAAATTGTGCCATTTCTTGAACTAAAATTCCACCAAAAGAAACTCCCACCAAAACCGCATTATCATGAGTTACCTTTTGAGCCATTCGTTGAGCATAGCTTTTAAGAGATTCTTGTTTTTCGGGCATGAACCATTCTAAAAGATGAATTTCGAAAGTATCTTTTGGCAAGTCAATTCGTTCAAAAATAGAAGAGCTAGCGGCCAAACCTGGCATAAAATAAACTGCAATCTTACTCATATTTTAACTTTTTATGATGGCATTATCCATTATTTATTCCGAAATTTGCATAAAATTAATTTATTTATTCCACTTGATTATGAACTCATCGTTAATTTTAGAAAAAATGGAAATTAAAGACAATACATTTGCTAGACAATTTGAGACTTTAGTTGATGGTAAACTGGTTTCTGTTGAATATTCTTTCCAAGAAAAGAAAATTTTTCTAACCCGAATCAACGTACCAGAAGGATTTTCTAATGAAGAATTTATAAATGATTTACTGAAGAATATTATGGAAATTGCCTATGAACGCAAATTAAAAGTAGTTCCAATTCTTCCAAAAATTGCTTTGTTCTTTAGAAAAAACACTACTTATAGAGATTTGTTGCCTCCAGGAATTAAAATATAATCATACAATCACCATAAAAAAATCCCAAATTCTAAATAGTAGAAATTGGGATTTTTTATTTATTTTTATCCTATGAATTCTCAGGAACTAAATACTAACATCGTTGCTTTCTTCGAAAATATCGAAAAATACTATGGTTGTAAAACTGAAATAACCGAAGGTTTGTTTGCCGATTATGACGATTTGGATGCCAACTTAACCACTTGGAATTTATCTCAGTTTGATTTAATTCGATCGGCTTACCGAAATAACGGCGGTCGCTTTATGTTTGAAGGCAAAAAAATGTATTACGAAATTTCAGGCGAACGCATCATCGACTTCAAACAACCTGGTCGACATAAATTTGAGTTTATTGAACAATATAGTGAGTCTGTTTTTAGAATCACTAAGATTGAATTTCACTCGATTTATTAAACTTCAACGTTTGCATCTGAGCCTGTAAGACGAACTAGCGAAGCAAATTCCATTCGAACACTACCATCTTCATCAATTCGAGTCAAGTTGATTTCGTGTAACGTATTAACCAAATCTGGATTCCAAGGCGTTTTTACTTTTACATAATTTTCTGTAAATCCATGAATGTAACCTTCCTTATTTTCACTTTCAAAAAGCACTGTTCTAGTACTTCCGATTTGACTTTCATAAAAGGCACGACGTTTTTTAACGGATAATCCGCGAAGCATTTTACTTCTTTTAGAACGAACATTCATCGGAACCACATCCGACATTGCTGCCGCTTCGGTATTATCTCTTTCAGAATAAGTAAAAACGTGCAAGTAAGAAATATCCAGTTGGTTTAAGAAATTATAGGTTTCCAAAAAATGCTCATCGGTTTCACCAGGAAATCCAACAATAACATCTACGCCAATACAAGCGTGTGGCATTACTTCACGAATTTTGGCCACTCGGTCGGTGTACACTTCACGTTTGTAACGGCGTTTCATTTTACCTAAAATTTCGTTACTTCCCGATTGCAACGGAATATGGAAATGCGGAACGAAAGTGCGACTTTGAGCTACAAACTCAATCGTTTCATTTTTCAAAAGATTCGGCTCTATCGATGAAATACGCAATCGTTCGATGCCTTCAACTTCATCCAAAGCTTTTACTAAATCCAGAAAAGTATGTTCGTGTTTTTTATTTCCGAATTCGCCTTTACCATAATCACCAATATTTACGCCTGTTAGCACAATTTCTTTGATGCCTTGTTTGGAAATTTCGTAAGCATTTTTCAAAACATTTTTTAAAGCATCGCTACGAGATATTCCGCGTGCCAATGGAATAGTACAATAAGTACATTTATAATCGCAACCGTCTTGTACCTTCAGAAAAGCACGAGTTCTGTCACCAATGGAATAACTACCCACATAAAAATCGGCTTCCTCGATTTCGCACGAATGCACTTCGCCCATGTCATTTTTGGACAAATCGTTAATATAATCAGTTATTTTGAATTTTTCGGTAGCTCCCAAAACCAAATCAACGCCATCAACTGCGGCTAATTCTTCGGGTTTTAATTGCGCATAACAACCTACCGCTGCGACAAATGCTTTGTCATTCAGCTTCATGGCTTTTTTTACAATTTGCTTGAATTGCTTGTCAGCATTATCGGTAACCGAACACGTATTGATAACATAGATATCGGCTATTTCTTCAAAATCTACTCGATCGAAACCTTCGTTTTGAAAATCTCTAGCAATGGTGGATGTTTCTGAGAAGTTTAATTTACATCCAAGCGTATAAAACGCTACTTTCTTTTTGTTTTCCATAAGTAACCTCAATTAATGAAATCGTTGTCAAAAAATTGAGTGTGCAAATTTAGGTAAAAAAATAAAAAAGCCACAGATTCACTGATTAAAATAATTTTAAATTCTGTGAGTCTGTGGCTAATTATTAAAGACTTGTATTACTCTTTTCGATACTTTTTAGTTTCTTCAAAAACGTGTTCTAGAATTTTAGCATCTTCTTCTGAAAATTCTACATTACGACGTGCCATCACAATTTTTGCTGTTTGAAACGCTTTATTAGTCATGTAGGTTGTAAATCCGGATGCACCGCCCCAAGAAAAACTTGGTACAAAATTTCGTGGGAAACCAGCACCAAAAATATTCGCTGAAACACCAACTACTGTTCCTGTATTGAACATTGTATTGATACCACACTTACTGTGATCACCCATCATTAATCCGCAAAACTGCAAGCCAGTTCTAGCAAAATTTTCAGTTTCATAGCTCCATAATTTTACCTCTTCATAATTGTTTTTCAAATTAGAATTGTTACTATCAGCACCAATATTACACCATTCGCCAAGTACCGAATTACCTAAAAATCCGTCATGCCCTTTGTTGGAATATCCAAAAAGAACCGAATTATTCACTTCACCACCAATTACAGAATGAGGTCCAACCGTCGTGGCACCATACACTTTTGTCGCCAACTTTACACGACCTGATTCACACAAAGCAAAAGGTCCGCGAATGACAGAACCTTCCATAATTTCGGCATTTTTACCAATATAAATAGGTCCGGTTGATGCGTTTAAAGTGACAAACTCAAGCTTTGCTCCTTCTTCAATAAAAATATTTTCGGGTGCTATTACATTTACTGATTTCGGAATCGGTTGTGAAGTTCTACCTTCTGTAATCAACTCAAAATCTTCTCGCAAAGCAGCATCATTTTTAGCAAAAATATCCCAAGTATGTGCTACAGTAAGGCAATCTTGATGGTACTCTATGATTTCATAAGAATCAAAATCTACTTCGTCTTGGGTGTCGTTGGTGTAAAAAGCAATCACCTCATCGCCTTTAAAAATAGCTTGATTCTTCTCCAAATTTTTCACCATTTCAGACAAAACGTCGTTCGGTAAAAATGAAGCATTGATTAAAATATTGTCTTCCAACTCCACCATTGGGTATTTTTCAGAAAGATATTCTTCTGTTAAAGTAGTGGTAGTGTATCCTAAATATTTTTCCCATTTTTCACGAATAGTCAAAATTCCAATGCGAATTTCTGCTACTGGACGAGTAAAGGTAAAAGGTAAAAGTGCATTGCGAACGGTTCCGTCAAAAAGTATGTAGTTCATTTTAAAAGATTCTAAGTTAAAAGCTTTTTAAGTGCCAAGGCACCAAAGTTACAAAAGTTTGTTGCATAAAAAAACCTCCCAAAAATTTGGAAGGTCTTAATAAAATTTGAACACTTAAAACTATTATTTTCCGTGTTTAGCGTATTTAGTTTTGAATTTATCAATACGTCCTGCAGTATCGATAAGTTTAGATTTACCTGTGTAAAAAGGGTGAGACGTTCTAGAAATCTCCATTTTATAAACTGGATATTCAACACCTTCGTGCATGATTG
>CAZNWY010000042.1:0-23392 GCA_964577105.1 uncultured Flavobacterium sp.
TCTATCGTAATCATTACTAAAAGTGAATTGCGTAAAATTTCTTCTATCGAAAGAATCATCCAACAAAAATTTGAAGAAAAAACGATTCCATCCGGAATTGAAATCTGCGAAATTCAGTTGTTACATTTGGCAAACAAAATTAAAGATACCGAAGTTGATCACGAAATAGACAGTTACCTGCCTGCAATCAACGAAGTTCTTGATGGTTTGACCAAAGAAGAATTAATTAAGAAAATGGTTTCGGTTGAGTTCAATAGATTCATCAACTACTACAAAAAGAAACGTGATTTATCTGGCGAAAGAAGTGAACGAAGCGAAAGAAGTTCTGAACCAAGAGAAATTAGAGCTGGTGATCCAGTGCGTTATTTTGTAAACATTGGTGCTAGAGACGATTTCGATTGGATGCAATTGAAAGATTTCTTAAAAGAAACACTTGATTTAGGTCGTGATGACGTATTTAAAGTAGATGTCAAAGAAGGTTTCTCTTTCTTTAATACCGATGGTGAACATACTGAAAAAGTAATGTCTATTCTTAACGGATACGATTTGAACGGAAGAAGAATTAACGTTGAAATTTCTAAAAATGACGGTGGAAGCCGTGAAAGACGTGACCATAACGGAAGAAGTTCTGGTGGTTTTGGCGGCAGTAGAAATTCTGGTGGAGAAAGAAGAAGCTCAGGTAGTTTTGGTCCAAGAAGTGATCGAGGAGAACGAAGTGCTAGTCCAAAACGTGAAGGCGGATTTAGAAGTGATAGAGATTCGTCTAGAAGAGAACCTGGATCTGCACAACGCGGAGAAAGAGCTCCAAGACGTTCTGAAAGCTCTGACAGACCAGCAAGTCGCTCGTTTGACGCTGCTAAAAACAGAAGACCAAGAAGAAGTTAATCACACATAATAACTACTTTTTTAATTCCAAATTTCAATACTAAACCATTGAAATTTGGAATTTATTTTTTTAGCTCATTTCGGTTTTGTTAATTTTCTGATAATAATTTCAATAATTCGATGCTAAATCTTAAAGAGTTTTATACTTTTAAACTTTCAAACTAAGACATGAGATATTTTGTAGTTTTTTTATTTCTTATATTTTCGATTTCCGGATTTTCTCAAGATACAACCACCGAGAAAAAAGTACACGGAACGATTGTAAATGCCGCAACTACATTTCCTTTAGCTAACGTAAACATCATAAATATTAACCGAGTTAAAGGAACCATAACGAATACTCGTGGCGCTTTTGAAATCAATGCTGAAGTTAATGACACACTGCACATATCCATGATTGGATTTCAATCTATTCGAGTGCGTGTGACCAATGACTGGATTAAAAACGGAAATGCTAAAATTGAACTTTCCGAAAAAGCAATTGCCTTAGACGAAGTGGTTGTTAGAAAATATAAACTTACCGGTTATTTAGAAGTTGATACCAAACTCATTCCTGAAAAAGAAAATTACCGTTACAGTATCTCGGGTTTACCGCAAGGATATGAAGGCGGAGAATATTCTCCAAAAGCATTCTCACGTGTTATGAGTTCTATTTTCAATCCTGCCGACATGCTCTATAATTTCTTTGGTAATAAGCCTAAAGAATTACGAAAGTTAAAGGAAATGAAAAAAGACAATACCGTCAAAGCACTACTCGAAACCAAATTTGATCGCGAAATGATTTCGGTTCTCTTAGGCATTGACAAAAAAGACATTCCCGAAATTCTACAACATTGCAACTACTCCGAAGCCTTTATAGAAACTGCCAACGATTTACAAATTTTAGACGCCATCAGTCAGTGTTACGAACAGTATAAAGTCTTGAAAAAGTAATTTTTTTTATCTAAATATAAATCCTCAATTAGCACATTAATTGAGGATTTTTTATATTTGGAAACCACAAAAAAATAATTTTCTATGAAAAAAATGATACTTCTTCTTTTAACTTTTAATTTGTATGCCCAAAAACCATCTACATCAGAAGTATTAATTCCGTTTAGAGAAAAAAAACTTTGGGGATTGTCCGACACACTAGGAAACCTGAAAGTAAAACCAATTTATAAAGAAATTAAATCCTTTTTTATCGATAAACAAAATGACGAATTCATTTCAAGATATGTTGTTAAAACCAACAAATCCTATTTTGTAATCAACAAAGACAAAAAAGTATTCTTACCCGAAGCAAATACCTACGATTCCATCCAAATAAGTACGTATTATCCAAATCATTTTTGGGTATTCAAAAAAGGAAAAACTGGACTTTATCATAACAATAAAGAAATTATTGCCTGTTTATATGACGAAATTTTACCCACTGCAAACGGAAGTTATCGCGTAAAAAAAAGTGATTTAATGGGCTTAATCAATGCTTCTGGAAAACTAATTATTCCAACACAATACCAATACATCAGACCAACTTGGGACGATGACGAAACCGAAGAAGGTGAAGAAAAAGAAAATCCAAACAAATTTATCTGGATAGCAGAAAGTTCAAAAGGTGTAAAAAAATTTTACGATACTAAAGTTCCCGAGACATCCGTTGCTACAGCTACAATTTATGAAAAAAGACTAGGTAGTGAAACCATTTCTGGCGATTCAGACGATTATGATTTAATTCAAAAAAAGCTACTAGAAACCTACGATAAGGTAGAAATAAATGATTTTTTAAAGATTGCCTATGTCACTAAAAATGGCAAAAAAGGAGTTGTTGATTTAACTAGCAATCAAGAAATTATCAATCTAATTTACGACGATGTGGTTTATGATAATACCAATAAAAAAATCAGAATTTTCAAAGCCAAAAGAAATGGCAAATACGGTTTGATTCAAGACGGAAATAAAGCTATTTTGAATTGTGAGTTTGACGACATTGACCAAAATCACGTCCTAACCAAAGACAACCGAAAAGGAGTATTTGTGTTCAACACCATCTATCCGTACATCAAACCAAAGTATCTAACTCTAAAAGCTATAGAACCCATTTCTATTTCCGATTACTGGCAATTCGGACTTTTTGAAATAACCACCGAAAAAGGCAAAGGATATGTGGGTGAAAATGGCGTCGAATTTTTTAAAGATTAGTCTGGTAATACCGCTCTTCAATTCGTTTAATATCTTTAATCGAATGCTTCGCCCAAAGCAAGCGTTTTTCTAAAAGTTCCTCTTCAGATAACTGCCAATTTACTTCCGATTGTCGCAATCTATTGGTCAAATCTTGAATGATGATGGCTGCCGAAACCGAAATATTCAAACTCTCCGTAAAACCTACCATCGGAATTTTTAAATAACCATCGGCTTTTTGCATTACTTCTTCCGAAAGACCTTCTTTTTCTGTACCAAAAAACAAAGCGCTTTTTTTAGTGACATCAAATTCGTGCAACAAACACGAATCATCATGTGGCGTTGTCGCAATAATTTGATAGCCTTTAGAACGCAACGAATCAATGCAATTTCCAATGGTATCAAACTTGTTAATGTCAACCCATTTTTGAGCGCCCATCGCTATTTCCTTGTCAATATCTTTCCCAAATCGTTGTTCAACTATGTTCAATTCCTGAATCCCAAAAACCTCACAACTGCGCATTACTGCACTAGTATTGTGAAACTGAAAAACATCTTCAACCGCCACCGTAAAATGATTGGTTCGGTTGCACAACACTTCCATAAATCGCGCTTTTCGTTGCTCCGTTAAAAATCCTTCTAAATAGGCTAAATAATCTAAATCAACCATTTTGTTTCTAGTATTTGGGCGTTCCTGCCGAAAAAGGCAGGCGGGTTTTCCGTTTCAATCTTTTATGCGTTTTCCATTGCATTCCAAACGCACAAAAGGATTTCCACTACAACCCCTAACGCAATTGGTGCGTTCAACACGATTTGGCAAAAATAGTAAAATTGTGTAGTTTTATATTCCAATAGTTACCATTATTGTCATCCCGAGCGCAGTCGAGGGAAAATTTAAATTTTATGAAAAAACTAGTCGTTTTAACCGGAGCCGGAATCTCAGCCGAAAGTGGCATCAAAACCTTTCGCGACAGCGACGGTCTTTGGGAAGGTCACAACGTAATGGATGTCGCTTCACCAGAAGGTTGGCGTAAAAATCAAGAATTGGTATTGGATTTCTACAACCAACGTCGCCGTCAATTACACGAAGTGCAGCCCAATCTTGGTCATCAAATCCTTGCCGAATTAGAAGAACATTTTGACGTGCACATCATCACTCAAAATGTAGACAACCTACACGAGCAAGCTGGTAGCACCAAAGTATTGCACCTGCATGGCGAATTGTTTAAAGTACGAAGCACGCAAAACCAAAACTACATTTTAGACTGGAAATCCGATTTAAAAACAGGTGACACCGATCCAAACGGGCACCAACTGCGTCCGCATATTGTATGGTTTGGTGAAGAAGTTCCTGCCTTAGAAGAAGCCTTATTCATAACGCAACAAGCCGAATATTTTGCCGTAATCGGAACGTCATTACAAGTATATCCAGCCGCAGGTTTAGTAGAATTCACGCCGCCAGGCATTCCTATTTACTACATCGATCCCAATCCAGGAATGATGTACAACGTAAAAAATAAAGTAGAGATTATTGGTTTGAAAGCCAGTGAGGGAATGCCTTTGCTTAAAGAAATTTTGCTTAAAATGATGTAAAAAAAACTGATAGCCAATAACCAATAACTTACAACTTATACCTAAATTTGCACCACAATTTACCCTGAGCTTGTCGAAGGGCTAACAACAATACAACACCATGCAACTATCTGAATTAAACGCAATTTCTCCAATTGACGGAAGATACCGTAATAAAACCGTTTCTTTATCGGCATACTTCTCTGAAGAAGCTCTCATTAAATACCGAGTTCTGATTGAAGTAGAATATTTCATTGCTTTATGCGAAGCGGATTTGCCTCAACTTTCAGGCGTAAATAAATCGGTTTTTGAGGACTTACGTAAAATCTACACTTCCTTTTCTACGGAAGACGCACTTTGGATTAAAGAAACTGAAAAGACCACCAATCACGATGTAAAAGCCGTTGAATATTTCATCAAAAATAAGTTTGATGCTTTAGGCTTAGAAAAATTTAAAGAATTCATCCACTTCGGATTGACCTCTCAAGATATTAATAATACTGCCATTCCGCTTTCTACTAAAGAGGCATTTGAAAAAGTATATTTACCGAGTTTAATTTCGGTTATCGCCAAATTAAAAGAGTTAGCAATGGAATGGAAAGATGTTCCGATGTTAGCTCGAACACACGGTCAACCAGCTTCTCCTACCCGATTGGGAAAAGAAATTTTGGTTTTTGTAGAACGCTTGGAAGAACAAATGCGTTTGTTGTTTAACATTCCGTTTGCGGCTAAATTTGGAGGTGCTACCGGAAATTACAATGCGCATCATGTGGCGTATCCCAATACTGATTGGAAGAAATTTGGAACCGATTTTGTAGAAAATGTTTTAGGTCTACACCATTCATTTCCCACCACTCAAATTGAGCATTACGATCATTTTGCGGCCTTTTTTGATGCTTTAAAACGCATCAATACCATTTTAATCGACTTAGATCGTGACATTTGGACCTATGTTTCGATGGATTATTTCAAACAAAAAATCAAAGCAGGTGAAATTGGTTCATCCGCGATGCCACACAAAGTCAACCCAATTGATTTTGAAAACTCGGAAGGAAATTTAGGTATTGCCAATGCCATTTTCGAACATCTTTCTGCTAAATTACCTATCTCAAGATTGCAACGCGATTTGACCGACAGTACGGTTTTACGAAACATCGGCGTGCCAATGGGACACACCTTAATTGCTTTTGAAGCCACTCTTAAAGGCTTGAACAAATTAGTCTTAAACGAAGTTAAATTTGAAGAAGATTTAGAGAAAAATTGGGCGGTTGTTGCCGAAGCGATTCAAACCATTTTACGTCGTGAAGGCTACCCAAATCCGTATGAAGCTTTAAAAGATTTAACGAGAACAAATACTATAATCAACAAAGAAGCGATTCATAATTTCATTCAAACACTGCATGTTTCTGATGAAATTAAAGTAGAATTGATGCAGATAAGTCCGAGTAATTATTTGGGGATATAAATTTTAACATGAAAAAAAGTTATCTAAAGATTACCACAGTACTATTATTACTAATAAATCATTTTGCTATTGGGCAATGCTTTAAAGAAATTAGTATGGGAAATGGTTATTCGCTCGCAGTGAAAACTGATGGAACTCTTTGGGCATGGGGATATAATGAATATGGACAATTAGGTGATGGGACAACATTTGATAAATTTATTCCTATACAAATTGGGGTTGAGTCTGATTGGAATGTTATAAGTGCTGGTGCTGATTATTCACTTGCCCTAAAAACAAATGGCACGCTTTGGGCATGGGGTTATAATACTTTTGGTCAATTAGGTGATGCAACAAATATTGATAAGTACATTCCAATTCAAGTAGGCACAGATACTAATTGGAGTAAAATTAGTGCGGGATACTGGCATACACTAGCCATAAAAACCGATGGCACACTTTGGTCTTGGGGATGGAATGAATATGGAGAATTAGGAGATGGATCAATTGTTGATAAAAACATACCCACCCAAATAGGTTCTAATAGTAACTGGAGTGATATAAAAACAGGTACTCACTATTCGCTGGCATTAAAAACAGAAGGTAGCCTATGGGCTTGGGGAAGAAATGATTATGGCCAATTAGGAGATGGAACAACAAACAATAAAAATATACCTACTCAAATAGGCATTGATACTAATTGGAGTAAAGTTTATGCTAATTATTGCCATACAATAGCACTAAAAAATGATGGTTCGCTTTGGGCTTGGGGAAATAATTTTTATGGAAGTTTGGGAGATGGAACCACAGTTGACAAACACATTCCTACAAAAATAGGTGATGAGATTAATTGGAGTGTTATAAGTGCTGGTGCTTATCATTCCATAGCAATAAAGACAGACGGAACCCTTTGGACTTGGGGTTACAATAGTAATGGACAATTAGGAGATGGAACAACGTTTAATAAACTTACACCTGTTATAGTGGACACAGCGTCTAATTGGAGTAAAATTAGTGGCGGATTTAGTAGCAATATAGCACTAAAAACGGATGGATCTCTTTGGTCTTGGGGAGATAATTTATCGGGTGAATTAGGTGATGGAACGAATACTGATAAATGGATACCAACTGCTGTAGCTTGTCCTACATCATTGGCAAATGAAATCATAGCAGACAAAACTAATTTTAAAATATACCCAAATCCAGTTGTTACAAATTTAACTATTGAAGCTGACAATGATATACTGCAAACCATTATTACTGATTGTAATGGAAGAGTTATACAAATAAATAAGCCAAACAACACTAGAGTTACTATGAGTTTAGAAAACCTAAAAGCAGGAATTTATTTCCTAAAAGTAGTAACTGAAAAGATAAGTAAAGTAGAAAAAATTATAAAAGAATAATACAATATAATTCATCCTAAAGATGATGGAGAAATCACATCAAATATTTAATATTATATGATTTCTCCTTCGTTGAAAAGATAAATTGTATTAAACCAATTATTATAAAAAATTATTTTACCTCGAATAATTCGGAGCTTCTTTTGTAATCGTCACATTATGCGGATGACTTTCACCAATACCACTTGTTGTGATTCGAACAAATCGTCCAGTTTCTTGTAGTGTTGGAATGTCTTTAGCTCCGCAATAACCCATTCCGGCTCGTAAACCACCAACGAATTGCTGCATGCTTTCGTTCAACTCACCTTTGTAAGGAACGCGACCTACAATTCCTTCCGGGACTAACTTTTTAATATCGTCTTCTACATCTTGGAAATAACGATCTTTCGAACCTTCTTGCATGGCTTCTACGGACCCCATTCCACGATATGATTTGAATTTTCTTCCTTCAAAAATGATGGTTTCACCTGGTGATTCTTTGGTTCCGGCTAAAAGCGAACCCAACATCACGCAATCAGCTCCAGCGGCAATTGCTTTCGGAATATCGCCTGTGTACCTAATTCCGCCATCTGCAATTACTGGAACACCACTTCCTCTTAAAGCTGCAGCCACTTCTAAAACTGCCGAGAATTGCGGAAATCCTACTCCGGCTACTACTCTTGTAGTACAAATCGAACCTGGTCCGATACCTACTTTTACGGCATCAGCACCATTTTGAGCCAAATACAAAGCGGCTTCTGGAGTAGCAATGTTTCCTACAACCACATCCAAATTAGGAAATTTATCTTTTACTTGTTTTAAAACTGTCACCACTCCTTGCGTATGTCCGTGAGCTGTATCAATAATCACCGCATCGACACCAGCATTGACCAAAGCGGTAGCGCGTTCCAATACATCTGCGGTAACACCTAAGGCAGCAGCTACACGCAAACGCCCAAATTGATCTTTGTTAGCAATCGGTTTTTGAGTCAGTTTTGTAATATCTCTAAAAGTAATCAAGCCTACCAATTTGTAATTGGCATCGACTACTGGAAGTTTTTCAATTTTATTTTGTTGTAAAATGCCTTCTGCTTCTTGCAACGTAGTTCCAACAGCAGCAGTTACTAGATTTTTAGAAGTCATAACTTCCAAGATCGAACGCGAATTGACTTTTTCAAAACGCAAATCTCGATTCGTAGCAATTCCTTTTAAAATGCCGTTTTCATCAACTACTGGAATGCCACCAATACCGAATTCTTTCATGGCTTGTTTGGCATCGCCTACAGTGGCTGTTAAAGGTAACGTTACTGGATCGAGAATCATACCTGCTTCAGCACGTTTTACTTTGCGTACTTTGGCTGCTTGTTGCTCGATGGTCATGTTTTTATGTAATACTCCAATGCCGCCTTCTTGCGCCATAGCAATAGCCATAGCACTTTCGGTTACGGTATCCATCGCAGCAGAAACAATAGGAACATTCAACGTAATATTTCTCGAAAATTTCGATTGAATACTGACTTCGCGCGGTAAAACTTCAGAATAATTAGGGACGAGCAAAACATCGTCGTAAGTAAGTCCTTCTCCAACGATTTTAGTAGTGTGTGCTTTCATGTTGCAATTTAGTTGTTGTAGTTAAATTGCATGCAAATATAGTGAAAAATACGAAGTTAGAAGTACGAAGTTAGAAGTTTTTTAAAAGCCTCAATAATGCCTTACAAAAAACAATAGCAATCAAAAAATTGAGTAACTTAGTGCAAATTATTACTTTCTGTTGAATGACTAATTTTATAAAAGCTGTAAACGGACTTACCGGTGAAGAAGTACTTGCTTCTAGGCAAAAAAATGGTTCCAACTCATTAGAACATCAACAAAAAAATCATTTTTTAAATTCAATTTTAGAAATGATTAAGGAACCTATGTTTCTTCTTTTAGTAGCTGCTGCCAGTATTTATTACATCACTGGAGATTATGCTGATGGCATTTTCATGACGGCTGCGATTATTTTGATCACCTCAATTTCTTTGTTTCAAGAATCGCGCAGTAGAAATGCTATTGAAGCGTTAAAAAAACTGTCACAACCCAAGAGCAAGGTCATTAGAAATAATACATTATTAGAAATTTCAAGTGAAGAAATCGTTCTTGGAGATTGCATTCAAATTGAAGAAGGAAGCTTTATTCCGGCCGATGCACTCATAATCAACTCAACCGATTTCTCTGTAAACGAATCCATTTTAACTGGTGAATCATTATCAATTTTTAAAGCTAAAAATGACAGCGTCTTTCAAGGAACTATTGTCGCAACTGGAATGGCTATTTGTGAAGTTGTAGCTATTGGCAATCAAACCAATTTAGGTAAAATCGGAAAAAGTTTGAATGAAATTGAAGAAGAAAAAACGCCTTTACAAATTCAAATTACCAATTTTGTTAAGAAAATGTCTTTCATCGGATTAGTCATTTTCGGAATTGTTTGGGGCATCAATTTATACCATTCTCATAATATTTTAGATAGCTTATTAAAAGCGTTAACGATTGCAATGAGCGTCATTCCAGAAGAAATTCCGGTAGCCTTCACGACTTTTATGGCACTTGGTGCTTGGCGTTTAATGCAAATGGGAATTATAGTCAAACAAACTAAAACGGTAGAAACTTTAGGAAGTGCCACTGTAATTTGCACCGACAAAACAGGAACGATTACCGAAAATAAAATGAGTTTAGCGCAATTATATCTTTTCAAATCGAATACCATTATCAGTGCAAAAGAAAATTTGAATATCGAAGCTCAAGAAGTTTTAAGTTATGCAATGTGGTCGAGCGAACCAATTCCTTTTGACGCTATGGAACTGGCTATTCATGAAGCTTATGGCAAATTAGATGCTGTTGATGAACGACCGAATTACAAATTGGCTCATGAATTTCCACTTGGAGGCAAACCTCCTATGATGACACATATATTTGAAGATGCCGAAGGAAATAAAATAATTGCAGCCAAAGGCGCACCAGAAGCTATAATGGCTTGTTCTAATTTATCTGAAGCGGAGAAAACTCAGATTCTGAGCGCTATGATTAAAATTACCAAAGAAGGTTTTCGAGTGTTGGGTGTTGGAGTAGCCGATTTTCCTGATTCAAATTATCCAAAAACACAACAAGAATTTAACTTTACCTTTTTAGGATTAGTAGCTTTTTATGATCCGCCGAAGGCTAATATTCAAGCTGTTTTTGAGACGTTTTACAATGCTGGCATTCAAGTAAAAATTGTGACTGGTGATAATGCAGAAACCACTAGTACTATTGCTAATCAAGTTGGATTTAAAGGCGCTGACAAAGTTTTGAATGGTGATGCATTGATGACAATGGATGAAGCTACTTTAAAGCAAAAAGTAATGGAAACGGCTATTTTTACTAGAATGTTTCCCGAAGCCAAATTAAAAATCATAAAAGCTTTAAAAGAAAACAACCAAATTGTAGCCATGACTGGCGATGGTGTGAACGATGGACCAGCGTTGAAATCGGCTCACATTGGGATTGCTATGGGTAAAAAAGGAACTGAAATTGCCAAACAAGCAGCCAATTTAATTTTGATAGACGACGATTTTGCAAAAATGACCGAAGCCATTGCTATGGGAAGAAAGATTTATATCAATTTAAAAAAAGCCATCCAATACATCATTTCCATTCACATTCCTATAATCATGATGGTGTTTATTCCGCTGGCGTTGGGATGGGTTTATCCAACCATTTTTACTCCAGTTCATATCATCTTTTTAGAAATCATAATGGGACCAACATGCTCTATCATTTATGAAAACGAACCTATGGAACGGAATTTAATGCTCGAAAAACCAAGACCTTTTACCACAACGTTTTTCAATTTGAAAGAAGTTTCCATAAGCATTTTTCAAGGATTGGTGATTACTTTAGGACTTCTGTTTGTGTATCGTTACAGTGTTGCCCAAAACTTTGATGAAGCACATACCCGTAGCACTATATTTCTGACTTTGATAGCATCGAATATCTTTTTGACTCTGGCAAATCGTTCCTTCTATTATTCGGTATTTACCACCATTCGGTACAAAAACAATTTGGTGTTGCTGATTATTGGGTTGACGATTGCGATGACCGCGATAATTTTTGCTGTTCCGATGTTTTCTAAGTTTTTCTTATTTGAAAAAATAGATTTTAAACAAGTCGTTTTTAGTGTGTTTATTGGATTTATTTCTGTGATGTGGATTGAAATATACAAGATTTTTAAGCGAAGAAAATCAGAATAAACACAGATTATCTTTAATTTTCACAAAAACCGTTACTGTTACTGAAACTGCTACTGAAAACTACTTTTGTACTAGCCCAGATAGAAATGGAAAGCTTTTTGAAAGTGAAAATTAGTTTTTGTGCTGTAAAAAAGCGACCAAAGGAAGCTCTTTTTGCAGCATACTAAAACCATTTGAACTGAAAAAACTTGCAATGAATAGCTGGAGTAGCTCCTAGACTTCGACAAGCTCAGTCTGAAATTGGAATCGTTAATGGAATTCGCCAAACAATCGTGACGCCACATTGTAGGCACTTTCAAAACTCATCGGACTCGTACCTGTATCGGCCTTTTGTTGGGTGAAATAGGACAACATTTTTTCGGTTGGCATGTTGCCTGTTAAATCGTCTTTGGCCATCGGACAACCACCAAATCCTTGAATGGCGCCATCGTAGCGACGACAACCTGCTTTGTAGGCTGCATCAATTTTCTCGAACCATTTATCGGGTGTGGTGTGTAAATGCGCTCCGAATTCGATGTTGGGATATTTCGGAATCAAGTTGGAAAACAAATAATCAATCACATCGGGTGTAGAACTGCCAATCGTATCGGAAAGCGACAGAATTTTTACACCCATATTGGCTAATTTTTCGGTCCACTCGCCTACTACATCCACATTCCACGGATCACCATACGGATTTCCGAAGCCCATCGAAATATAGGTTACGACTTCTTTATTGGATTTATCCGCAATTTCTAGAATTTCTTGTAAGGTGATTAAACTTTCGGCAATGGTTTTGTGCGTATTTCGCATTTGGAAATTCTCCGATATCGAAAACGGAAAACCTAGATATTGAATTTCTTTGTGAACCGAAGCCAATGCAGCGCCTTGCGTATTAGCAATAATAGCGAGCAATTTACTTGACGTTTGCGACAAATCAAGTTGTGCTAAAACTTCAGCAGTATCGACCATTTGCGGAATGGCTTTGGGCGATACAAAACTTCCAAAATCAATGGTATCAAATCCTACACGCAACAAGGCTTGAATATAATCCACTTTTCGTTCCGTTGGAATGAAAGGTTTAATGCCTTGCATGGCATCTCGCGGACATTCGATGATTTTGATTTTTTCCATTGAGCCAAAGATAAAAAAGAAAACGATTTCGTAACTATAAATCTATTTGAGATTTTTTAAAATTGCCGTATTAATATCTTTGACTAATTGTGGTCCTTCATAAATAAATCCGGTGTACAATTGTATTAAACTCGCGCCAGCTTCCAATTTCTCTAGGGCATCGGCAGCCGAATGAATACCTCCTACTCCAATAATTGGAAACGATTTATTGCTTTTTTCTGAGAGAAAACGAATGACTTCCGTAGATCGTTTGGTAAGTGGTTTTCCGGATAAACCGCCAGTTTCTAATTTGTTTTGCGATTGCAAACCTTCTCGAGAAAGCGTCGTATTGGTGGCAATTACGCCTGCAATTTGGGTTTCGTTCACGATATCAATAATATCTAATAATTGTGAATCTGTTAAATCGGGTGCAATTTTTAGGAGAATAGGTTTTTGTTTTGGCTTTGTTAGATTTTTGTTTTGAAGTGTTTGAAGCAATTCCGTCAGTGGTTTTTTATCTTGAAGCTCACGCAAATTAGGTGTATTAGGCGAACTCACATTCACCACAAAGTAATCGACATAATCAAATAAGGCTTCGAAGCAAATTTCATAATCTTGAGTAGCTTTTTCGTTGGGCGTGAGTTTATTTTTTCCAATATTGCCACCTATTAAAACGCCTTTATTTTTCTTTAGTCTTTCAACAGCATCTTGTACGCCACCATTGTTGAATCCCATTCGGTTAATAATGGCCGAATCTTCTTTTAGACGAAATAATCTTTTTTTCGGATTTCCTTCCTGACCCACAGGTGTAAGCGTTCCGATTTCGATAAAGCCAAATCCGAAGTTCGAAAGCTCTTGATACAACTTGGCATCTTTATCAAATCCGGCCGCCAATCCAACTGGATTTTTGAATTTTAATCCGAAAACTTCGGTTTCCAATCGTTTGTCTTTGACTAAATATAACGATTTGAAAAGCAATGGAACTCCTGGAATTTTAGATAAAAAACGAATTAAAGAAAAAGTAAAATAATGCACTTTCTCGGGATCAAACCAAAAAAGTATCGGACGAATCAGTAGTTTATACATTGTGTTGTTGTTGTGTGGTACAAAAATAGAAAATAGTATTCAGTTAACCGCTTTTAAAAAATAAAAACTACGTTGAAAACCTATATTTCAATGGTGCTAATTTGTATATTTGCTTACTAAAATTTACAAACTAAATTCATGCAACATATTATTGACCGCTTTATAAGCTACGCCGTTATTGATACCGAATCGGATGCGAATTCTCCAACAACACCCAGTACTGAAAAACAATTAGTATTGGCTAATTTATTAGTAAAAGAACTTCAAACTATAGGATTAACCGAAGTAACAATTGACGAAAATGGTTATGTAATGGGAACCTTACCGAGTAATGTAGACCACGAAGTGCCAACCATCGGATTTGTTTCGCATTATGATACGTCACCCGATTTTACTGGAAAAGACGTGAAACCTCAAATCGTACACAATTACGACGGTGGTGATATCGTGTTGAACGCCGAGCAAAACATTGTGCTTTCACCAAGTTATTTCAAAGATTTATTGTTGTACAAAGGGCAAACCTTAATCACAACTAATGGATTGACTTTACTTGGTGCCGATGACAAAGCAGGTTTAACCGAGATTGTTACGGCTATGGAATATTTGATGCAACATCCAGAAATCAAACACGGAAAAATTCGTGTAGGCTTCACTCCTGACGAAGAAATTGGTCGTGGCGCCGATATTTTTGACGTAGAAAAATTCGGAGCTCAATGGGCATACACCATGGACGGAAGTCAGATTGGCGAATTGGAATACGAAAACTTCAATGCCGCTGGTGCTAAAATTATTTTCAAAGGAAAAAGCGTGCATCCGGGTTATGCTAAAGGCAAAATGATCAATTCGATGTTGATTGCCAACGATTTCATCAACGAATTACCTAAAAACGAAATTCCTCAAGAAACTGTGGATTATGAAGGTTTTTATCACGTTACCGGATTAACAGGGAGCATCGAAGAAACCAAATTGGAATTAATCATTCGCGATCACGATGCCAATTTATTCCAAAAACGTAAAGAAAAAGTATTGGAAATTGTAGCTAAAATCAATGCTAAATTCGCCGCACAATTCGGAGAAGACATTTGCATTGCAGAAGTAAAAGACCAATACTACAACATGCGCGAAAAAGTAGAACCGATGATGTTTATTGTCGATTTGGCCGAAAAAGCCATGCGCGATTTGGGCATCGAACCGCTCATCAAACCGATTCGTGGTGGTACTGACGGTTCTCGATTGTCGTACATGGGATTGCCGTGTCCGAACATTTTTGCTGGTGGCCACAACTTCCATGGAAAATACGAATACGTTCCGGTAGAAAGCATGCAAAAAGCAGTAGACGTGATTGTAAAAATCGCCGAATTGACCGCTTCCACTGATTTTTCAAAATAAAATACGATTATCCAAAACTATATTTCCACAGATTTTGTCACGAAGTCTGTGGATTTTTTTATTTTTATGATTAATTAGAAGCGAATGGCTTGGGAATTCTTGGTTTCCTTATTCCTGCTTTCGTTTCAATCTTTTTGTTTTGAAAAACCTTCGACTGCGCTCAGGTTGACAAAACAAAAAGGATTTCCACTGCAATCAGGGCTAGTTAGTAATTGTTGTGCACAAAAATCAGTAGTATGAAAGAAGAAAAACACGTTTGGGATAAAGTCAACCAATGGCAAGACGAATTGGAAATCATCAAAGCGATTCTTGCTAAAACCGAGTTGGTAGAAACGACCAAATGGGGCGGTTCTATTTATACTCACAACAACAAAAATATCTTGGGAATTGGTGGATTCAAATCGTACTTTGGGGTTTGGTTCATGAATGGTGTTTTTCTTAAAGACGAAGCCAAAGTATTGATAGCCGCTACCGACGAAACCAAAGCCTTACGACAATGGCGCTTTCAATCGAAAGAAGAAATCAACGAAAAATTATTATTGCTTTACATCAAAGAAGCCATAGAAAATGAAGCAAAAGGTTTGAGTCATAAACCTGTTAAGAAAGAAGTGATCATCTGTGACTTCTTTGCCAACGAACTTCAAAAAGACATCTCATTTGCGAAAGCATTTGAAGGCTTTTCGCCGTTCAAACAAAAAGAATTTTTAGAATACATTGCCACCGCCAAACAAGAAAAAACCAAAATCACCCGAATAGAAAAAATAAAACCAATGATCTTACAGAACATTGGTTTGAATGATAAATACCGATAAACAATTATAAATTATGAATTACGAATCATGAATTCGCAATGTGAATTTATAATTGAATTATGCTTTTTTATTTAAAGCAGCACTCATTTCTAAAGAAATAGCAGAGCGCTCCATTTTTAGTTTCCCAGACATGGTTTCGATAACTACTGTTGTTTCAGCTAATTCATGAATTTTTCCGTGTAAGCCACTTTTGGTAACGATTTTGTCACCAACTTTTAAATTGCTTTCAAATTCTTTTTCCTTTTTAGCTCTTTTTTGTTGTGGCATGATCATGAAAAAATACATAACCACAAACATTAATACTATGTATCCAAATGTACCTAATTGTCCCATAAAAATTTTATTAAATTGTTTATTACTATTTTACTTCATTAGCGGATTGCACCTCTGCAAAAATTTGAAGTAGTTCTTTTTTATTTTTTGTATTGGCTGATATCGTTACCGATTTTTGTTGCTTTCCGTGTTTGCCTTGCGAATTAAAAGTTACTTTAATGACTCCTTCTTCGTGAGGTTTTACTGGCGATGTTGGATATTCTCCCACAGTGCAACCACAAGAACCTTGCGCATTAGAAATGATTAAATCAACATCACTGTCATTAGTAAATTTAAAGTTAGTTTCTACTTTCTGACCTTCTTGTATCGTTCCAAAATCATGTTCGGTTTCAACAAAATCCATAACGGCATAGTTTTCCGTATTTTTTTTACAAGAAACTAAACCTGAGACCAATAAAAGAGTGAGTGCTATTTTTTTAACCATAATTTTATGTATTACATTAATCCTCTACCTACTTTTTTAATTCTGTCATTGGCTTGAAAATCCTTAACCAAATTATCTAAAATACCGTTGATAAAAATACTACTTTTAGGTGTAGAATATTCTTTTGCCAATTCTAAATATTCGTTAATCGTTACTTTTAAAGGAATAGATGGGAATTTTAAAAACTCGCATATAGCCATTTTCATGATGATTGTGTCTAACTCGGCAATACGATCTAAATCCCAATTTGGAGTTTTATCAACAAATTCTTTAGTCAATTCAGCATCATTCAAAACTGTTTTTCTAAACAATGCCGAAGCAAAATCTTTGTCTTCTTCATCTTTATAAATTGCAGGCACTTTGATTGAATCTGTATCGGCTGTCATTTGTTTCAACTGCTTCAATATTTGCGTATTCACCACAGGAATGTCATCTACCCAAGTCAATTTAAAATCTTCCAAATAAGAATATAATTTCTCGTTTGGTGCAATTAATTCTGAAAACATATCGGCAACAAAAAATCGTTCTTCTTCAAAAGTAACAGTTTTTTTTGCCATATAGTTTTGATATAACTCACTTTGTTTTATGTCTTGCAACAAAAACAAAATAGTATCATCATTGGCTTGCCAGTTGTTGATTTTTCTATTTTCAAGAGCAATACTCAATGAGTTATTTTCGTCTAAAGCAACTAAAATTGGGTTATTAACGAAACGTCTGTTGGGGTTGCGCTCTTCTGGTGTAGCAAGGTGCTTCTTTTGAGCGATATCAAGATATTCTATTTCCTTTTTTCTGATTTCAACTAACGAAGACAACATAATAAGATATAAATCGACTATGTTTTCTAAACTGGCTTGTAAAAACTTTTCTTGTTTTTCAAGATTGTCCGTTCCACTTTGTTGCATAGCATAAATGGATTGCATGACTTTAATTCGGATATGTCTTCTGTTTAACACGGATAAGAACTTTTTGATTTGGATAAAAATTAACAAAGCGAAAGATGTTGCTCTTTCGCTTTGCAAAAATAAAACTATTTTTTAAAACACTTAACTATTTAGCGTTTTCTTTTTTTCTTTGAGCGATTCTGTTATCAGCAATTGCCATAGCCGCTTTTTGAGGCGTTAGGTTATTGGCTTTAGCAAAATCAAAAATTTCTAAAGTAGTATTGTAGATATTTTCTGTTCTACGCATTGCTTCTGCTTTATCATAATGTGCAATTTCTGCGTATACATTGATAATTCCACCAGCATTGATTAAGAAATCTGGCGCATACACAATACCACGTTCTTGAAGAATTGGTCCGTGTACATTTTCATTTGCCAATTGATTGTTAGCAGCACCTGCAATAACTTTAGCTTGAATTTTATAAACGGTTTCATCATTAATGGTTGCACCAAGAGCACAAGGCGCATAAATATCAACATCGGCAGTATACAAATCAGAACCTGTATAGATAGAAGCACCATATTTAGCGCTAACTTCTTTCATTTTATCTTCATTAATATCGGTGATTTGAACTAATGCTCCTTCTTTAGTCAAATAATCTACTAAAGTTTCACCTACATGTCCAATACCTTGAACTAGAATTTTTTTACCATCTAATTTATCTGAACCAAATTGGTATTTAGCAGCCGCTTTCATTCCCATATACACACCATAAGCTGTTACAGGCGAAGGATTACCAGAACCACCACGTGATTCAGAAATACCCGTTACATAAGGCGTTACATCACGAACGGTGTCCATATCGGCAGTAACCATACCCACATCTTCAGCAGTAATGTATCTACCAGATAATGAATGAACAAATTCACCAAATTTACGCATCAACTCTGGAGTTTTCTCGGTTTTTGCATCACCGATAATAACTGCTTTACCACCACCAAGGTCTAAACCTGTGATAGCCGATTTATATGTCATTCCGCGAGAAAGACGTAAAACATCGTTTAAAGCTTCCCATTCGTTAGCATATTTCCACATTCTAGTACCACCTAATGCAGATCCTAAAACAGAATTATGAATACCAATAATTGCTTTTAATCCAGTATCTTTGTCGTTACAAAAAACAATTTGTTCATGGTTATCAAAAGATAATTGTCCAAATACAGGATCCATCTTTTGAAGTTCTTTTGGGGTTGTGATTTCTGAAGTCATAATAATACTATTTGGGTTGCGACTTTATCAATAAGTCAGAGCAAATTTAACTTTTTATTCAAAATAATTCACTTATTATGCGTTTAATTAGCATTTTGTTAATAAAATAAATTTTTACTGAATATTTTTAAAATAGATTATTTATTGTTTTTTAACACTTTTAAAACAATAAAAACACATATTAAAGAAATAAAATGAAGGAATTACAATATTTAAATAAATATTTTATCAAATACAAATACCGTTTTTTATTAGGTATTTTCATAACTATTGTGGCGCAGATCTTTTCACTTTTTACTCCAAAGCTAATCAGCAAATCGTTCAAAGCCATAGAAGAATATCACAAAAACAACATCGGAAACGAGTTTATAAAAAACCAACTCATTGAAAACATACTACTTATCGTTGGAACAACAATAGTTGCGGGAATACTTACCTTTTTAATGAGACAAACCCTAATTGTAATGTCGCGTCATGTAGAATTTGATTTAAAAAATGAAGTATTCAAACATTACGAAGTTTTGGATCAGAACTTCTACAAACGCAATCGCACTGGTGATTTGATGAACCGAATTAGCGAAGATGTAGCCAAAGTAAGAATGTATGTTGGGCCAGCTGTAATGTACACCATCAACACCATTATAAGATTTACGGTTGTAATCATCTATATGTATAATGTTTCGCCTAGATTGACATTATACACTTTACTCCCACTTCCAATATTATCGTATATCATTTTTAGATTAAGCGTTGAAATTAACAAACGTAGTACCATTTTTCAACAATATTTATCCAAAATATCAAGCTATACACAAGAAGTTTTCTCCGGAATTAGAATCATCAAAGCTTATTCACTAGAAAAACAAAATCAAGAACGCATTGTTGATTTGGCAAACGAAAGTAAAACTAAAAGCATGAGCTTGGCGCGTGTGCAATCGCTTTTTGGTCCGTTAATGGCCACGTTAATTGGAGTTAGCAACCTTGTAGTCGTTTTTTTTGGAGGAATGATGTATATTGATGGCACCATCAAAAGCATTGGAACCATTGCCGAATTCATTCTTTATGTAAACATGTTGACATGGCCAGTAGCTTCTATCGGATGGGTTTCTTCACTCATTCAAGAAGCAGAGGCTTCACAAAAACGAATTAATGAATTTTTAAAAATTGAGCCAGAAATTAAAAACAACACAAATGAAAAGTCTCTTATTAATGGAGAAATTGAGTTTAAAAATGTAAGTTTTACTTACGAAGATACTAATATTGAAGCTCTGAAAAACATTTCATTCAAAGTAAATAAAGGCGAAACTTTAGCCATTTTAGGAAAAACTGGTTCAGGAAAATCGAGTATTCTTTCGCTACTAACACGAATGTATGATATTAAAAATGGCGTTGTTTTAATCGATGGAAAACCTTTAACACAAGTCAATTTATCTGATTTACGCGACAGTATTGGAATTGTTCCTCAAGATGCTTTTTTATTTTCGGATTCTATCAAAAATAACATCAAATTTGGAAAAGAAACCGCTACAGACGAAGAAGTTATTGAAGCTGCAAAAAAAGCGGTTGTACATGAAAACATCATTCAATTTAACCAACAATACGATACCATTTTAGGCGAACGAGGCATTACTCTTTCAGGTGGACAAAAGCAACGCGTTTCTATAGCACGAGCCATAATTAAAAATCCAAAAATTCTTCTTTTCGACGATTGTTTATCGGCCGTTGATACAGAAACTGAAGAAAAAATATTAACTAATTTACTCGAAATTTCTAAAGAAAAAACAACCATAATTGTAAGTCATAGAATTTCTTCTGCAAAAAATGCCGATAAAATCATCATTTTAGATGAAGGTAGAATACTACAACAAGGTTCTCATAATCAATTAGTAAACCAAGAAGGATATTACAAAGAATTATATTACAAACAACTTTCTGAAAAAGAAGTACAATAATTCTTGTGTAATAAAGTTTTTTTTTTCATTTTCGTAAAAGAAAACTACTAAATTGATAGAACGAATATGAGAGAAAATGACATGTTAGAAAAAGATGAAATCTTTTCTAAAGTATTAAGAGCAGGAAGAAGAACTTATTTCTTTGATGTTAGAGCTACTAAAGCTGACGATTATTACATTACCATTACAGAAAGTAAAAAATTTACCGAAGAAGATGGTTCGTTTCATTTTAAAAAGCACAAAATTTATTTATACAAAGAAGATTTTGCTGCTTTCAAAGAAATTTTAGACGAAATGACTTCATTTGTTTTAAACAATAAAGGAGAGGAAGTAATTTCGGAAAGACACCAAAAAGATTTCAAAAAAGAATACCATTCTGAACCAACAGAATCTACTTCAAAAATCGATAAAAGTTTTACTGATATTGACTTTGATGATATCTAAAAACAAAAAGGCTGTAAAATTTTACAGCCTTTTTTTTATTTATTCATAACTAAATAATTATAGATACTAGTTCTTTGTTCATCCGTAATTTTAGCTTTGGGTTGCATCCATTTTAAAATTCCAGTCCATTTTTCTGCTGTAAATTTTTCAGGTTCATATAATTTGTGGCATTTAGCACAATTATTTTCATACAGACTTTTTCCTTCTGCTAGCTCTGGAGTCATTTCTATTTTTTTAGTATCAGACATTGGTGCTGCAGATTTAGAACCTCCACAAGAATAAAACATTATAGCAAGGAAAGCGAGGGATACAATTTTAGTTTTCATATTGATTGGTTTAGGTATAGTAAAAGTAAAAAAAAAAGCCATCCGAAGACAGCTTTTAATGCATTTAACAAAATTTTATATTATTTGACATCCATTAGTTCCACGTCAAAAATCAAAGTTGCATTGGGTGGAATTACTCCTCCTGCTCCACTCGTTCCATATCCTAAATAAGATGGAATTACAAAACGCGCTTTGTCACCTACTTGTAAAAGTGCAATTCCTTCGTCCCATCCTTCAATAACATGACCTTTTCCTAAAGGAAACTCAATTGGTTTTTTACGAGGGTAAGAAGAATCAAATGTTTTTCCGTTTTCTAACTGACCTGTATAATGTACAGAAACCGTTTTTCCTTTTTCTGCTTGTTTACCATTCCCTTTTTGAATGATTTTATATCGCAATCCACTTGCCGTTTTTTCAAAACCTGCAGCAAGTTTTTCCATAGCTTCTTCAGCTTGTTTTTTGGCTTCTTCTTGACGCTTCACTCTAGAACCTTCAAAAGTTCTGAAAGATTCAATAGCGTTCCATGCTTGAGCTTCTTCACCAACTCTTATAATTTCAATATTTTCGATAATATCACCTTGAGCAATTTCATTAACAATCTCTTGCCCTTCAACAACATGTCCAAAAACAGTATGTTTATCATCCAACCATGTAGTTGGTACGTGAGTAATAAAAAATTGCGAACCATTGGTTCCTGGACCTGCATTGGCCATAGATAAAACTCCTGGTTTGTCGTGACGCAAATCTAGATGAAACTCATCATCAAATTGATAACCTGGTCCTCCCGAACCAATTCCTTGTGGACAACCACCTTGAATCATAAAATCTGGTATTACGCGGTGAAATTTCAATCCATCGTAATATGGTTTTCCCATTGGTCTAGCTGTATTTTCTAGTTGTCCTTCTGCTAATCCAACAAAATTTCCTACAGTTCCTGGCGTCAAATCGTGAGTTAATTTTACTAAAATCGAACCTTTTGTCGTGTTGAATTTAGCATATATTCCGTTTTCCATTTTTTTTGTTTTTTAAATATATTGCAAATTTAGTATTTATTACCGATAAATTTAAAATTGTATATTTGAAAAGTACATTAATACATAAAAAGTATGAACTCAATTTACGATAAAGCTTCTCATGATGTTATGATTGCTAAAATTAACAACCTGACAACCGACAGTAAGGCTCAATGGGGAAAAATGACAGTGGATCAAATGCTTCACCATTGCAAATTAGCCAGTGATGTTGCTTTTGGAAAAATGGATTTGAAAGTTAATTTCCTAATGAAATTCTTAGGAAAAATGCTTAAAAAGAAAGTTTTTTATGGTGGAGATATGGGAAAAAACTCGCCAACTGCCAAAGAATTTATGATAACGGAACATTTTGATTTAGAAACAGAAAAAAGAGCTCTAATTGCTAATCTTGATAAATTTGTAACCGAAGGAAAGTCTTCAATTACGCTAACAAACCATCCTTTTTGGGGTAAAATGAGTAATGAAGATTGGGATGCATTAGTGTGGAAACATTTGGATCACCATTTAAGACAATTTGGAGTTTAATTGATTTGTAAAAACAAAAAATCCACCAATTGGTGGATTTTTTGTTTCATTACTATTGATTATAATTTCGTAATAATAAATTCCGATCTTCTGTTGGCTTGGTGTTGCTCTTC
>CAZNWY010000043.1:0-22886 GCA_964577105.1 uncultured Flavobacterium sp.
TGTTGAAATTACTTCTCAGGATATTCCTGGTTGGTTGGTGGCTAATGCAAACGGAATTACAGTGGCGTTAGATATTACCATTTCTGAGGAATTGAAACAAGAGGGAATTGCTAGAGAATTGGTAAATCGAATCCAAAATATCAGAAAAGATTCTGGTTTTGATGTAACCGATAAAATTAAAGTTCAATTGCAACGTTGCGGTGAATTAGAAGAAGCAATCAAAAATAATGAAAGCTATATCATGTCGGAAACTCTAACTGAGAAATTGGTTTTTGAAGATGCAGTTCAAAATGGTATAGAAATTGAGTTTGACGATATAAAAACAATAATATTAATTTCAAAATAGTATAAGATGGTAGATGAAAAATTGAGATACTCCGATGCTGATTTAGCAGAGTTCAAAGAAATTATTTTAGCAAAAATTGAAAAAGCACAACAAGATTTAGAATTGATAAAAAGTGCCTATATGAATGATTTAAACAATGGAACTGACGATACGTCTCCAACTTTCAAAGCATTTGAAGAAGGCAGCGAAACTATGAGTAAAGAAGCGAATTCGCAATTGGCAATTCGTCAAGAAAAATTCATTCGCGATTTAAAAAATGCTTTATTCCGTGTAGAAAACAAAACCTATGGTATTTGCAAAGTAACTGGGAAATTAATTGGAAAAGAAAGATTGAAAATTGTTCCTCACGCTACTATGAGTATTGAGGCAAAAAATATGCAACGCTAATTACTTTTGTAATTCAAGATATAACGCTCCAAAAGGAGCGTTTTTTTTAGAAAAATAATACTACTTTTGCACCACTTAAAACACAAGAAATGAAACTTAGGAATTCGGCATTTATAATCTTTTTGATATTACTTATCGATCAATACTCAAAAGTATTTGTAAAAACGAATTTTTTTTACGGCGACAGTCATACCGTTTTTAGTTGGTTTAAAATTACTTTCATAGAAAATGAAGGAATGGCTTGGGGAACCGTTATACCTGGTGCTTATGGTAAATTGTTTCTTACGATCTTCAGAATAATAGCAGTTGGAGCTATCGGATATTGGCTTTACGACTCTACCAAAAAAGAAAAATCAAGATATTTGCTTGTGGCTATTTGCCTGATTTTTGCTGGCGCTTTAGGAAACATAATCGATTCTGTTTTTTATGGTGTTATTTTTGACGATAGCACCAAATATCATTTGGCTACTTTATTTCCAGAAAAACATTACTCTACTTGGTTTCACGGAAGAGTTGTCGATATGTTTTATTTCCCAATTATTGAAGATTACATGATGCCAAGTTGGGTGCCTTTTATTGGCGGCAAAGAAATTACTTTTTTTAACGCGATTTTCAATGTGGCCGATTTTGCTATTTCTACTGGAGTTGGAATTTTAATTTTCTTCAATAAAAAGGCTTTTGCACACACTCCAAAAAAGAAAATGGTAACCTATTCTACTGTTTTGGATCACGAAGAGGAGTAAACGTATAGATCTTTTCTGGCGTCACAGCATAATCCAAACGAATATCATTGTCACTGATATCATCAATAATTGATTCTTCTTCAAAAAAAGACAATCCTATTTTTAGGGTTTCTGGTTTGCAATCGGATAAAAATATGTCGTAAAATCCTTTGCCATAACCCACACGATTTCCATTTAAATCAAAAGCTAAAAGCGGTACAAAAACCACATCAATTTTAGTTGTTGGAACTTCCAAACCATCAATGGGTTCGGGAATATTGTATTCGTTTTTTCTGAATTTAGTGTTGTCTGTCAACAGATAATGCGTCATTCCCAAAGTAGCAAAATCACTTTTAGAAACCACAATTTCTTTGTCTTTGCCTGCTAAAATTTGAAGAATGAATTCGGTATCGATTTCCTTTTGTTCTTCTATGGTTAAAAATAAATGATAATACGTTTTATCCCAAATGTTCAATTGAAGTAACCGATTAGCAATAGCTAAACTTTTGGCCTCGATTTCTTCTTGAGAAAGCAGTTTTCGTAATTCTTTGTACTTTTTTCTTACCTCTTTTTTAAGCATAAACCAACGACTTCAATTCGTCTATAAAAGTAGTCAAATGTTGAACTTCTACGTGATTCATCAACACAATTTTATACCATTTATTTTCATGATGGTGCGTTTCGGGAACTAAATCGTACTTTTCAGCAATTTCTTTCGGAATAAATTCGGCACGAATAGTTACAATATTCATGAAAGGTTCTCGAAAATATCGGATGCCTAATTGGTCTAATTCATTGCATAAATATTGCGTTCGCATCTGTAAAACACTAATTTTTTCAAACCATTTATGTGGACCATACGTGAACAAAATCATCCAAACCGCTATTGCATTAGCACCAGAACGACTTCCGCAAAGAGTTAAATCCATGCCTTCTACATACTGCGCTTCTTTGGTCAATACATTTTCAATAAATCCTTTTCTACAAATAAAAACGCCTGTTCCATAAGGTGCTTGTAGCATTTTATGAGCATCAATTGTGATTGAACTAATGTTGGGATTGTTGAAATTTATCGTAGAATTTTTGTTACTAAACGGATATACAAATCCGCCATAAGCGCCATCAATGTGAAGTTTGTAATTTAGATTGTATTTGTCTAAAACAGTAATGTAATCGTTAGGATCATCTACCGAACCAAACATGGTGGTTCCCATATTAGAAACTACAATAAAGAATTTTTTACTCTTATCTTTTGCTTGTAAAACGATGTTTTCTAAAGCGATTGTATCAAGTTCTCTTTTTTCAAAAGAAACCGGAATTTTCAACCAATCCAATTGCAATAAATTGGCGCCTTTCGGAATAGAATAATGGGTGTCTTCTGAAGCCAAAATCACGATTTCTTCCAGTTTTGCTTGGTATTTGTACATAAAAAGATTGCGATACATCCAAATGGCTTGAATATTAGCTTCGGTTCCGCCAGGCGAAATATAACCGTCAAATTCATTGGGTTTTGCTTTAAAAACATCTACAGCAAGCACATTCAAAACTTCTTTTTCTAATTCGTGCGTGCCTTTAAAAGCGCTTTCCGAATCGCCAAGCGTATGGCATCCGATGTGATTTGGATTAGCGACAAACGTTTGCAAAACAGGAGCATCTTTAAGAAATTCGGCGTCATAAAACACTTTTTCATCCAACTTTGATGCAGGATAACCTAATGAAGTGTCTTTAGCAAAGTTGACATTAGATTTTAATGCGTTTTGAATCTTGGTTTTTCGTTCTTCTTTCGATAATTTTTTCCAATATAGCATACTTGAAATTTTTTCCAAAACTATTCTAAAGACTTAATATAAAACATGATAATTGTTAGGTGGATTAATTGGATTTCGGAATTTGTTTTGTGTAGAATTTAAAGTTAAATTTGTTTGAAGAAATTAAAGGAATCTATTTTCTTTATTCTTTTCTCTATTTCTTAAAAAAATGAACAATCCATCTTTAGAACTTCAAATACAAACCTTGCCAGATAACCCTGGCGTATATCAGTATTATGATAAAGACGGAAAAATTCTGTACGTTGGAAAAGCCAAAAACCTTAAAAAAAGAGTTTCTTCTTATTTTAATAAAGTTCACGATAATGCTAAAACCAATGTTTTAGTTCGCAAAATTGTTGAAATAAAACATATTGTGGTTTCATCGGAACAAGACGCTCTTTTATTGGAAAACAATTTGATAAAAAAGTTGCAACCGCGTTATAATGTGTTGTTGCGCGACGATAAAACCTATCCGTGGATTTGCATCAAAAAAGAACCATTTCCAAGAATTTTTCCCACAAGAAGAATGGTAAAAGACGGTTCAGAATATTTTGGACCATACACCAATTTCAAAACGGTAAATACTATTTTAGAGTTAATCAAAGGCTTGTATCCGTTGCGCACCTGCAACTTCGATTTGAGTCCGGCCAACATCGATAAAGGCAAGTTCAAAGTGTGTTTGGAGTATCATATTGGCAATTGCAAAGGTGGTTGTGAAGGCTATGAATCGGCAGAACATTATCAACTTCAAGTCAATGCCATTCGCGAAATTTTAAAAGGAAATTTTAAAGAAAGCTTGCGTGATTTTAAATTTAAAATGCAAGAATTTGCAGCCAATATGCAATTTGAAGAAGCACAACAAATCAAAGAAAAAATAGAAGTGCTTCAAAACTATCAATCGCATTCGACTGTTTTAAATCCGAAAATTTCCAATATCGACGTGTTTTCTATCATTTCGGATGAAGCTGTGGCTTACGTCAATTTCTTGCAAATTGCTCACGGTGCCATCATTCGTTCGCATACGTTAGAACTCAAAAAGAAATTAGACGAATCCGACGAAGAACTTCTCGAACTAGCAGTAGTAGAGCTTCGCGAGCGATTTAACTTACTTTCTAAAGAAATAATTTTGCCTTTTCCGTTAGATTTTGGTGATAAAATAAAAGTAACTGTACCGCAATTGGGCGACAAAAAACAAATTTTAGAATTGTCGCAACGCAACGCCAAATACTATCGTTTGGATCAATTGAAACAAATTCAAATTGTCGATCCCGAGCGCCACACCAACCGCATTATGGCACAAATGCAGAAAGATTTACGCCTTTCGGTGGAGCCACGTCACATCGAATGTTTTGATAACTCCAACATTCAAGGAACCAATCCAGTGGCGGCTTGTGTGGTTTTTAAAGACGGAAAACCTTCCAAAAAAGACTACCGACATTTCAACATCAAAACAGTAGAAGGACCCAACGATTTTGCTTCGATGGAAGAAGTGGTGTACCGCCGATACAAACGTTTGCTTGATGAAAACCAACCGTTGCCACAACTCATCATTATCGATGGAGGAAAAGGGCAATTGTCATCGGCACTTAAAAGTATCGACGACTTGGGTTTGCGCGGAAAAATAGCCATTATTGGCATTGCCAAACGTTTGGAAGAATTATTTTATCCTGGCGATTCGGTGCCGTTGTACCTCGATAAAAAATCAGAAACCTTAAAAGTAATTCAGTTTTTGCGAAATGAAGCACACCGATTCGGAATTACGTTTCATCGTGACAAGCGCAGTAAATCGGCACTCAATTCGTCTGTCGAAACCATTCCCGGAATTGGAGAAAAAACCATGTTGACTTTAATAAAACATTTTAAAAGTGTTAAAAGATTAAAATTAGCCACCGAAAAAGAAATTTCTGAGGTAGTGGGTGCATCAAAAGCCAAAAAAATTTCCGACTTTTACCATAAAATCGATAATTAATTTTTGGAGCGAATGTTTCAGACTTACTTGCAAACCATTTTCCTGCTTTCCATTACAATTTTTTTCTTTTGTTACCTTCGAGTACCACAGGCAACAAAAGAAAAAAGATTTCCATTTCAATCAGGGCTAGGCGGCTTTCGTCTTTTGTGCCTTTTTATGGTTTTCAATTATCTTTTTTCTTCAAAAATCTATTCTCAAGATACCATCAAACGACCAAAAATCGGATTGGTTTTAACTGGTGGTGGCGCCAAAGGCTTTGCGCATATTGGTGTTTTAAAAGTGTTAGAAAAAGCAGGTGTCAAAATTGATTATATCGGAGGAACCAGTATGGGAGCTGTTGTTGGAGGCTTATATGCTACAGGATATAATGCAGAACAAATAGATTCTATTTTCAAGAATACCAACTTCGACGAGCTTTTACAAGACTATATTCCTAGAACCTCTAAAAGTTTTTATGAAAAACGAAACGACGAATTGTATGCTATGTCATTGCCGTTTAATAAATTCAGTCTTGGTGTTCCTATTGCTTTGTCTAAAGGAATGTATAACTATAATTTACTCACAAAACTCACACATCCGGTTCGCTACGTAAGAGATTTTAACCAGCTTCCCATTCCTTTTGTATGTATCGCTACCGATATCGAAACAGGTCAAGAAATGGTTTTAAATAAAGGTTATTTGCCTCAAGCGTTGTTGGCAAGTTCTGCGTTTCCTACACTTTTCTCCCCAGTTGAATTAGACGGAAGAATGCTAATAGATGGCGGTGTCACCAATAATTATCCCATAGAAGAAGTAAAAAAAATGGGCGCCGATATCATCATTGGTGTTGATGTTCAAGATGGATTGAAAGATCGAAATTCACTTAAAGAAGCTACTAAAATTTTGGTGCAAATATCCAACCTTCAGATGATTGAAAGCATGAAGGATAAAATAAAGAAAACAGATATTTATATCAAACCAGACATCACCAATTATTCTGTAATTTCATTCGATCAAGGCGAAGAAATTATTAAAAAAGGTGAAGACGCTGCAATGATGGTGTTTGATCAATTAAAAACAATAGCCGTTAGAAACAATGGCTACAAAGCGCAACAGATTCATGTGGCTCGTGACACTATTCAAGTCGATCAAATTACTATTAATGATGTAAGAGACTACACGAGAGCTTACATTATTGGAAAACTCGGATTTAAGCAAGGATCCAAAATTGGTTATGATGATTTAAAAAAAGGAATCAACACATTAAATGCAACTGGAAATTTTAGTGCTATAAATTACAAGATAAATCCATTTAATAACGGCGACGAATTAGATTTGAATATAAAAGAAAGTAAGAACAGAACGTTTTTAAAATTTGGATTGCACTATGATGGTTTGTATAAAAGTGCAGCATTGATCAATCTCACGCAAAAAAAATCACTTTTTAGGAATGACGTACTTTCTTTTGATATTGGATTAGGTGATAATTTCAGATATAATTTGGATTACTACGTCGACAACGGATTTTATTTTAGCTTCGGATTCAAATCGAGGTTCAATCAATTTAATAGAAATGTAGCAACAGATTTCAATAATGGTAGTTTATTTACTCAATATGGTATAAACAACTTAAATGTAGATTTTTCTGATTTTACAAATCAGGCGTATTTGCAAACTATTTTTGTGCAAAAGTTTCTTATTGGAGCCGGTTTAGAGTTTAAACACATTAAAATTGCTTCAAAAACATTAGAGAATAGTGCTTCGGTATTTGAAAACAGCAGTTATGCAAGTGCGTTCGGGTATTTAAAATACGATTCTTTCGATAATAAATACTTTCCAAAAAAAGGTTGGTTTTTCAATGGTGAAATGCAGAGTTATTTGTATTCCAGTAATTACACCAATCAATTCAATAGATTTTCTATAATTAAAGGAGAATTTGGAATCACTAGAACTTTTTATAAGTTTGTTAATCTAAGATTGCAATCGGAAGCTGGCTTTTCATTTGGAGAAAATAGCGTTCATTTCATGGATTTTGTCTTAGGAGGTTATGGTTTCAATGCCATTAATAATTTCAAGCCTTTTTACGGATATAACTTTTTGAGTATTGCAGCCGATAGTTATATCAAATCATTGGCAACAGTTGATATAGAATTTTATAAAAAAAATCATATCAATTTTTCGGCAAATGTAGCTAATGCAGAAAATAAATTATTCAGTACAGGAAACTGGTTAGCAACGCCAAAATATACAGGATATGCTCTAGGATACGGACTTGAAACTGTTCTTGGTCCGATTGAAATTAAATATTCTTGGTCGCCAGAATTACCAAAAGGTTTTTTTTGGATTAATTTAGGATTTTGGTTTTAAAAGTTAGAAAAATTCTTTTTAATTAAAAATATTAAACAAAAAAAGTATATTTGAGCACAATAAACTAATAAAAACAAAAGATATGTCAGTTTGGAGAGTTAAGCCCGTGTCTGCCTTTGAAGCAGATATGAAAAAAAGTGAATTAAAAAGAGTTCTAGGTAAATGGAGTCTCACCGCTATTGGAATTGGCGCTATTATAGGTGGAGGTATTTTTGTTCTTACAGGAACTGGAGCCTATTATCATGCAGGGCCAGCCTTGGCTTTATCTTTTATTATAGCAGGAATAGCATGTGTTTTTGCTGCTTTATGTTATTCAGAATTTGCCTCAATTTTACCAGTTGAAGGTTCTGCCTATGCGTATGCGTATGGAACTATTGGTGAACTTTTTGCATGGATTATTGGATGGGGACTAATTTTGGAATACGCTATGGGCTCTATGACCGTTGCGGTTTCATGGTCCGGATATTTTAATAAGCTTCTAAAAATGTTTGGCTTGCATTTGCCAGATTGGCTTACTAGTGACCCAGCAAGCTATGCAGGAGAAGGTTTTTCTATGAATTTACCTGCGTTCTGTATTGTTATATTGGTTGTATCAATATTAATAAGAGGAACACAAGGTGCTGCTAAAGCAAACAATATGATTGTAATGCTGAAAGTTTCTGCAGTTTTGTTTGTGATTATTGCAGGCGCATTTTTTATCAATACCGCAAATTGGCATCCATTTATTCCAGATGCTACAACAATTGTAGATAGCGTTGGAAAAACTCACGAAGCCTACGGAATTAAAGGTGTAATATCAGGAGCAGCCGCAATTTTCTTTGCTTATGTTGGTTTTGATGCGGTTTCTACGCAAGCTGGTGAAGCCATAAATCCTAAAAAAGATGTTCCTTTTGCGATTATAACTTCTTTATTAGTATGTACTTTTTTATACATTCTAGTGTCATTAGTATTAACAGGAATGATGAATTTTAGTGATTTTAATCCAATGGGTAAATATCCAGAAGCGATAAAAGCACCAGTGGCTTATGCGTTTGATATCGCAGGGCAAGCTTGGGCAGGATATGTAGTTACCATTGCTGCAACAGTAGGATTAATCTCGGTTTTGATGGTAATGATTATGGGACAATCTCGTATTTTCTTGGGAATGTCTAAAGATGGTTTAATTCCTCCAGTGTTTTCTAAAATTCATGGAGTTTCTGGAACACCAAGAACAAATTTATTAATACTAGGAACGGTAATCGCTATCGTAGCTGCATTTACACCAATCAACAAATTAGCAGACATGACAAGTTTCGGAACTTTGTTTGCCTTTACAATGGTTTGTATTGCAGTTTGGATTTTAAGAAAAAAACAACCAGAATTGGTTAGACCTTTTAAAGTACCATTTTTACCATTCATTGCTACATGCGGTATTTTAATCAATACCTATTTGATGGTGAATTTAAGTGTTGATGCTCAAGCGTTATCATTAGGTTGGTTGGTAATAGGAATTGTTATCTATTTAATTTATGGTAAAAGAAAAGCAAAATTGAATAATAAAGAATAAAAAGTATCAAATTCAAAATTTTAAAAATCCAAAAATGTATTAAATGCACTTTTGGATTTTTTTTATTTAATTTTTTACGATATTTGTGTGAATGAAAAAATGGGATAACTTATTAATTTTATTAAAATACCTCATCAAGAGAAATCCTGAATGAGTAGCGCTTCTTTTTAACTAAGAATGAAAGTTATACTGCTTTCAAGTTTTCAACATTTTAAACAAAAAGAACATGCCTATTTATCATAAACTAGGAAACATTCCTCACAAGCGTCACACACAGTTTAGAAAACCAAATGGCGATTTGTATTACGAACAATTATTTGGAACGGTAGGTTTTGATGGAATGTCAACCAATTCCTATCACGAACAACGTCCAACACAAGTAAAAGAAATTCGTGCTCAATACAGCGTTGCGCCAACTATTGCAAAATCTAATAACATCCAATCTTATAAATTAAGAGGTTTTGAAGTAGCGCCTCAAGATGATTTTTTGGAAAGCAGAAAAATCGTTTTAACCAATTCCGATTTACATATCGTTTTGGCCGCACCAAGAAAATCAACCACCGATTATTTCTATAAAAACACCGATTCTGACGAAATGATTTTCATTCATCAAGGCTCGGGAAAACTAAGAACGATTTACGGAAACCTTGATTTTAAATATGGTGATTATTTAATTATTCCACGTGGAATAATCTACAAAATAGATTTTGACACCGAAGAAAATCGTCTTTTTATAGTCGAATCTCATGTGCCAATTTACACGCCAAAGCAATACCGTAATTGGTTCGGACAATTGTTAGAACATTCTCCATTTTGTGAAAGAGATATTCGCCGCCCATACGAACTAGAAACCAATAATGAAATTGGAGATTTTGTCATCAAAGTAAAAAAGAAAGACGAAATTTTTGAAATGGTCTACGCCACACATCCTTTTGATGTAGTAGGTTACGATGGTTTCAACTATCCGTATGCTTTTTCAATCCACGATTTTGAACCGATCACAGGTAGAGTGCATTTGCCGCCTCCAGTACATCAAACATTTGAAACATCAGCTTTTGTGGTGTGTTCTTTTGTGCCAAGATTGTACGATTACCATCCGCTAGCCATTCCGGCACCTTACAACCATAGTAATATCGATGCCGATGAGGTTTTGTATTATGTAGATGGAGATTTTATGAGCAGAAACGATGTGAAACCTGGTAATATTTCGTTGCATCCAGCCGGAATTCCTCATGGTCCGCATCCAGGAGCTGCAGAAAGAAGCATTGGAAAAAAAGAAACACTAGAATTAGCAGTAATGGTTGATACGTTCAAACCTTTAATGGTTACAGAAGAAGCCATGAAAATTGCAGACGATACGTATTTCCAAAGCTGGTTAGAATAATATTAATGAGAAGCTAATCCCGCTATCCGTTTCAATCTTTGCTTTTTTAAAGAAAAAAAGCAAAGGATTTTCACTACTATCGGGGCTAAAAAACAAAAAACAAGAATTCGTTCATTCGAAAAAAAATATAACACCATGAGTAAAGAAGTAAAATCCGTAGAATACGGACTAGAAAAAATATTTGAAGGAGCACAAGACTTTCTTCCACTTTTAGGAACAGATTATGTTGAGTTTTATGTTGGAAACGCAAAACAATCTGCACATTACTACAAAACCGCATTCGGATTTCAATCACATGCTTACAAAGGTTTAGAAACGGGTTCAAAAGATTCTGTAAGTTATGTTTTGAAACAAGATAAAATCCGTTTGGTTTTAACAACACCTTTAACCAGCAGTTCTCCAATTAATGATCATTTGAAAAAGCATGGTGATGGAGTAAAAGTAGTTGCGCTTTGGGTTGAAGATGCCAAATCAGCATGGGAAGAAACAACCAAACGCGGTGCTAAATCATTCATGGAACCAACCGTTGAAAAAGACGAACATGGCGAAGTAGTTCGTTCTGGAATTTACACCTATGGAGAAACCGTACATATATTTGTAGAACGCAAAAACTATAACGGAACATTCTTGCCTGGATTTGTAGAATGGAAATCAGATTACAATCCAGAAAGTTTGGGCTTGAAATACATCGACCATATGGTTGGAAATGTAGGTTGGGGAGAAATGAACCAATGGGTAAAATGGTATGAAGATGTAATGGGATTTGAAAATTTCCTTTCGTTTGACGATACTCAAATTCATACAGAATATTCAGCCTTGATGAGTAAAGTAATGAGTAATGGAAACGGAAGAATCAAATTTCCAATAAACGAACCTGCAAAAGGAAATAAAAAATCTCAGATAGAAGAATATTTAGATTTTTATGAAAGTCCGGGTGTGCAGCATATTGCCGTTGCTACAGATGATATCATCAAAACAGTTGCAGGCTTAAAAGCACGTGGAGTAGAGTTTTTACCACCACCACCACAAGCTTATTATGATGATATTCCAAGAAGACTAGGAACTCATATGGATATGATGAAAGAAGACATCAAGCAATTGCAACAACTTTCTATTTTGGTCGATGCTGATGAAGATGGGTATTTGTTACAAATTTTCACCAAACCAGTAGAAGATCGTCCGACTTTATTTTTTGAAATCATTCAAAGAATGGGCGCCAAAGGATTTGGAGCAGGTAACTTTAAAGCTCTTTTTGAGTCAATTGAACGTGAACAAGCTTTGAGAGGAACGCTATAATATTCGCATTTTGTTAAACAATCATCAAAATACAACGTTGTAGTATAGCTGTTTTTAATAAAAATATGTTAAAGTTGATTTTTTATTGAGAATAAATCAAAAAAACATATTACATTTGTACTCACAAAAAGAAAAGGAGTGGTTTCCTTTAATTTTTATATAAGTTTTTCATAATTTATAGTTTTTTGGTTGGTTAATAGCATAAAAACTCCGTCAATATTTGACGGAGTTTTTTTGTTTTAATACATTTGGAACAAAAATTGTATTGCAGTTAATAAATAATCAAAAAAGTATTCCAAAATGAAAAAGATAATTATCCTAGCATTACTTTTTTTAACTGTAAGTTTTGATTCTCAAAGGCCATCTGCATTTGATGTAGGAGAATGGTTTAAATTTAGAATTCATTACGGATTGGTAACAGCAGGTTACGCCACATTAGAAGTTAAAGAAGCTACCAAAAACAATAAAAAAGTATACCATGCCGTTGGTAGAGGTTATACAACAGGTATGTCAAAATGGTTTTTTAAAGTTGAAGATAACTATGAGTCTTATTTTGACAAAGTTACAGGTAAACCCTATCAATACGTCAGAAAAATTGACGAAGGCGGCTATACAAAAAACCAAGAAGGTTTCTTCAATCAAGATAAAAATACTATCTTAGTCAAAGATTATAAAAACGATACCAACAAAACATTTACTACTCCAGAAAATGTTCAAGATATTGTATCAACTTTTTATTATCTCAGAAATCACCCAAGTGTCGACAAAATGAAAGTGGGTGAAGCCATAGCAATTGATATGTTTTTTGATGACGAAACCACAAAATTTAAGTTAAAATTCATCGGAAGAGAAGATTTAGATACTAAATTTGGGACGGTTCCTTGTATGATTTTTAGACCTTTAGTACAGTCGGGAAGAGTTTTTAAAGAACAAGAAAGTTTAACCGTTTGGATATCAGACGACGACAATAAATTGCCACTCAGAATAAAAGCAAGTTTGGCTGTTGGATCTTTAAAAGCTGATTTAGAATCTTTTAAAGGATTGGCCAATCCATTTACAATTAAAGTAGAATAAATGAACTCACAAACTACTCATTTAGTTGAGGAATTAGAAAAAAAGTTTGATGCTATAAATCAAAAAACAGAAACGCATCTTGAAGGATTACTTTGGGCAAAACCAATTACCTATTGGGATTATATTCAAACAGATGCGCTGCTCAATCTTCAAACACAACGCACAACGCTACCTGATGAGATGGTTTTCATCATGTATCATCAAGTAAATGAGTTGCTGTTCAAAATGATATTGTGGGAAATTAAACAAGTTTGTCATTGCAATAAATTAGAAACCAAATTCTTTGCCGACCGCTTGATACGAATCAGTCGTTATTTTGATATGCTAACCACATCATTCGATATTATGGGTGATGGAATGGAAGTAGACCAATATATGAAATTCAGAAATACCTTAACACCAGCAAGTGGATTTCAAAGTGCGCAGTATCGATTGATAGAATTTTCATCAACCGATTTAATTAACTTAATTGATTACCGTTTTAGAGCAACTATCGATAGAAATACACCTTATACACATGCTTTTGAACATTTGTATTGGCAGGCAGCTGGTAAAGATTATCAAACAGGCGAAAAGTCGTATTTAATTCTTGAATTTGAAAGAAAATACAAAGAGGAGTTTTTGCGTTACATGGAAGAATATAATACCATTAACATTTGGAGAAAATTCAAGCAGTTACCCGAAGCAGATCAAAAAGATGCTAATCTTGTTGCAGCCATGCGTCATTATGATAAAACGGTAAACATTACTTGGGTAATGGGACATTTAAATGCAGCAAAAAAATATATAGAAAGTGGTCAAGGTTCTGGCGAAGCGACCGGCGGAAGCGACTGGAAAAAATATATGCATCCAAAATACCAAAGAAGAATCTTTTTTCCTGAACTTTGGAGTGACGAAGAATTGAAAAACTGGGGAGAAGATTGTTAAAGATTAAATAACTCGTATTGAGAAAAATAGCATTAATTTTATTGGTATTTGTAGCTTTGTATTCTTGTAAAAAACAACAAGAAGAATTTGTTATTGAAGATGCTGAACCTCAAAAACCTATCGTTGATTTTGGTTTTCACTTTGATGATTTTAATGTGTATTACGATACCATACAAAGTCAAGATACTTTCGAAAAAATCCTAAAAAAGCAAAATCTTAACGGCAAAAAAGCCTCTGATATCATTAAAATTGTAAAAGATTCTTTCCCTACAAGTTTACGATACAAAAGACCTTACATTTGTTTACGTTCTAAAGACAAATACAATAAATTACAGTATTTAATTTACCAACCTAATCGCATCGATTACTACTTAGTCGATTTAACAGATTCTATTGTTGGTTTCAAAAAATCAAGACCACTTACCTTCAAAGTTCGAACTATAGCAGGTGAATTGACAGGTCCGCTTACTAAAACGTTGCGAAGTATGAACGTTGATCCGACTTTATCGGGAAGATTGACCAAAGTATTTGCATGGTCTATCGACTTTTTCAAATCTAAAAAAGGAGATAAATTTGCGTTAAGCTTTACCGAACGATACATCAACGATACTATTTACGATGGAGTAGACAGCCTACGTGCCGCTTTTTTTGAGTACAAAGGAGAAAAGATTTATGCCTTTCCATTTGCCCAAGATCGAAATGGTAAAACAGATTATTTTGATGAAAACGGAAAGGCATTAAAGAATTTCTTCTTGAAAGCGCCATTGAAGTTTGTTAACATAACCTCTCGTTTTTCTAAAAGTCGATTCCATCCAGTACAACTTAAATGGAAAGCCCACAACGGAACCGATTATGCCGCACCAACAGGAACACCAATTATGACCACTGCTGCAGGTGTTGTAGAACAAGCAGGTTATACGGCAGGAAATGGGAATTTCGTTAAAGTCAAACATGATAAAACCTATTCTACGCAATACCTACATATGTCGAAAATTTTAGTTCGACGTGGTCAACGTGTCAAACAAGGTCAGATTATTGGTAAGGTAGGAAGTACCGGTTTAGCCACTGGACCACACGTTTGCTATCGATTCTGGAAAAATGGCGTTCAAGTAGATGCTCTAAAATTGAAATTACCGAATTCTCAAGCTATGGAAAGCAGAAATCTACCAAGATTTAAGGAACAAATGCGACCATTGAAACGAGAATTGGATAGTGTTGCAGAGGTAACTTTCAAAAAATAGTTTATTTCTACACGTTCTCAGTCTCAACTACAACGTTTGCATAACTTTTTGAAGCACAAAAATGGTATTTACGTGATTTTATCTCTAATTTTGTTTCTCAAAATTTAATACAATGGCGTTACAAAATACGAATCCATCGACTACATCTTCTTGGCAAAACTTGAAAAATCATTTTTCAAAAATGGAACATAATTCTATCAAAGAAATGTTTCAGAATGATGCAGAAAGAGCTCAAAAGTTTCATATTCAATGGAATGATTTTTTAGTAGATTATTCTAAAAACAACATCAATCAAGAAACTATAGATTTACTTTTAAAACTTACAGAAGAAGTAAATTTAAAAGATGCTATCGCAAAATATTTTGCAGGAGATTTAATCAATCAAACCGAAAATCGTGCGGTACTTCATACAGCTTTACGTGCACCAGAATCTGTAAAGATTTTGGTTGATGGTAAAAATGTGATGCCAGAAGTTTATGAAGTAAAACGAAGCATTGAAAAATTTACCAACGAAATTGTTTCTGGAGAAAGAAAAGGATTTACAGGAAAACCTTTTACAGATGTGGTGAATATTGGAATTGGTGGCTCCGATTTAGGACCAGCTATGGTGGTTGAAGCATTACAGTATTACAAAAATCATTTAAATGTTCATTTTGTTTCCAATGTGGATGGCGATCATGTGAACGAAGTGATCAAAAAAATAAATCCAGAAACTACACTTTTTGTAATAGTATCTAAAACATTTACAACACAAGAAACCTTAACCAATTCGGAAACCATCAGAACATGGTTCTTGAAATCGGCACAACAAGAAGATGTTGCCAAACACTTTGTTGCCGTTTCTACCAACATTCAAAAAGTAACCGAATTTGGTATTGATGCCAATAACATTTTTCCAATGTGGGACTGGGTTGGAGGTCGTTTTTCTCTCTGGAGTGCTGTAGGTTTGTCTATCAGTTTGGCTGTAGGATTTGATAATTTCGATAAATTATTGAAAGGTGCTAATCAAATGGATGAGCATTTTAAAAACGAAACTTTTGACAAAAATATTCCCGTAATTTTAGCTTTGTTAAGTGTTTGGTACAACAATTTCTTTGGTGCTGAAAGCGAAGCATTAATACCATATACACAATATTTACAGAAATTAGCGCCCTACTTGCAACAAGGCATTATGGAAAGTAATGGTAAAAGTATTGGTAGAGACGGAAAACCAGTGAATTACCAAACGGGAACTATTATTTGGGGTGAACCAGGAACGAATTCGCAACACGCCTTTTTTCAATTGATTCATCAAGGTACCAAGTTAATTCCGACCGATTTTATAGGATATATACAACCATTGTATGGCAATGAAGACCATCACAACAAATTGATGTCCAACTTTTTTGCACAAACAGAAGCATTATTAAATGGTAAAACTGCAGAGCAAGTTCAAGCCGAATTTGATAAGCAAAATATCGAACCATCTAAGGCCGATTATTTAAAACCATTCAAGGTTTTTACAGGAAATAAACCTACTAATACCATTCTTATTCAAAAATTAACGCCAGAATCGTTGGGCTCATTAATAGCGTTATATGAGCATAAAATTTTCGTTCAAGGAATTATTTGGAACATTTTTAGCTACGATCAATGGGGCGTTGAATTAGGAAAGCAATTGGCTAATTCTATTTTGGATGAAATCCACGCTAAAGAAGTCAAATCTCACGATAGTTCAACCGCTTTTTTATTAAAGCAGTTTCTTAAAAACAAATAATATCAAGCCTCGTCTGTTTGGGATGAGGCTTTTTTATTCTTTTTTCTCTATATTTGTTTCACTAAAAATAAATTTTATGTACAATATTCTTCAAAAAGCACACTCAGGCTGGGCTTATTTAGCGCTATTATTATTGGTTGTAACACTAATTAATTCGGCAATGGGCCTAACTTCTAAAAAAGAATTTACCGCCAAGGATAGAAAAATTGCATTGTTTGGATTAATTTTTTCTCACATACAATTAGTTTTAGGGTTGTGTTTATACTTTGTGTCAGATAGAGGTTTTAAACTATTTGAATTAGGAGTAAAAGAAGTAATGAGTATGTCAACATATCGCTTAACAGCAGTAGAACATCCGGTTATTAATATTATAGCAATTGCTCTTATCACGATTGGTTGGTCTAAACACAAAAAAGCTGCCGATAACGGTGCCAAATTCAAATCAATTACTATTTTTTATGGTTTAGGATTGGTATTAATCCTATCAAGAATACCATGGAGTTTATGGTTTTAATAAACTAAAATCTAATTGGTTTTTGTTTGTAAAAACAGTTCTACAAGAAACAATGTTGTTAAGGCATTATTTTTGTAAAATCAATTCAAAGTTCAAAAATGAAAAAACGAATATCAAAAGTATTTTTTATAACTGCTTTACTGATTGGTACTGCTTTTTTTGCTCAGACATTCATTCCGGCAAAGCAAAATCAGAAGAAAGTAAGTAAAGATACGATATCAAAAAAAACCGTTTCAGCAGAGAAAACTATGGTTGTAGATACCATAGCACAATTTCAAGGCAAATTTAAATTGCTTAAAAAAAGTGCACATGCTTCTTTTTATGCCGATCGTTTTCACGGTAGAAGAACGGCTAGTGGTAGAGTATACGATAAAAACAAATATACCGCTGCGCACAAATCATTGCCATTCGGAACCAAAGTTAAAGTAACTAACGAAGCCAACGGAAAATCGGTTGTGGTTGAGGTTACCGATCGCGGACCATTCGTTAGAGGTAGAGATATCGACTTGTCACGCAAAGCCTTTTACACCATTGCTTCTAGTAGTGGCATGGGTTACATCAAAGTAACCATAGAAGTTTTGCAAAAATAATTACCACATTTTAAACGGATTTAAACTGAGATAAGAGTTGTAATAACGCTCATCTCCAGTCACTTCTTTGTCCAGCCAACTGGGTTTTTCTATCGAATCGTTTTCATTTTCTAGTTCAATTTCTGCTATAATCAACCCTTCATTATCGCCGTGAAATTCGTCAATTTCTATAATGTGTTGACCCGATTTTACTTCGTAACGAGTTTTTTCAATAGCGCCTTTTTCGCATAGTTTTAAAAGCGTTTTGGCATCTTCAACCGGAATTTCTTGTTCCCATTCCAATCGTGAGGCACCACTTTCATTGCCGATTCCTTTTATGGTAATAAATCCTTTATTTCCTTTAACTCGAATGCGCACCGTTCGCTCTGGATTGGAATTCAAATAACCTTGAGCAATGTCGTTTTGTGTAAAAGCTTCGTCTTTAAAAGCTAAAGAATTCACCAAGTATTTGCGTTCTATTTCGATCATAATTACCTCTATTTGCCTCAAAAATACTATTTCCTAATGCAATAAAAAAACTAAATTTGTATTGTGTCAGACGAAATTAAACAACGCAAAATTATCCATGTTGATATGGATGCTTTTTACGCTTCGGTAGAACAAATGGATCATCCCGAACTCAAAGGAAAACCATTGGCCGTAGGCGGAAATGAAGTGCGTGGTGTGGTTTCGGCAGCCAGTTATGAAGCCCGAAAATTCGGTGTGCGAAGCGCCATGAGCGGTATTCAAGCCAAGCGAAATTGTCCGGATTTGATTTTTGTGCGACCACGATTTGACCGTTACAAAGAAATCTCGAATAAAATTAGAAAGATTTTTTACGATTATACCGACTTGGTAGAACCACTATCGTTAGATGAAGCCTATTTGGATGTTACTCAAAATAAAAAAGGAAATCCGAGTGCAAGTTTGATTGCTCAAGAAATTCGGAAGCGCATTTTTGAGGAAGTCGGATTGACCGCATCAGCAGGCATTTCGGTCAATAAATTTGTGGCTAAAGTGGCTAGCGATTACAACAAACCCAACGGACAGAAAACCGTAAATCCAGATGAGGTGGAGTCATTTTTAGAAAATCTTGACATTAAAAAATTCTACGGTATTGGTAAGGTTACCAAAGAAAAAATGTACCAACACGGCATTTTTACGGGCAAAGATTTAAAATCGAAATCAAGAGAATACCTCGAACAGCATTTTGGTAAAAGTGGCGCGTTTTATTACAATATTGTGCGCGGCATTCACCATAGCGAAGTAAAACCCAATCGTGTTTCTAAATCGGTGGCGGCCGAACATACGTTTAATGAAAACCTCACTTCTGAAATTTTTATGCTAGAGCGTTTGGAGCGGATTGCGGCCGAACTCGAAAAACGATTGAAGCGCTACAACATTTCGGGTAAAACGGTGACTTTAAAAATAAAATACAGCGACTTTACCACACAAACCCGAAGTAAAACACTGCCTTATTTTATAGCCGATAAAGGATTGCTGCTAGAAACCGCCAAAGAATTATTGTATCAAGAACGCATGAAAGAATCGGTGCGATTGCTCGGAATTTCGTTGAGTAATTTGAATACCGAAGTCAAAAAAACGGTTGTAGTGCAGTTGCGGTTTGAGTTTTAAAAATGCTATATCCTTTTTATAAACAATTTTAATTAGGTTTTTTTTATGTTTTAATAGGAGAGCGTATTTATAATATTTCACGTTTAATTTCTTTTATTAAACTCGGTAAATATTTTTTTTAAAAATTACTATAAAATATTAAGGTTTTTCCTAATATGTTATTAAAAAAAATTTGTAGTTTTGTTAAAACGATATATATTTAAACTTTAAATAGCTTTTTTTAAATTAAATATTCAACAATAACAGTAGATGTTTGAATAAATAGTATTTGGTATTTCGTTCTTTGAAACAATTATAAAACTATTACATTTTTTATTTTATTAATAAAATTGTGCAAATATTAAATTGTGCAAGCTACATATAGTTATTCTTTATATGTTAAATTAAGTATATTTAACAAAAAGAAAAATACCTAAATTTTAGGTATCACTAACTATACATTGGGTATTACTACCAATAATAAAAATACCACTACCTATGTTTAGGGTATCACTACCTAAAACATTGGTATTAAATAATAATGTTTAGGTATGCATACCATAAATTTTGGTAGTATTACCCAAGCTTTGGGTATGACTACCTTTTAGTTTGGTATTACTACCCACAATAATTACAAATTACTAGAAGAAAATAAAGTATAAACCAGAATATTAATTTTTAAATTTTTTTATATGCCAAATGCAAAACCATTTCCTAGTAAAGACAGCGATTTAAATTCGTATTTTCAAACCGCTGTACCCTATCTAACATCCAATGCAGTTAGATTATTGATTTCAGAAGAAAATCAAATGAGACTTAATGATTCTTTAACAGATTGGAATTCAATTTATCCTGATTCCCAAAACAGCAACACCCGAACGAAGACAATTATTCAAAACAAGGATATTGCTAAAGTTAATTTCATTAATCTACTCCGATTAGTTTATGGTGACGTTCCTGCCAGTGTATGGACCACCGAAGACCGAAACACACTCAATTTGGCTTCGCCAAATACTTCTAGAACACCAGCGCCAGTACCAACTACCAAACCCATAGGGCAAGTAGATACTAGTAAAAGACTGGAGCATACCATTTCGTTTACAAACGAAGACGGTTCGCATGCCAAACCGGCGCGTGTGAGAGGATGTCAAATTTGGTTTAAAATAGGAGAACCCGCTGTAGATCCAAGCGAATTAAGATTTATGGTTACAGACACAGCTTCGCCTTATACCCATCATTTTGCAGGAGAACATGCTGGAAAAAATGTGTTTTATTGGCTGCGATGGGAAAATACCCGTGGAGAGACAGGCCCGTGGAGTGATGTAGTAATGGCTACCATTACTGGATAACACATTTAAAAACAGAATGTGTTACAATGATAAGAAAACTGAGCGGTTGTTCATTCAACCGCTTATTTTTATATTTACACAACTAATTATTATACTATGAAAAAAAAATACATATTATTTATTTTTTTGATTTCAGTTTATTCCTCATTTTCACAATGTTTTAGTTCCGCTACAGCTGGCTATGCCAATACAGTTGGAATAAAACCTGATGGTACTATTTGGGGTTGGGGATTTGGAAATTGGGGACAACTTAATAATGCAACTACCTTTGATGAATATAGCCCAATATTACTTTCCAATGACACTGATTGGCAATTAGTAAAGAATTTTTACTCAAATACCTTTGCGATAAAAAGCAATGGGACACTATGGGGCTGTGGTTATAATTTATATGGAGAATTAGGTGTTGGAAGTTCTTCTAATAGTGTGCCCTACTTTTTAACACAAGTTGGTACCGCTACTAATTGGAAAGATATTGCTTCGAGTAATTCACAAACCATCGCTATGAAGACCGACAATACATTATGGGGTTGGGGACAAAATGATTTTTATCAGGTGGGTAATGGTACCTGTTGCGGTAATGTGTTGAGTCCAGTTTTGGTGAGTAGTAGTACGGATTGGAAATCTATTGCAGTGAGTCGGTCTCGATCTAGCTTTGCGCTTAAAACAAATGGTACCTTATGGGGATGGGGATATAATTTATCTAGACTTCTTGGAGATGCTACTGTTTCCGTTCGCCAAACGCCAACACAATTGAATGCAGATACCGATTGGAGTGCAATAAGTGTAGGTAATGATCATATACTTGCATTAAAAAATAATCATACTTTATGGTCTTGGGGTGATTCACAAAGTGGTCAGACTGGACAAAATCCCAATGTTGCCTACGATCCATCAATACCTAATCAAATACAAGGAACGAGTTGGAGTAAAGTAGCTGCAGGTTTTCGTTTTTCATTAGCTATAAAAACCGACGGCACACTTTGGGCATGGGGAAAAAATGATGTGGGGCAATTGGCTGATGGAACTACTACGGATCGTTACATCCCAGTGCAAGTAGGTGGTGATACCAATTGGAATACTATTTCTGCTGGTCGTAATCATGTAGTAGCCACCAAAACAGATGGTTCTTTGTGGACTTGGGGAGGAAATGATTATGGAGAGTTAGGTAACGGGACTAATACAGGTGTTGCGAATCCAACAAATTTACCCATTGCAGGTTGTGTGTTGAGTGATGAATCATTTACTAAAGAGCAATCTATTGTAACGTTGAGTCCGAATCCTGCTCAAAATGAATTGCATATTAGTTATAAGGGTGCCTCTGTGGTAAATTCAATTGAAATTTATGATATTTCGGGTAGGGTAGTTTATACAACAAATCCTATGGCTAGCACCAATTTTACTGCTACACTAAGTATTTCTAATCTTGAAAGTGGCAGTTATGTTGTGGTGTTGAAAGATGGAGGAACAACAGTGGTGAGTAAGCAGTTGGTTAGAAACTAGGTTTTTGAGCTGAATTCAAGAGATAACTTTTAAAGTAAGAACAAGTGGTCACAAATTAGCTACTTGTTTTTGTTTAGTTCTTATGTTATGAAAAAAAAATACACATTATTATTAGTTTTATTCCTGGTTAAGTTTGGTTTTTCCCAATGTTTTACTTCATTAAAGTCTGGGTATAATCATGTTGTTGGACTGAAAACAGATGGAACCTTGTGGGTTTGGGGATGGGGCAATTGGGGGCAATTGGGAAATACGACAGATTTTGATGAATATGATTCAATAGTATTGTCAAGCTCTATTGACTGGACTTCTTTTAATACAGGAAGATTTAATACTTTTTGTATAAAATCTAATGGGACATTATGGGCATCTGGAGGTAATATATATGGTAGTCTTGGTATTGGAAGTACGATTGATCATGTTTCAATATTAACACAAATAGGTACATCTACAAATTGGAAGACAATTGCGCCAAGTGATTATTTTACAATAGCACTTAAAACAGATAATACCCTTTGGGGCTGGGGACAAAATGATG
>CAZNWY010000044.1:0-22439 GCA_964577105.1 uncultured Flavobacterium sp.
GTCGCCGCCTTGTTTTTTAAAAACCTCTATCTAATGGATAGAGGTTTTTTGTTTTGTATAAAATTTTAGAAAAAATTTAAACTAAAATGAATTCTATTGTTTATTGAAATGGATTATTTCTAAAATATCTGAATATTGTTTTGTTTCCTCATTGAATTTTCTGATGTGAATAGAATCACAGATGAATTCAAGACTAATTTCAGTAGTACTGAATAGTTCTTGTGCTTTTTCCATTCTTTCAGCATCTAAACCTCTAGCAATAGTCATATGGGCATGAGCATTTTTAATATCAAAACCTATTGATTTATGTAAGTTAATAATAATATTGTTAAGATATCGTTGAGATTTTTCATTTGGTGATATAAAAAAGGTATGATATGCAAAAGAATCGAGAGAATTAAATTTAACTTTTTGAGGAATGATGGTTTTACAAAAATCTTTTATTTGATTTAAGTGAAGATTTAGAGCAAGCTCGTTTTCAAGATTTATTATGGTAATATGTGCATCAGAATTAGCACTACCAAACCAACCAATTTTGTCTTTCAAGGATTTCTTAAATGATTTTATTAAGTATTGTTGTTCAGCAGTTGGAAAAATTACTAATGAATATAATGGAATTGTTTTCATGCTTTTAATGTTAAATCGTTTTTAAAGAATATTGACAATCATTTTGAATTGGACATTCTGTACATTTTGGATTAGTTGGTCGACAAATTTCTCTTCCTAGAAAAGATATTGCCATTCCGATTTCTCCCCAAATTTCCTTTGGAAGTAATTGCATTAACTGTTTTTCTACTTTGTTTCCATCCTTAGTTTCTTCACATAACCCGATTCTTGGTGCAACTCTTATGACGTGTAAATCGGCAATTATACCTTCTGCTGGAACTCTCATTTCTCGCATAATAACATTAGCCGATTTTCTTCCAATTCCTTTTAAAGCTATCAAATCATTCAAGTTTACTGGAATGTTCTCATTGGTTTTTAATGTTTTAGCAATCTCAATCAACCAATTGGACTTGGTATTGAAGTTTCTAACTTTGCTCACATATGGAAATAATTCTTCAGTTGTTGCTGTTGCTAGTGTTTCCAAATTTGGGAATTCTGAGAAAAAAGGAGGTGCAATCTTATTGATATTGGCATCAGAATCTTGTGCAGATAAAATAACGGCCACCATCAATTGATATAGATTTTCATAATCTAAAGGATGCTTCTTACCTTTATATTTATCGATTAAAGGTTGTAATTTTTCAGCCCAATCGTTGGTGTTTTCAAATAATGTCATAACTATTCTTTTATATATTCAACAATTCGTTTTATAACTTCTGTATTTCCCAAGATTTTTCGATGACCTAAATTCTTAGTTATCATTAGTTCAGAATTTTTTAAATTTTCTCTAATGTGGTAGGCTGCTTTAACAGGTACATCAATATCATCTTCATCGTGAATTATTAAAACTGGGCATGAAACTTCTTTTGCAGCATTTGACGCAGAATAATAATTCATTTCAACACCATATTTTTTCTCAAAATGATCTCTTAATTTGATGCCAATTTGAGGTTTCAATTTTAGTTTTTTAATGAAATCATCAATAATATCTTGAATAATGTCACCGCTTCCGATGATTACTGTTTTTTTGACTTTCAAACCATCTCTAATGGCATTCAAAATTGACATACCGCCAAGAGAATGTCCAATCGCAAATTCAAACGGTCCGAATTGCTTTTCTAATTCCAAGATAGAAGCAATAAATTCAACCATGATAGATGAACTGCCATTTGATTTTCCGTGTGCAGGAGCATCAAAACTTATTGTAGAATATCCTAAATCAAGCAAAGCATCTGCAATTTTAACCAATTGCGTGCCTCGTCCAGACCATCCGTGCACTAATAAAATTCTTTTACCTGCATTGCCATATTGATATGTTATGATTTCTTTTTTTATTTCAGGTATATAGATTGCTTTTTGGTGGCTATTTTTATCCATATGAAATTCCCTTTTAGGAATTCTATGTTTTATGGGTGTTGTAAATAATTTTGCAGCAAATGGAGTAGCTAATTTTGGTGAAATTACTTCTAAAAATTTAGCAGTTATCAGTATTATCTTAGGAATTTTCAATGTTTGGGTATGTAATTCTTTGTTTTTTGACATTTCAATAAATTTTAATGCAAGTTACTTTATTTTGTCTTTTTTTCTTAAATTTAGACATCATTAAATTAATTTTAAAATGTTAAATCAAAAACGCGTAGTAATTGAAAATGTGTTGCCTCAATTAGACAATGGGGCTTTTTTTATAAAAAGAATTGTTGGACAGAAAGTGCATGTAACAGCCGATATCATTTCTGACGGGCATGATGTTATGGAAGCTGTAGTTCAATTCAAACATGAAAAAGAAAAAAAATGGACTGAAATAAGAATGAATGCTTTGCTTAATGATGCTTTCGAAGCTACTTTTTCAGTTGAAAAACAAGGTTTCTATTCTTATTTTGTTGAAGCTTGGATTGATTACGCTTTGAATTGGCAATACGGAATCGGAAAGAAAATTAAAGATAACCAACAGGTAAAATCAGAACTTCTAGAAGGAGTAGAGTATATCAAACCTTTGACTTCAAAAGTAGCAGCTTCTGATAAAAAATATTTGAATGAATTAATGGAACTGTTTTCTGATGAAGCGAACTATGACAAAGCAATAAATGAAGCCGTTTCAGAGCGGTTGAAAACCATTTTTAAAGAAAATCCAGCCAAATTTTTAGCCAATCAAACCCAAGAATTAAAAGTTTATGTAGATAGACAAAAAGCGTTGTTCAGTACATGGTACGAATTTTTTCCACGTTCAGCGTCCAGTGTAGAAGGGAAGCATGGCACTTTGAAAGACTGTGAAAAGTTATTACCTCGAGTTGCCAAAATGGGATTTGATACGTTGTATTTTCCGCCAGTTCATCCAATTGGAGAAGTAAATCGCAAAGGGAAAAACAATGCCACTGATGCTCAACCTGGTGATGTGGGTTCGCCTTGGGGAATTGGTTCAAAATATGGTGGGCATAAATCAATTCATCCCGAATTAGGTACAATTGATGATTTTAAATCAATGGTAAATACGGCAAAAGATTTAGGAATTGAAATAGCCATGGACTTTGCGCTTCAAGCAGCACCCGATCATCCGTGGGTAAAAGAGTTTCCGCAATGGTTCAAATGGCGTCCAGATGGAACCGTACAATATGCTGAAAATCCTCCCAAAAAATACCAGGATATTTTACCGATTTATTTCGAAAGTAGTGATTGGAAAAATCTCTGGAAAGAACTTCTAGATTGTGCTTTGTTTTGGGTTGAAGAATGTGGAATTCGAGTTTTTAGAGTTGATAATCCACATACGAAACCATTTTATTTCTGGGGTTGGTTAATTGCTGAAGTAAAGAAAAAACATCCCGATGTATTGTTTTTAGCTGAAGCTTTTACACGTCCAAAAATTATGCACGAATTAGCCAAACAAGGTTTTACGCAATCGTATTCTTATTATACTTGGAGAAATACTAAAGCCGAGTTGCAAGAGTATTTAACCGAATTAACTCAAACCCATCAAAAAGAATTTTTCCGTCCCAATTTTTGGCCTAATACGCCAGATATCAATCCATTTCCGTTGCAAGGAGCTAACGAAAGTACCCATTTGCAAAAGTATTTCCTTGCTGCTACATTGAGCTCATCTGTAGGTGTTTACGGCCCTGTTTTTGAATTCATGGTTTCAGACGCTATTCCTGGAAAAGAAGAATATATGGATAGTGAAAAATATCAAATTCGACTTTGGGATTGGAATAAAGAAAATAAAATTACCATGCTGATTTCTAAAATTAATCAGATTAGAAAAGAGCAAATTTCTTTGCAACAAACTAACAATATTGAGTTTTGTGATACCGATAATGATCAAGTAATTGCTTACTATAAGTTTGATGATAATAAAGAAAATGAAACCCTTACGATTGCAAGTTTGGATGCATATTATTCTAAACAAGCTTGGGTAAAATTACCATTAAAATCATTAGGTATTCATGAAGGACAAACCATTACTGTGGTCGATTTAATTACTGGAAACAGCTATAATTGGGATAAGGAATGGAATTTTGTAGAATTACATCCAACTTTGCCTTTTCATTTGTTTAAAATTATGAAATAAAAAACCAACCAACCAACAAGTATAAAATAACGATCATGAAAAACGATAATCAAGAAACTTTTTCAGTACCATTCAAATTTAAAAACGAATGGAAAGATGCTTTCAATGATGATGAATTTATTAAAATATTTTCATCAGATATTTTAGAAAATTATATCATCAATAAAAGATGGTATGGCGGAAAAGCAAGTACATTAAAGTACATTGAAGTCGTAGATCATTTTAAAATTACCTCCAAAAAAAATACCTATTATGGTGTATTGTTAGAAGTGAATTTTAAAGAAGCTTTTTACCAACATTATTTTATGCCTGTTGCTTTTATGACTAACGATGAACTCGATACCAATACTATAATTGCTCCGGCAAAATTTGGTCACATCGAAGGATATTTAGTTGATGCGCTACATCAAGATGATTTTAGAAAATTGTTATTTGATAATATTGCGCAATCTACAGAAAGTAGAGCTCTAAAATTGGTTTTTCATAAAGGTTCTCATTTAGTTGATAAAGAATACAAATCGTCAAAATTTATGGGAGTAGAACAAAGCAATACTTCTATAATTTACAATGATGCATTTGTGTTAAAGATTTTCCGTCGTATTTATGTAAGCACCAATCCCGATTATGAAATTAGCCGATTCTTAACCGAACGAATGCATTTTCAAAATACGCCAGCTTATACGGGAAGTATCAATTTAGCGCTTCCAGAAGGAAATATTACACTCGGATTGATGCAAGAATTAGTACCCAATCAAGGTGATGCATGGAAATTCATGCTCGAACAAATGGATGGTGTTTTTGATAATCTTTCCAGAAAAAAAATCAAAATCGACAAATTGCCCAACGTAGATTTATTTAGAAGATTAAAAATTAACGAAATTCCACCCGAAATTATTGATTGGGTTGGTTTGAGTCTGTTTTTGCGTATTCAAACCTTAGCGTTGCGAACTGCCGAAATGCACATTGCTCTAGGAAGCGATATTCACGAAACAGCTTTCACACCAACTACTTATAATGGAGATTATACCGTTTGGTTAAAAAATAGATTGTTGTACCAATTCCAAAACCGATTGAATATAATCGAAAATAGTTTGCACAAACTAGACGGAATGGCACTCGATTTAGCGCATCAATTCCTTGAAAATAAAAAGCTTATTCGTAAGCATTTTGTCGATTTCGACTGGACTAAAATGAAGTCCGAACGCATTCGTATTCATGGCGATTATCATTTGGGTCAGGTTTTGGTTAACGGAGATGATTTTTACATTCTCGATTTTGAAGGCGAACCCGAAAGCACCATTCGTGATAGAAAAGTAAAACAACCGCCATTGAAAGACGTTGCCGGTATGTTCCGCTCGTTTCATTATGCCATATACGCCACTATTTTCAATAATGCCGATAAATATCCCTACGAGCAAGAAGATTTGTTCAAAGCAGGAGAATTATTGTTTAAATATATGGTAGGAACGTTCCTAGAAACATACATTGAAAAAGCACAATCGGGTAATTTGAACATTGGTTATAGTCACGAAATCAACTTTTTACTCAAATATTGCATACTAGAAAAAGCGGTTTATGAGTTGGGCTACGAGCTAAATTCACGTCCACGATGGGCGGTAATTCCGTTACGCGGTATTCAAACCATTATGGGATATTAATGTCAGACTGAGCGCAGTCGAAGTCAGAAGCGAATGGCTTGGGCTTTTTCAACAATGGCAATTCCCGCTTTTCGTCATGCGCGGCATTTCCTTCAATCGGGGCTAATTAGGTTTTGTATTGATTGAAAATAAATTCATAATAAAAACAAATTTTGAATTTAAAGAATAGTTGTTAATAGCAGGATTAGTCACCCTGAGAAGTTTATGCTGAGCGAAGCCGAAGTACAGTCGAAGGGCATATAATTGAAGTCGAAAAGCTAATTGTTAATGAAGAATGAAATTTTATTACGTTTACATACTGAGATGCAGCGACAATTCACTTTATGTTGGAATTACAAATGATTTAGAAAGAAGAGTAAACGAACACAACGATGGTAAATTACCAAATGCATATACTTTTAAAAGAAGACCTTTAGTTTTAGAATGGTTTCAAGATTTCACCGAACCTAATCAAGCCATTTGTTTTGAAAAGAAATTAAAAGGTTGGTCAAAACAAAAGAAAGAAGCATTAATAAAAGGAGATTTTGATATGATAGAAATATTAGCAGAATGCAGAAATGCAACGCATCATAAATATAAACCATAAAATTGATTACAAACACAAAACCCTTCGACTGCGCTCAGGGTGACAGTTCGCGTAAATATTCATATTTTGCAGACAAATTCAACATCAAATTAAATAGTTCTTATAACGGTAAAACGTAAATAATAAGAAAACATAATTAAATGCACAATCTGTCATCCCGAGCGCAGTCGAGGGAACATGAGGATAGAAAACTAAAAAGTAAATGGAAATAAAAGATTTATCAACAACATTAGATGAAATAAAAAATAGATTTTCAAGTAGGTTCATTACTTACTTTATAATCTATTGGCTAATTTTTCATTGGCAAATTTCGGTTGCTCTTTTCTGGTATGACAAAACTCAAATTCAAGCGGAAGGTTGTAAATCTATTTTTGAATTTATAAAAGACCAATTGACTAATAATAATTATTTTTGGAATGCTGTTTGGTCTGCACTTGGTTCAACAATAGCTTTTCCAATAATAAAAACTGGAATTTTAGCATTAGATGCTTTTATAATTGTTAAAAGAAAAAATTTGATATCAAAAATTAATAAAGATGAATTATATCAAGAGAATTTAAAACTTCAAAATAAATTAAATCGTGTTGGAGATCTATCAATTTTATATGGGGATTGGAGATATATAGAATATGATGCACTTGGAAAAGGAATTGCAAAACAGATTTATATTAATAATAGTACTTGGTATGTTTTATTAGAAGATAAGAGAGAAGAAAAATATCAAATAGTAGATTTTTTTTACGACCCTTTGAATTCAACTATGATATTTACTACAATTTTATTATCAAATAGTAAAGAGAAAAATACTTTTAGATTGACTTTTGAAAATTCAAATTTCAATGAACTAAATGGTAATAATAGCAATAATGTGAAAGTTGGATTTAGAAGATTTTAATGACACAAAACTTTATAAATTTTTTTAATTTTAAAAAAAAAATCAGAATAAAATAACTCATCTCAGGAAAAGTATAAACTTTCTTAGGCAGATCAAAAACTCCTCAGGAATAACATAAATGATCTCAGGAACATCAAAAACCAAATAACCAAATAATCAAATCACCAAATGAACCCAGTACAACCACATTCCTTATTTACCGATTTCGACATCGACTTATTCAAAGCAGGAAAACATTTTCAACTTTATGAAAAACTTGGCGCTCATCTTATAGAAGTCAATGGAGTAAAAGGCGTTTACTTTGCAGTTTGGGCTCCATCGGCACGCTCGGTTTCGGTGGTAGGAGATTTCAATTTTTGGGTTCAAGGCGAGCACCAATTAAACGTTCGTTGGGACGAATCTGGAATCTGGGAAGGTTTTATTCCCGGAATCGATAAAGGGATAACGTATAAATATAAAATTCAATCGCACAATGGCGGAATCATAACCGAAAAAGCTGATCCATTTGCGTTATATTGCGAGCTTCCACCGCATACCGCTTCTGTAGTTTGGGACTTACAGTATAAATGGAAAGATACCAAATGGATGGAAACTCGAAAAGATAAAAATGGCTTAGATAAACCATTTTCTGTTTACGAAGTGCATTTGGGTTCGTGGAAACGAAATGCAGAAGGTAAGTTTTTGACTTATATCGAATTGGCCGATCAATTAGTTTCCTATGTCAAAGAAACGGGTTTTACCCATGTCGAGTTTATGCCCATCATGGAATATCCTTATGATCCGTCTTGGGGTTATCAATTGGTTGGATATTTTGCGCCAACTTCACGTTTTGGAAAGCCACAAGATTTCATGCTTTTGGTAGATAAATTGCACCAAGCAGGAATCGGTGTAATTCTAGACTGGGTGCCTTCGCATTTCCCTGATGATGCGCACGGATTGGGATTCTTTGATGGTTCACATCTTTATGAACATCCCGACCGAAGAAAAGGCTATCATCCCGATTGGAAAAGTTTAGTGTTCAATTATGGTCGTAACGAAGTACGTTCGTTCTTAATTAGCAATGCCATATTTTGGTTGAAAAACTACCATGTTGACGGACTTCGAGTAGATGCCGTAGCGTCAATGTTGTATCTAGATTATTCAAGAAAAGACGGCGAGTGGGAGCCAAATATTTATGGAGGACGAGAAAATTTAGATACCATTAGTTTCTTAAAAGATTTTAATGAAGCCGTGTATGCTAATTTTCCTGATGTGCAAACTATTGCCGAAGAAAGCACTAGTTTTCCGATGGTTTCTCGACCAACATTCCTTGGCGGTTTAGGATTCGGAATGAAATGGATGATGGGTTGGATGCACGATACCTTACAATATTTTGCTAAAGAAAGTGTGTATCGAAAATACCATCAAAACGATATTACCTTTTCGATGACGTATGCCTTTACCGAGAATTTTATGTTGCCCTTATCTCACGATGAAGTGGTGTATGGAAAACACTCCATTCAAGGTAGAATGCCAGGCGACGAATGGCAACGTTTTGCTAATCTTCGATTGCTTTACGGATATATGTTCACGCATCCTGGAGCAAAATTGTTGTTCATGGGTGGTGAATTCGGGCAAACTTCTGAATGGAATTTTGAGAGCAGTTTAGATTGGCATTTGTTGCAATATGGTTATCACGATGGTATTAAAAAATGCATCACCGATTTGAATGCTCTATACAAAACGCATCCTGCTTTATATGAAAAACAATTTACAGCAGAAGGCTTTGAATGGATCAATTATTCGGATAATGAAAATTCTGTTTTAGCATACATCCGTAAAGGAACTAAAGAAAAAGAAAATCTTATTATAGTTTGCAATATGACGCCAGTGGTTCATGAAAATTATAGAATCGGACTTCCAACAAAAGGTAAGTTAACCGAAATTTTCAATTCTGATAAAGTCGAATATAACGGAAGTGGTGTTAGCAATTCAAAACCTATAAAAATTGACCAAGAACCATGGAATGGCAGAGCATTTTCAGCAGAAATTGTGTTACCACCATTAGGAATCTGTGTTTTTAAAATAGGATAGTTTTTTGCCACGAATTACACGAATTTGCAGTAATAAATTTGCGAAAATTAGTGTGATTTGTGGCTAACTTTTTTTTCGGCTAAGTTTTATTATTATTTATAAACTATCGCAAACGTTATAGTTAAAAAAACCTTTTGTTACTTGATAATTTATAGGTTTCAACTTTGTAAATTTGGCACTTTGTCAAAAATCAACTTATGATAATTAATACCGAACTTGAGTATAAAGGCGACTTATTTCCGTCTCAAATTATAAATTACAAACACGAAGTAGATTCTATCGATTTTTTTACGGATAACAATGTAATCTTACGAGTTACTGTTTTACGCGATAGCATGATTCGCTTTCGTTTTACCGCTAAAGGCTATTTCAGTAATGATTTTTCGTATGCCATCGATAAAACGCAGTCTCATGGGTATAACATATTAGAAGTATCTGAAGAAACGGATCATTACCGAATAAAAACTTCCAAAGTTTATGTTGTGGTTCAAAAACACGATTGTAGAGTCGGAATTTACGAATTAGACGGAACTACAATTCTTGAAGATGAAATAGGTTTTCACTGGGAAGAATGTTATGAATACGGTGGAAACATTGTAAAAATGAGTAAAACTTCGCATGATGGAGAAAGTTTTTATGGTTTAGGAGACAAGGCTACACATCTTAATTTAAAAGGAAAACGCGTTGAAAATTGGGCTACCGATCAATATGCTTTTGCAAAAGATCAAGAGCCATTATACAAAGTAGTTCCATTTTATATCGGACTTCATCATAACAAAGCTTACGGAATTTTCTTTGACAATACTTTCCGTTCTTTTTTTGATTTTAGTCACGAACGCAAAGGTGTTACCAGCTTTTGGGCCGATGGTGGAGAAATGAATTATTATTTTATTTACGGACCCAAAATGAGTGATGTAGTTACTACTTACACGCATCTTACAGGAAAACCAGAATTGCCGCCACTTTGGACATTGGGCTATCAACAATGCAAATGGAGTTATTATCCTGAATCAAAAGTTAAAGAAATTACAGGAAAATTTAGAGAGCTACAAATTCCGTGTGACGCCATTTATTTGGATATTGATTATATGGATGGATTCCGTTGTTTTACTTGGAATAAAGACTATTTTCCAGATCCAAAACGAATGGTTTCTGAACTTGCCAAAGACGGTTTTAAAACCGTGGTGATTATTGATCCGGGTATTAAAATAGACAAAGATTATTCGGTTTATAAAGAAGCATTAGAGAAAGATTACTTCTGCAAACGTGCTGATGGACCTTATATGAAAGGTAAAGTTTGGCCAGGCGAATGTAATTTTCCCGATTATACCAACCCAGAAGTACGCGAATGGTGGGCTGGATTATTCAAAGAATTAGTTGCCGAAATAGGAGTAAAAGGAGTTTGGAATGACATGAACGAACCAGCAGTTATGGAAGTGCCTACCAAGACTTTTCCACTTGATGTTCGTCATAATTATGATGGTAATAATTGCAGCCACAGAAAAGCACATAATGTATACGGAACTCAAATGGCACGTGCCACTTATGAAGGTGTAAAACGATTTGCGTATCCAAAACGACCATTTGTAATTACGCGTTCGGCTTATTCGGGTGCACAGCGTTATACTTCATCTTGGACTGGTGATAACGTTGCCACTTGGGAACATTTATGGATTGCCAATATCCAAACCCAACGTATGTCAATCAGCGGAATGGGTTTTACAGGCTCTGATATTGGTGGATTTGCAGAACAACCATCGGCCGAATTGTATGCGCGTTGGATTCAATTAGGCGTTTTTCATCCATTTTGTAGAACGCATTCTTCAGGACATCATGGCGATCAAGAACCATGGAGTTTTGGTGATGAAGTAATCGATATTACTAGAAAATTTGTGGAATTGCGCTACCAATTGCTTCCCTATTTGTATACCATGTTTTGGCAATATGTAAACGATGGCGTTCCTATGCTGAAACCATTAGTATATTTTGATCAAGAAGATACACAAACCCATTATAGAACTGACGAATTTATTTTTGGAAATCAAATTCTAGTTTGTCCAATTTTAGAACCAAATGCTTTAGGTAGAAGAATGTATTTACCACAAGGAAATTGGTATAATTTTTGGACCAACGAAGTGGTAAAAGGTAAAAAAGAGCTTTGGGTGGCCACCGATTTTGATCAGATTCCAATCTTTGTAAAAGAAGGCGCTATTATACCTAAATATCCTGTGCAACAATATGTTGGTCAGATAGAATCTCCACAATTGTCATTAGATGTATATTTTAAGTTGGGTAAAGAAAAGTCGTATGTTTATGAAGATGCTCAAGATGGATACGATTACAACAAAGGAAGATTTAGTTATAAAACCTTTACGTTGAACGGAAAGGAAAATGAACTTTTTATCACGCAACACAAAGAAGGTACTTTTGAGGCACAATACCAAACCATAAATATCAACTTAAAAGGATTACCATTTAAGATTAAAGGAATCGAAATTGATAATGAAAAAATCATCTTTGATAAAGAATCTTTAATTCTGGAAAATGGTTTAGTTGTTGATAAAGATTTTACGGAACTACATTTTATTGGTATTTAATTTTTGTAAATTTGATTTCAATTAAGAAAATTTATGGTTTATAAAAGAATTACATTTGGTCTATTTGCTTTGGCTTTAGCCATTTCTTGTGCTAAAAATCCTTTTACAGGGAAAAACACTTTGGCTTTGGTTTCTAATAGTGAAATATTGCCTTCTGCGTTTCAGCAATACAGTCAGTTTTTATCTGAAAATAAAGTTATAACAGGAACAACTGATGCCAAAAGAGTGGAAGCGGTCGGTAATAAAATTAGAATGGCTGCCGAAAAATGGTTGAATGCCAACGGACAAGCAGGATATTTGGCCGATTATAAATGGGAATATAAATTAGTAGAAAGTAAAGATGTTAATGCTTGGTGTATGCCAGGTGGTAAAATTGTTGTCTATTCAGGAATTCTGCCAATTACTAAAGATGAAGCTGGTTTAGCTACTGTTTTAGGTCATGAGGTTTCACATGCACTAGCCAATCATGGGCAACAGCGAATGAGTGCTGGTTTGCTTCAACAACTTGGAGCTGCAGGAGTAGCAGTTGCAGTAGGCAATAAAAGTAAAGAAACACAAGATTTAGCAATGACCGCCTACGGAGTTACTACTCAATATGGAGGAATGTTGCCTTTTAGCAGAAGTCATGAAAGCGAAGCAGACAAAATTGGTTTGACATTAATGGCAATTGCAGGTTATAATCCAGAGCAAGCTATTGTTTTTTGGGAACGCATGTCAGCCAATGCTGGAGGACAAGCACCACCAGAGTTTATGAGCACTCATCCATCAGATGCCACCAGAATTGCACAACTTAGAGCACTAATTCCAGAGGCTAAAGCCGAAGCGGCTAAATTTGGAGTAGTTTTTAAATAATATTGAGATAACAAAAAAAGAGTATATTTGAAGCTGTCAATTAATTTTGACAGCTTTTTTTATTAATAAAATTTACATGTAATGTCAAACTTACCTAAAGGTCATCCCAAATTATTAAATGCATGGGCTTTTTACGATTGGGCAAATTCAGTATATAGTTTAGTTATAGCTTCTGCAGTTTTTCCAATTTTTTATGAAATGATTTTCAAAGAAAGTGGCCGAAATTATGTTCTTTTATTTGGGAAAGAAATCAAAGATACAGCAATGATCAGCTTTGTAACAGCATTTGCATTTTTAATTGTAGCTATTTGTTCTCCAATATTATCTGGAATTTCGGATTATTTAGGTAATAAAAAAGCCTTTATGAGGTTCTTTTGTTACATGGGAGGAATTTCTTGTATCGGATTGTATTGGTTTGATGTTGATAATCTTTTTTTAAGTTATACCGCCTATTTTTTCGGACTCATTGGATTCTGGTCGAGTTTGGTTTTCTATAATTCGTATTTGCCAGATATTGCTTTTCCAGAGCAACAAGATCGAGTGAGTGCTAGAGGTTTTTCAATGGGTTATATAGGAAGTACTATTTTATTGATTATTAATTTATTGATGGTCATGTTTCCGCATTCGTTTTGGATTGAAACTCCAAAAGAAGCTATGAAAATCTCTTTTGTAATGGTTGGAGTTTGGTGGATTGGATTCAGTCACATTACTTATTACTATCTTCCAAAAGGAAATAAAAATGATGTTCCTTTAACAAGAGACTTTATATTTAAGGGATTTCATGAATTAAATTTGGTGTGGAAACAGTTGCAATCTAATTTAAGATTGAAAAGATATTTATACAGTTATTTTGTTTTTATAATGGCAGTTCAAACCGTTATGTTAGTGGCAACCTATTTTGGAGCTACTGAAATAGAATGGGGCAGTGATGATAAAACAATGGGATTGATTATTAGTATTTTATTGATTCAATTGGTTGCAGTGGTTGGTGCGGTTATAACTTCTAGAGCTTCTGAAAAATTTGGTAATATCAATACTTTGATTTTTTTAAATGGTATTTGGGCCATATTATGTGCGTTTGCATTTTTTGTTCACACGCCAATTCAATTTTATGCTACTGCTGGTTTTGTAGGATTGGTAATGGGAGGAATTCAATCCATAGCAAGATCAACCTATTCTAAATTTTTACCAGAAACCGATGATACTGCATCTTTTTTTAGTTTTTACGACGTAACCGAAAAAGTCGGTATTGTAATCGGGATGACAATTTATGGCACAATTGATTTAATTACAGGATCAATGCGCAATGCTATTGTATTTTTAGGAGCATTTTTTGTATTAGGTCTGATATTGTTAACTAGAGTGCCTAAAAAATAATTTTATATATTCAAAAAATAATTATATTTGGAAAAAATTAACACCAATGAAAATTAAGAATCTTCTATCTTCTTTCGTAGTTTTATTTTCAATAACACTATTAGTATCTTGTGAAAATGAACCACTTGATCCAGTATTGGCTTCTCAACTAAGCACAAATAATACAGGAGGAACTAGCGGTACAGGAGGTTCTGGTGGTACAGGAGGAACTGGTGGTGTGACACCTGCGTCAATAGTTGGTACTTATATTTTAACTGCTTTCAATACTTCAGTTCCAACCGATTTGAATGGTGATGGAGCCAATTCAACGAATCAAATGAATGAAACAACTTGTTTTAATAATAGCTTGTTTACATTAAATTCAGACAATACTTTTATAGCAAATTCAAAAGGAATTGATATTGATATTACAACCACTCCAAATACTCTAACTTGTTATACTGATCCTGATACAACAGGTACATGGACTTTGACAGGTAATATTCTAAAAACTACTTATGTTGAAGGAGGAGTAACCTATAACGATCAATTTACAGTTGTTGGAAATACTTTAGTTTATACAGAATCAAGTGGGCAGATTGTTGGAACTGCATCTGGAAATCCAGTATATTTGACTTCTGATATAGCTCTTGTGTATTCTAAGCAATAATAAAATCATATTTTTCTTAAAAATCCGCCATTTAGGCGGATTTTTTTTTATGGCATAATCCTTGACCAATTAGAGATGTCAGAGATTTAGTGTTATTTGCTTAACCCTTGGCGTCATTCGGTGTTACTCATCGATTTTAATTTAGTAGTACTATAGCAAATCTTATATTTGTTATAAATTTATAATCCTTTAAATGTCATATTGACTTAATTTATACTATGTCAAATCAGAAAATTATTGCCTTTGACAATTTGTCATTACAAGAATTCGATAACGAAGCCGAGTTAATTCCGCTTCTAACGCCCGAAGATGAAGAAGAGATGGCTAATGAAGAATTGCCAAAATCACTTCCAATTTTACCATTACGCAATACTGTTTTATTCCCTGGTGTAGTAATTCCAATTACTGCAGGTAGAGATAAATCGATAAAGCTTATCAATGAAGCCAATGCTGGTGATAAAATTATTGGAGTAGTGGCTCAAAAAAATGAAGAAGACGAAGATCCATCAATCGATGATATTCATCAAATAGGAACAGTTGCCAGAATTCTTCGTGTGTTAAAAATGCCCGACGGAAACATAACAGTCATTCTTCAAGGAAAAAAACGATTTGAAATTGATGCCGTTATTTCGGAAAGCCCTTATTTAAAAGCATCTATCAAAGAAGTTCCAGAAAAAAGGCCAAGTAAGCACGATACAGAATTTAATGCAATTGTAGATTCTATTAGAGACTTATCCATTCAAATTATTAAGGAAAGTCCAAATATTCCAACAGAGGCTACTTTTGCGATAAAAAATATCGAAAGCCAATCGTTTTTAATCAATTTTGTTTCTTCCAATATGAATCTTTCTGTGGAAGAAAAACAAAATTTATTGGCAATGAGTGTTCTTAAAGAAAGAGCTTTAGAAACCTTACGATACATGAATATCGAGTTTCAAAAGTTGGAGCTTAAAAATGACATCCAATCAAAAGTTCGTTTCGATTTAGATCAACAACAACGCGAATACTTCTTGCACCAACAAATGAAAACGATCCAAGAAGAATTGGGTGGAGTTTCTAACGAGCAAGAGTTTGAAGAAATGCGTCAGCGTGCTAAAACCAAAAAATGGGATGAAAAAACCAGCAAACATTTTGAAAAAGAGTTTTCTAAATTGCAACGCATGAATCCGCAAGCACCTGATTTTGGAATACAAAGAAACTATTTAGACTTGTTTTTGGACTTACCTTGGAATACCTATTCAAAAGATAATTTTGATTTGAAACATGCTCAAAAAGTTTTAGACAGAGATCATTTTGGATTGGAAGATGTAAAAAAACGTATGATAGAACATTTGGCGGTATTGAAATTGCGTAACGACATGAAATCGCCAATTATATGTTTAACCGGACCTCCTGGTGTTGGTAAAACGTCTATAGGGAAATCGGTTGCTCAGGCTTTAGGTAGAGAATATGTTAGAATTTCATTGGGTGGATTACGTGATGAAGCAGAAATTCGTGGTCATAGAAAAACCTACATCGGTGCCATGCCAGGTAGAATTATTCAAAGTATCAAAAAAGCAGGAACTTCTAATCCGGTTTTTATCTTAGATGAAATCGATAAACTTTCAGTAAGTCATCAAGGAGATCCTTCGTCGGCGCTTTTAGAGGTTTTAGATCCAGAGCAAAATAGTGCGTTTTACGATAATTTCCTTGAAATGGGTTACGATTTATCGAAAGTAATGTTCATTGCTACTTCCAATACGATGTCAACCATTCAACCAGCATTGAAAGACAGAATGGAAGTTATAAAAATGGCAGGATATACCACAGAAGAAAAAGTTGAAATTGCACGTCAACATTTATTTCCAAAACAATTGAAAGAGCATGGATTAACTTCTAAAGATTTAACCATTGGCAAAAAGGAATTAGAAAAAATTGTTGAAGGTTATACTCGTGAATCGGGTGTAAGAAGCTTGGAACAAAAAATTGCTCAAGTCATTCGAAATGCAGCCAAATCGGTTGCCATGGAAGAAGAGTATAATAAAAAAGTTACCGTTGAAGATATTGTAAAAGTTTTAGGAGCTCCAAAATTAGAACGTGACAAGGCAGAAGGAAATGATGTTGCTGGTGTCGTTACAGGATTAGCTTGGACTTCTGTTGGTGGAGATATTTTATTTATTGAATCCTTGATTTCCAAAGGAAAAGGAGCTTTAACCTTAACAGGAAATTTAGGCACTGTCATGAAAGAATCGGCTACCATTGCTTTAGAATATATTAAAGCAAATGCGGAATCTTTTGGTTTAGATCAAGATGTTTTAGGAAAGTACAATATTCATCTTCATGTTCCAGAAGGTGCCACTCCAAAAGATGGCCCAAGCGCTGGAATTGCCATGTTAACCTCATTAGTTTCGTTGTTGACGCAACGTAAAGTTAGAAAAGGATTGGCAATGACAGGAGAAATTACTCTGCGAGGAAAAGTATTGCCAGTTGGTGGAATTAAAGAAAAAATATTGGCTGCCAAACGCGCTAACATAAAAGAAATCATCTTATGTCATGAAAATAAAAGTGACATTGACGAAATTAAAGCCGATTATTTACACGGTTTGACTTTTCATTATGTAAAAGAAATGAGTGAAGTTATTGCTATTGCACTCACAAAAGACAAGGTGAAAAACGCAAAACTTATAGATTAATACATTTAAAAATACTTTAAAAAAGGCATGTGAGTTTGACCTCCGTGCCTTTTTTATTTTTGCTTTTACCTTATCGTTAAAAATAATATCTTCGCATTTCCGTTATAGGTTATGTAAATTGCTATTTCTCGTATGTTTAAACAACTAATTATCTCCTTTCTAATGCTTTTTTGTGCTGTAAGTTACAGTCAAATAGGAGGTAAATCGGTATATCAATTTCTTAATTTAGTAACTTCTCCAAGACAAGCGGCTTTAGGAGGAAAAGTACTCACAATCTTTGATGAAGATGTTAACCAAGCGCATTTTAATCCAGCTACCATAAATCCAGAAATGGATAATCATTTGGCGATTAATTACGGAAGTTATTTTGGAGCAGTAACCTATGGAACAGCAGCATATGCCTACACGTATGATCGTCATGTGCAAACTTTTCATGCTGGAGTAAATTATGTAAATTATGGTAAGTTTGATGGCTATGATGAAAATGGTAATCAAACGGCATCCTTTACAGGTAGTGAAATGGCGTTATCTTTAGGTTATTCCTATAATGTTCCGTTTACTACTTTTTACTTTGGGGCTAATGCTAAATTAATTTCTTCCACTTTAGAAAGTTACACTTCTTATGGAGCTGCAGTCGATTTGGGTGCTTTGTTTATCGATGATAGAAACGATGTGAATTGGGCGCTTGTAGTGCGAAACATCGGAACACAAATTACTACTTATGCTGGTACACAAGAAAAGTTGCCTATGGAAGTCTTGCTTGGTGTTTCTCAAGAAGTAGAAAATGTACCTATTCGTTGGCATTTAACTTTAGAGAATTTGCAGCAATGGAAAATTGGATTTTCCAATCCTAATAGAGCAGTAGGAACTATTGATGGAGCAGCCACTCAAGAGAAAGTTGGTTTCATGAATAATGCGTTGCGACATGTGGTTTTTGGGGCAGAGTTATTTCCTAAAAAAGGATTTAATTTGCGAGTAGGATATAATTTTAGACGCGCCGAAGAATTACGAGTAGTAGATCAAAGAAATTTCTCTGGAATTTCATTAGGATTTGGATTAAAAATGGGAAAATTGAAATTTAATTATTCCTATTCCAGATATACTTTAGCCGGAAACACAAGTCTTTTTGGATTGACCATCAATTTTCAAGAATAAAATATAAATCAGAAAAATCAAACACATTTTGGATAAAATTACCATAGCCATCGACGGATATTCTTCTACAGGGAAAAGCACATTAGCCAAACAATTAGCCAAGCATTTGGGTTATGTTTATGTTGATACTGGTGCTATGTATCGTGCAGTGACCTATTTTGCTATGGAACACGGGTATATTACTGCCGATTTTTTTGATAAACAAACGTTGATAAATAGTTTGCCAAACATCAAATTACATTTTGTGTTCAATGCTGATTTGGGTTTTGCCGAAATGTATCTGAATGATGTTAATGTTGAAAAACAAATACGAACCATAGAAGTATCTAATTTTGTGAGTAAAATTGCCGAAGTTTCTGAAGTTCGTGCCAAATTGGTAGAACAGCAAAAAGAAATGGGCAGAAATAAAGGAATCGTGATGGATGGGCGTGATATTGGAACGGTTGTTTTTCCGGATGCAGAATTGAAAATATTCATGACAGCCAGTCCAGAAACACGAGCGCAACGTCGATTTGAAGAACTTCAAGCAAAAGGCGATTCGGTTTCATTTGAAGAAGTTTTAAAAAATGTTCAAGAGCGCGATTATATTGATACTCACAGGCAAGATTCACCATTAGTTATTGCAGATGACGCCATTGAAATCGATAATTCTTACTTGACTCGAGAAGAACAATTCAATGCCGTATTAGAATTGGTTGAAGAAGTTACTAAAACGTTGTAATTTTTTTGCAAATCTCATTTTTAATAGTAGATTTACAACCTATTTACATTACAAAACCTATTTTATTATGAGTATAAAGTTTAGATTAACTTTAATGAGTTTTCTTCAATTCTTCGTTTGGGGTGCTTGGTTGATTACTATTGGTACTTATTGTTTAAATTCAAAAGGATGGGGATTTCCTCAATTTGGAGCAATATTTTCAACATTAGCATTATCTTCATTGTTTATGCCTGCTATAACAGGGATAATAGCCGATAAATGGATTAATGCTGAAAAATTGTATGGAATCTTACATGTTTTATATGGAATTGTTCTTTGTTATGTTCCGCAAGTCAATGATCCAGATACTCTATATTATGTGGTTTTTGGGGCAATGATTTTTTATATGCCGACAATATCTTTGTCAAATTCAATAGGTTATACCATACTTAAAGATAATAATTATGATGTTGTGAAAGTTTTTCCAAACATAAGAGTTTGGGGAACTATTGGATTTATAGCCGCTATGTGGATTACAAACTTTACACATAGTAATGTAAATGCTAATCAGTTTTATATAGGTGCTGTAGTTGCTATTGGTTTAGGTATTTATTCATTTACATTACCGAAATGTCCACCACAAAAGACAATTTCTGAAGATGCGGGTTTAATAGAGCAATTAGGTTTAAATGCTTTTAAACTTTTTGCAAATTCAAAGATGGCATTATTTTTTATTTTTTCTTTATTTCTCGGAGCTGCATTGCAGTTGACAAATATGTATGGGGATGCATTTTTATACGATTTTGCTAAAAATCCAGAATATGCAAAATCATTTGTAACTGAAAATTCAACTTTTATAATGTCGTTGTCTCAAATTTCAGAAACTGTATTTATTTTAACAATTCCTTTTTTTCTAAAACGTTTTGGAATTAAAAACGTAATGTTAATTTCTATGTTAGCTTGGGTTTTACGATTCGGATTTTTATCATTTGGAAATCCTTATGGTTTTGGATTAATATTAATTTTAATGTCAAACATAGTTTATGGGATGGCATTTGATTTCTTTAATATTTCAGGCTCATTATTTGTTGAAACAACTACGGATTCTAAAATTCGTTCATCGGCTCAAGGATTATTTATGATGATGACAAATGGATTTGGCGCATATCTTGGAAGCAAAGTGTCGGGATTTATTATAGGAAAATATTTTGTTCATGATGGCGTTTCTGATTGGCACAATATATGGTTAACATTTGCAACCTATGCCTTAGTAATTGCGATTTTATTTGCTATTTTCTTCAAGCACAAGCACAATCCTAATGAAGTAGCTAATGTGAGTCATTAAACAAAAATATAGTAACCCGATAATTTCTTTTTATCGGGTTTTTTATGCTATACCAATCCTATTTAGCCCTGATTGAAGCCATCCGCCGTGCGGTGCGGAAAGCAGGAATAGGGAAACCAAATAACACCCAAGCCATTCGCTTCTGAAAAAATAGTCATTTCTCTTGTTTCTTTGTTCTATTTTCTTGTTATAATTATTTTGTAATTAAGAAATTATGCTTACTTTTGCACACCTTTTGGCGAAGAAGAGTTTCCTTTAGGTATCAACTATTTATGTAAAACACTGCTGCTGTTTTCTATTCGATAATAAACTCATGAAGCACAGCATACAAATTTTTTATCAGCATGTCTGAATTAAACAAAGAACAACAAGCGTTTTTAAACGAATTTAACTGGCACAATTACGCAGAAGGAATTGATGCAGTAGACGAAAAAAACTTACAAGAGTTTGAAGATTTAGTAACTAAAACTTTTATCTCTACAGATCAAGAAGAAGTAGTTGAAGGTGTAGTAGTTAGAATCACAGACAGAGACGCAATTGTTGACATTAATGCAAAATCGGAAGGTGTTATTTCTTTAAACGAATTCCGTTACAACCCAAACTTAAAAGTGGGTGACAAAGTAGAAGTATTAATTGATGTTCGTGAGGACAAAACAGGTCAATTAGTATTGTCTCACAGAAAAGCTAGAACTATCAAATCATGGGATAGAGTTATCGCAGCTAACGAAACAGGTGAAATTGTTACAGGTTTTGTTAAATGTAGAACTAAAGGAGGTATGATTGTAGATGTTTTCGGGATTGAAGCATTCTTACCAGGTTCACAAATTGATGTGAAACCAATCCGTGATTACGATGTATACGTAAACAAAAACATGGAATTTAAAGTTGTTAAAATCAACCATGAATTCAAAAATGTTGTAGTTTCTCACAAAGCGCTTATCGAAGCAGATATCGAAGTTCAGAAAAAAGAAATTATTGGTCAATTAGAAAAAGGACAAGTATTAGAAGGAGTTGTAAAAAACATCACTTCTTATGGTGTGTTCATTGACTTAGGTGGTGTAGATGGATTAATCCACATTACTGACCTTTCTTGGTCTAGAATCAATCACCCAAGTGAAGTTCTTGAATTAGACCAAAAATTGAACGTAGTTATCCTTGATTTCGATGATGAGAAAACAAGAATCCAATTAGGTTTAAAACAATTGAACGCTCACCCATGGGATGCTCTTGGAGCTGACTTGAAAGTTGGTGACAAAGTGAAAGGTAAAGTAGTAGTTATTGCTGATTACGGTGCTTTCATTGAAGTTGCTGAAGGTGTTGAAGGTTTAATTCACGTTTCTGAAATGTCATGGTCAACTCACTTAAGAAGTGCTCAAGACTTCGTAAAAGTAGGTGATGAAGTAGAGGCAGTTATCTTAACTCTTGATAGAGACGAAAGAAAAATGTCTTTAGGTATAAAACAAATGACTCAAGATCCATGGACTGATATCACTGCTAAATATCCAGTAGGTTCTAAACACACAGGTATCGTAAGAAACTTTACTAACTTCGGAATTTTCGTTGAGTTAGAAGAAGGAATTGACGGTTTAGTATATATCTCTGATTTATCTTGGACTAAAAAAATCAAACATCCATCAGAATTTGTTAACGTTGGTGACAAATTAGATGTAGTAGTATTAGAATTAGATGTTGAAGGACGTAAATTATCTTTAGGT
>CAZNWY010000045.1:0-20605 GCA_964577105.1 uncultured Flavobacterium sp.
CGTTCCAGAAAGTAGGCTAGGGGCCACACCTTGTTCTTCGGCTGCTACGATGTAGAATGCCATGATAGGCAATACTGCACCGTTCATGGTCATGGAAACCGACATTTCTCCCAATGGAATTTGGTCGAATAAGATTTTCATATCTTCTACAGAATCGATGGCTACACCGGCTTTCCCTACGTCACCCACCACACGTTCGTGATCGGAATCGTAGCCTCGGTGCGTCGCCAAGTCGAATGCGACTGATAAACCTTTTTGACCTGCAGATAAGTTCCTTATGTAGAAGGCATTACTTTCTTCGGCAGTTGAGAACCCTGCGTATTGACGAATCGTCCATGGACGGCGCACATACATGGTGGCATAAGGACCACGAAGATTGGGCGCAAAACCTGCTCCGAAACCCAGATGTTCCATACCATCAATGTCGTTTGAAGCGTAAATAGGTTTTACTTCGATGTTTTCAGCGGTGTGAAAGTTGTCAGTTGTCAGTTGTTGGCTGTCTGTTTTTTGACTTTCCGCTAATTGTATATGTTGTATGTTTTTTCTCATGTTATTTGAGATTTACTCTTTTATGAATTTTTGACAGAAACCATTATTTGTGGTAAAGAAATAGATTCCTGATTTTAAATTGCTTACTTCAAATGAATAATCGGAATTATCTGAAATAGTACCATTGAATATTATCCTTCCTGAAGCATCGGTTATAGAATAACTAGAACCTTTTAAATTTTCAATTCCACTAATGTTGAATTTATTTTTTACAGGATTTGGGTATAACGAAACGATATTCTTATTAAAATCTGTAGTTGTTAAAACGGAATCATCCAATTTAGCATAAAATGATTTAAAATTTGAATTCGTATTATTTGTGTCAAGCAAGTTGAAATTATCAAAAATTATATTTTGACAATTGTATTCCCCTGTAATTATTAGGTCATCTTGATTGTTATACGTAAATGTATTAGGATAATTTCCATATTGAGTGCCAATTCCTGTTATACTTTTAGTCCAAATATAATTAAAATCAGTATCTAATTTAATGAACAAGGAAGTGAATCCTCCATTACATACGTAAGTAGCGTTGTTAATTGTAAAATTACCAATTGGATTAAAATCAGTGCCAATTAGTATATTTCCATTGTGAGTTGTAAAACAATCAGCATATAATTCAAAATTTTGAACTCCAATACTTTTTGCCCACAGGAGATTTGCATTTGCATTAAATTTTGAAACATAAAGATCTTGTGTTCCTATTTTGTTTAGAGTTGTAGCGCCAATTTGCAAAGTGTTATCTACAAAAGTTCCGTATAAAAAGATACTACCATCTTCATCTATATAGAAATTATCTTGCGAACTGGCATTGGAAACAAGAGGACAATCAACATAATAATTGAATGAAATAAAGTTACCATTCAAATCAAGTTTTAAAATAATTAGCTTGGGAATGTTTGTATTTCCCATATGGAAAGAATTATTTTGAAATGAAAAATCTTCAGAATATGTTTTTGCTACTAAAAATAAATTTTGGTTGTTAATAATTTTTATTTTAGGATCAAGTAAACTACAATTGAAGTTGAATGGTTCAGCCCAGATAAGATTGTTGTTGTTTTTTTTAAGAATATAGAAATCGGTTCCAGATGTAGTGTTAGATTCTAATAGTGTTCCTTCAATTGAAATAGAAGTATTATAATCTCCAAAAAAATAATAATTATTTGAATTATCAACATCTCCACTATATAAGGAGGATTTTCCAAAATCGGTATCATACCAATTAGCTGAACCGGTAGCAGCATCAATTTTCATCGAAAAGTATCTTAAATTTCCGAGATTTGGTGTTGGCTCAAAATAAATATCCGTTTCATCATTATAATTAATATTTCCTGAAAAAGTATTTAGACTAGCATATCCACCTAACAAGACGTTATCATTATTATCTATTTTTAAAAAAGAGATTGTAAAATTATTGACCCCAGCATTTTCAATTTTCTTTGCCCAAATAACATTGCCTGATGGATCAAATTTTGTTAGATAGTTAGCGCTGTAGTTGGAAGTTAATGAGATGGTTTGAAAATTAATACCATAATAAAAACTACCTAACATATAAATGTTATTTTGAGAATCAATTACAGTTTTTGTGATATAATTGATATTTATGCCATCCATGGATTTTGCCCACGACCAAGATGGAGTTTGAGCATTCAATTGAATGTTGATGAATAATAGTATTAGTAGAATAATTTTTTTCATAAAAAATTACTGTTCAGTTGCTAATCGTTCTTGTTCTAATTTCTCTGCCAAACGTTTTTCAATAATAGGAGTGATAAGCGTTTTACGTGGGTTTTGTTTCACAAACGGATACAACTCCAAATCGTCTTTCATGAGGTCGTTTTTATTAGGGTATTTATTGGTTCCTAATAAAATTTCTTTACCATTATCAAACAATTCTTGCTCTTTTTGGGCACTTTCGCTAATTTTTCTTTGAATGGTACCTTCCATCAATTGTGTAATTAATCCACCATTCGCTTCAATATCTTTGAATAATGATAATGCTTTTTCGGCTAATTGCTCGGTTAATGACTCGATATAATACGCACCGTCGGCTGGGTTGTTGACTTTGTCGAAATAACTTTCGTGTTTCAATACTAACAACTGATTTCTGGCAATTCGATCTCCAAATTCGTTGTCTTTGTGGTATAAAGCATCATAAGGCAAATTGGCAACAGCATTGGCACCGCCCAAAATAGCACTCATACATTCGGTTGTGGTACGAAGCATGTTGACGTTGTAATCGTAAATGGTTTTGTTTCGTCGGGTTGGAGTAGCCACAATGTTACAATCGAAATGGTGGTGGTATTCTTTTGAAAGCGTGTTGAAAAGTATACGCAATGCACGCAGTTTGGCAATTTCAAAGAAGTAATTAGAACCAACTGCCACTTCAATAGTAATTGGATGCTTTACGGCAGGAATTCTATTGAAATATTCGTTTGCATGAGCTAAAGTATAGGCTAGTTGTTGCACCATATTTGCTCCAGCATTTTGATACATACCTGCATTAATACTTAGAAAGTTTACTGCAGATGCTGCTGCAATGGTATCTAATTTTTCAATGTCTTTTTCTAAGTTTTCAAACCAATTGCCCTCTTTGGCCAATTGTCCGATAGGGTCGATCAATAGGGTGAATTTGGCTTGGTGCTTGGTAGCATAATCACTTATTTTGGCTGCGAAATCGATGGAAAGAAAAGGCAAATAAAAATAATATGTTGTTTCTTTTAGAGGAAGGTTTTGCATCAATTCCTCTATTGAGATGGATTCGTTTGCTATAGTAAATCGGATGCTTTCGGCACCACGATTTAGTGTATTCAAGGCACGTTCGTTGGATTTTTTTACATCATGAACGAAGATGTTTTGCAGAATAGTAAAAGCCTTTTCGGGTGCTTTACTATTGAGTTTTGCTTCGTGTTCATCAATATGATAAAAAGGTTTTACTTTGATGCCTTCTGGGCTTTCCCAAACGAGTGTTTCGTTATAATCGGCACCTTTAAGTTCGTACTGAATCTGTTGCTTCCATTGTTTAGAACTTACCGATTCAAATTCTGAAAAAAGAGGGTTGTTTGTACTCACAATTTTATTGCTTTAAAGTACTTCAAAGTTAGTCTAAAAAAACATTTTAAACGAATAAAAAAGGGAATTTTTGCAAATTAGGTATATACTATTTGTTGTTTTTTAGTAAGCATTGTTTTGGTAACAGAATTTCTCGTTTAGTGCTGGCTGACTAGCCCTGATAGCAGCAGCTACCGTGTAGCGCGGATAGCAGGAATTGCAAAAAATTGAAAGCCTACTGATTCGCTGCTTCAATACTATCTTTGACGCGATCTTCTTCGATATCGATGATGTAAATATCTTCGCTATCTTTTTTCATATAGTATTTTTCTCGTGCGTAACGTTCGGTTTGCCCTGGATTCTTTAGGTTTTTAATGCTTTGTTCGTCTTTGGCAATTTCTTGCTTGTAGTAGGCTTTGTTATCTTCCAACTCTTCAATTTGCTTGTTCAAAGCTCTTTGATCCCATAACGATTGGTTGTCGAGAAACAGCATCCACACAATGAAAAAAATCAAAACCAAGGTGTATCGATTTCCTAAGAATTTTAGGAAAGGATAATTAGTGATGAGGTTTTGATACCATTTTTTCATGGGCTAAACGAACAATTAAGAGATGCGTTGGTTGATTACAGCACGAACCACATCGATGGCAACGGTATTGTATTTGTCGTTTGGAATGATGATGTCGGCAAAGGCTTTGGTTGGTTCGATGAACTGTTGGTGCATTGGTTTTAGGGTAGTTTGGTAACGGTTTAAAACCTCTTCCATGTCACGACCACGTTCGGCGATATCGCGTTTTAAACGACGAATTAAACGTTCGTCGGAGTCGGCATGAACGAAAACTTTTACATCAAACATATCGCGAAGCTCTGGATTGGTTAGAATCAGAATTCCTTCTACAATCATTACTTTTCTAGGATGTGTGATGATGGTATCGTCTGTTCTGTTGTGGGTAACAAACGAATAAACAGGCTGTTCTATGGTTTCGCCAGCTTTTAAAGCTTTAAGATGTTGTACTAAAAGTTCAAAATCGATGGCACGAGGATGGTCAAAATTGATGTTGCTACGTTCTTCATAACTCATTCCTACGTTTTGTTTGTAATAAGAGTCTTGAGAAATAATTCCAACTTCAGTTTCTGGTAGTTCGTTCATAATTTGGTGAACAACAGTAGTTTTTCCTGAGCCTGTTCCACCAGCAATTCCAATGATAAGCATGTTTTTTTTGTTGTGTTATGGTTTGGACAAAAATAGGATAAAAAAGTCAACTTCAAAAATCAAATCCAATTTATAGCAACACAGATTTAAGAAATTTTAATAATCTTAATAATATGTTCAATCCGTGTTTATTAAAATTTCTCAAAGACGCCCAATCCGAATAGGGCAAAATCGTATTTAACAGGATCGTTTGGGTCGAGATTTCTGAGATTGGAATCGAGTTCGAATAGCGCTTTGGCGTCGTTTTGTTTGCGAGTTAATAGCTCCAGTTTTCGAGCTACATTTCCCGAATGCACATCAAGTGGACAAGAAAGTGCCGCCATTGGGATGGTTTTCCAAATGCCAAAATCAACGCCTTTATTGTCGTCGCGAACCATCCATCGAAGGAACATATTGATGCGTTTGGCAGCCGAATTGTTGCTAGGGTCGGAAATGTGCTTCTGTGTTCGGTTTTGATGTTCGATTTCGAAGAATATTTTTTTGAATTCAGAAATACTTTTTTGCATTGAGTTTTGGTCACTGTTTTTAGAAAACACGTGTTCCAATCCGTCATGCTGCGTGTAAATATGTTGTAAACCTTTAACAAATGTGATTAAATCTTGACTGTTAAAGGTTCTGTGGACAAAATTTTCTAGTTTTTCTAAATGGTACTCTTGATGGCTCATGACAAAATCATAGGGTGAATTTCCCATTAAAGTCATCATTTTTTGGGCATTATTGATGATCATTTTGCGGTTTCCCCAAGCAATGGTTGCCGCTAGAAATCCGGCGATTTCAATGTCTTCTTTTAGAGAAAATTGATGCGGAATTTGGATGGGATCACTTTCGATGAAATTGGGATTGTTGTACAAATTTACTTTTTCATCTAAGAAATCTTTCAACTCAGATTTAGTCATTTGGAGCAAGCTTTTTAGAATAAAATCCGTCTTTGATATTTTGAGTTCTCAATTGCGGAATGTACTGAAAATAGGTTTTAAAATAGTCAATTTGCTGTGCATTAACACAAGGTAGTTTTCCGTCGCCATTGGTCCAAAAATAGGAGTTTTCGTCGGGCGAATTGTATTCTAAATTTCCTATTTTCATTTTGTAAAAAGTGGTTTTTAGTTTAGAATTTTTATGAGGAAATACCAATTCATTTGGGGTAAATCTACTGTTGTCTATAATGAGTTTGTTGTGCGTAAGCATCGAGAATTTCACCGAAAAGAACAATAGTAAAACCACAGGTAGTGTGCTTCCAAAAAGTAAAATAGTGACTATTCTTTTGTTTTTTACCATACAAGCCATGATGAAAAATCCGAAGAATAATATAAAGTGGATAAAAAATCGGAATTGTGGCGAAGTAATCAATAAAACAAATAATTGGAAAACCATGATGCCGTACAAATACCAAAATGCTTTTTTAGGATAAAATTTGTAGATAAAAATCGGGCTTAAAACCACCAAAATAACACTTACCATATTAAAAAGTGAGTTGATTTTATTGATGGTAAGCCATTTGATTAAAATTTGAAAATAGGAAAGCGAATGAAATTCGGCTTTGGTAAGGAAAAAGCCATATAATTTGGTTTCGTCAAAGTAAAATGAAACGAGTTCTTTGGGTACGGCAAAATCGTACATTCTAAAACTTAGTAATTGAGTAGGATAGAACGGATAGCCTGTAATGATTACATTTTTAGTAATGAATAATGCTAAAATGAGAAGTGAAATTACAAAACTAGGAAACAACTTTGGTTTTAAAACTTTGAAATTTTGTATTAAAAACACCAATGGTACAATCAATAAAGCTATGGCGGTTGGCTTGATGTATAAGATGAAAAGACACAATAATACGATGATGTTGAACTTTTGGGAAGAAGAACTTTTAAAATGTTCTAAAAAGTAAAAGAATACCATAAACGACAACACATAAACAGGTAAATCGGGTGAAGGTGCGCTAATGAATTGAAATAAAAGTACGCTCGATAAAGGCAACAAACCTACAATGAGATGCGATTTATTTTCACTTTCAAAATATAAATTTAGTTTGAAAACGGAGAAAAAAGTTCCGAGTAAAAGACAAAACCCACTTAAATCATTAAAATTTTTATACAGAAATGAAAAACTAAAAACGCTTTGAGCCAAGTGCCAACCGCTGTTTTGTCCGAAGAAAATATGCAAATTGGCTAAACCTTTTACAAATCCATATTCGTTAATCCATTTGATGGTTTGAATGTAGTAACTTTCGTTATCAATCACGTAAGGAACAGCAGCACATTGAGCGATAATTAATAAGGTAATCAAGTACAAATACAACTGTAAGGCTGGAGATAATCGTTTGAATTGCTGTATAAATGATTGGTATATTTCTAGAATTTCTGATTTAAATTTGAAGAATAGGAATCCGTTGGTAAGTAAAAGAAACAGATGAAGTTCGATATTTATTCTGCCAAAAATAGCCCAAATGCTACCCAAAACGGTTGCGGTAAACAATCCTAAAATAGAAGTAATGGCAAAGTTTTTATTTTGTAACCCAAATATTTTATCCAAACCAAAACCCAGATTGATAGTGGTGAAAAGAATGTAGATCCATGATAAAATAATGAGTAGCATAGTTGATTATTTTAGAATTTGAGCAATTTCTTTATAAAAGACAGCATCATCATAACCATCTAATAATTTGACCATTTTGCCATTTTTATCAAACAAATAAAAAGTTGGAGTTCCGTTTATATGGTATTTGGCAACCGCATCACTAAATCTCATGTTATTATCCCATAAGCAAATCCAATCTATCTTTTTTTCTTTATTAAAATCAATCCATTCATTTTTAACAGAGTCTATGTAATAGGTGATTATTTTCAAATTTAGGCTAAAATCATGTTCTAATTTTAATAAATCATTAATGGAATCTACACTATGAGGACAGTAGGGAGTTGTAAAAGAAATTAAAGTGTATTTGTCTTTGATTAATTCTGAAAGGCTATATTTCTTGCCGTTTTCATCTTCTCCAGAAATGTTGTAAAAGGAGTTTCCAAGAACAAGTGGTTTGTTTTTTAGGTAGGTTTGAATTAATTTACCATACTTTTTATTTTTATTTTCTTGAGATAAGGATTGATATATTTTGCTTAATTCGGAATCATTAAAAAAGGAAATAAATGCCCATAGTAAATGTTTTTGAGCAAAAGTAGTATTTGAATTTTTGAAAAAATACTCTTTTTGTTTTTGCAATATTTCAGCTTCTATTTTATCTAAAATTCCGTTTGGACCTCGGTATTTTTTTCTAACTATTGAATCGTATTTCCCATTTTTATTTAAATCTTCAACTTTTAAATGGATAGAGTCTATTTTTTTATTTTCTATCTGGGTTAAATTTACAAAATCTCGGTACTGATTTTTATGATTAGAATCTTCGATTTGAAAATTTTCAATATCATTTTTATCTCCTTTTACTATAATATTAGTGTTTGGCTCGCTAAAAAATAGAAATTTATTTGACCAAAAAGTATCTTCTCCAATGTTAATATATATTAGAGTTCCATCATCAATTTTTTTAGTAGTAATTTTAAATTTGTTGTCTTTTAATATACCAGCTCCTAAAGATGTGTTATTGTATTGATCAGAAATACTGATTTTATCACCTTCATTAAACCCAGTGACATAGCCTTGAATGGTTATGAAATTTTGTTTGTTTTTTTGAGCAAAACTAATAGCCGTGAATAATAAAATGATAAAAAATATTTTTTTCATGTTTTCTTTTTAATATTTAATCACTAATCAATCCGTCTACCATCACCAATTTTCGGTCGGCCATATTTGCCAATTCTTCGTTGTGGGTTACAATTACAAATGTTTGTCCGAATTCTGCTCTCAATTGGAAGAATAATTTATGTAGATTTTCTGCCGAAGCCGTATCTAAATTTCCAGAAGGCTCATCGGCAAAAATCACGGCAGGTTTGTTAATTAAAGCTCTTGCCACCGCTACACGTTGTTGTTCACCACCCGAAAGTTCGTTGGGTTTATGATCAATTCGGTGGGATAGACCTAAATAGTCTAACAATTTTTTAGCTTCTATTTCGGTTGTTGCTTTTTCTTTTCCGGCAATAAAAGCTGGAATGCATACATTTTCTAAGGCAGTGAATTCGGGTAATAATTGATGAAATTGGAAAATAAATCCCAAGTGCAAGTTTCTAAAACGAGAAAGGTTTTTGTCATTCATTTTTAAAACATCTTCACCATTGATCAACAACTCTGATTCTTTGGAAGAAGATGGTTGGTCTAATGTTCCTAAAATCTGTAAAAGTGTAGTTTTTCCTGCACCTGATGCACCCACAATAGAGACGATTTCACCTTTTGCTATATGTAAATCAACGCCTTTTAAAACGTGTAGTTGGTCGTAATATTTATGTATGTTTTTAGCTTCAATCATGGCAAACGTTTTTACAAAGAAACAAAGAAATCACCGATTATTAAATGAACTATAGGTTTTATTTATTCGTGAGTAGATTATAAATATAAGTTAAAATAATTATTTTGTTTAATTATTTACTACATTTGTTAAACAAAATTATAAACTCAAAATAGCCATGAACACTACAATAGAAAAAGAGATTTACGAATTGATTGGCGATAATCATCAAATGACTTCTGCCGATACACCTTTGCGACCAGATGCATTTGATAAACCGGATGCAGAAAAGATGGCTAGTATTGAGAAACATTTCCATGCGATTATGGAAGAAATGGGCATGGATATGACAGATGATAGTTTGCAAGGAACGCCACATCGTGTAGCCAAAATGTTTATTCAAGAAATATTTTCGGGATTGAATCCGGCTAATAAGCCTAAAATATCGGTTTTTGAAAACAGTTATAATTACGACAAAATGTTGGTGGAAGCGAACATCAGTTTCAATTCAACATGTGAACATCATTTTTTGCCGATTGTTGGAAAAGCTCATATTGGTTATGTTTCTAGCGGAAAAGTAATTGGATTGTCTAAATTGAATCGTATAGTAGATTACTATTCGCGTCGTCCGCAAGTTCAAGAACGATTGATTATGCAAATTTTTAATGAACTGAAAACCGTTTTAGATACCGAAAATGTAATTGTGGTTATGGAAGCTACCCATTTGTGTGTGTCGAGTCGCGGTATCAAAGATGAATCGAGTTACACGTCAACCATTCAATATGGTGGTGTTTTTAACGAAAAAGAAAATCGCAATGATTTTTTTAATATGATCAATCAACCCAAATAAATGGCACTAGAATTGTACTATCAGCATCAAATAAATAATTTTTTGAAAAATGATACTACAATCGGATGCGATTTCCAACTTAAGCCATAAACAACGCAATTTATTCTTGGGAATACTTTTCGATTTTATTGGAATGTTGACTTATTTGGTTCCGTTTTTAGGTGAATTTGCCGATACCATTTGGGCGCCACTTTCGGGTGTATTATTAGCGATAATGTACAAAGGAACTATTGGTAAAGTTGGTGGAGTAATTGAGTTTTTAGAAGAATTATGTCCGTTTACCGATTTTATTCCAACATTTACACTTACGTGGATTTATACCTACGTAATTAAAAATCAGGAAAAATAAAATAAAGGAACTGTAAAAGGTTCCTTTTTACTTTTCAAAAAAATCGGCTATAAATCCCAATTTTAGGGCACGAAGCATTTTTTTTTCAAAAGCCCAAAAGAATTTAAATTGTCCAAACAGAAACCCAATTGCTACCAAAAGCACTTGATATACTGGGAAAATAATTAGGATATAAAGCAACAAATACAATGCAATGTGGTGTGTTTCTTTGGTAATTCCTAACCAGTGAAGAATGGGTTTAGAAATCATAGCAGCCGTTGAACCAGTAATTGCAAATACGAGAATAATGACAAATACTTGCCAATTAGAGGTAATGTTCCAACGTGTTCTAAAATTTCCCATTTTTATAAAAGTGGTGTAAAATTACTCAATTTATAGTCTGGGAACAAATCCAGCGAGCTGTTGTTTATAGGTTATTTGAAAATAAATGAAATAATTATAAATTAGGTAGTTGACTTCATACCCATAATGAATATTGTAGTTGTAATTGATTTGCATTTCATACAAATTGGGGTTGAATCGTTGAGGTTGTAGGGCTCTATTATTCCATTCGGCAACATAAATACGATTGCGTCCTTCAAGATAATCTTCGGTATAAAAACCTCTTGGCTTTGATTGACTGTTTAGCCATGATTTGAATCCGGGATCAATAATAATGACTTCATATTCTAAAGAATCATTTGCAATTCTAACTGTATCCGATGTTTTTGAAGTTGCGGAAGCATTTGCAGAAACTCCACTTTTTGTGGTGGTACAGCTCATTAGCAAAACTAAAAATAATGCTATGAAAAGCAGATTTTTCATAAAAATCTAATTTGTCTATAAAATTACTAAAAATCAATTGTTTATCGGTACAATTTAACAAAAAAACCACCACGAGAAGTGATGGTTTGTATTGAAAACAAATAAGATTATTTGCCAAATAATTTGCCTAAAATTCCTCCCAAAAAGCCACCACCTTTATTAGAAACTACAGAAGCTACATCGCTCATTCCTACTTTTCCATCACCATCTTGGTCTAATCCAATTTGCCCTCCGTATTTTGAAATAGCATCCATAATGCCACCGCCAGTGGTGCTGTTTCCTCCAGAAATTGCGCCAATAACATCCGAAATTTGAATGCTACTATTATTAGGATCTTTGGCACCATTAATTAGAGAGCCAAGAACTTTTGGAATTAAACTTCCTGCTACATTAGAAGCATCATCAGCACTTAACCCAAATTTTTCTCCTAAACTTCCACTAAGTTGCTGCGTAATTTGTTGTACAACTGGGTTGGAAGCATCTGTGGCATTATTTCCATTGAATAAATTTCCGATCATTTCGGCACCGCCATTTTGAGTAGCAATATTTTTTAAACTATCTAATATAGAACTGCTTGCATGTTCCATAACAGCGTCATTGTGCTCATTTGGTACAGCCGGATTGTTAACCACGGCATCACCTCCAAATTGATTTACTAATTGAGTAAGTTGTTCAAACATAGTTTTTTAGTTTTTGATTTAAACAAAGGTAATAAAGTTTAAAAGCCATTATGAAAAACGTAGATATAATTCTACAAATAAAAAATCCAAATCAGATAATAAACTAATTTGGATTTTTTGTTCTAAAATATTTCGGATAATTATTTTTTCAAAATTCCGATGATTTGTTCGGCAAGTTCTGTTCCGATTCTATCTTGTGCTTCCAATGTTGCAGCTCCAATGTGAGGCGTTAATGAAATTCTTGGATGCATTAAAATTTGAATCTCAGGTGTTGGTTCGTTTTCAAAAACATCTAATCCAGCAAACAAAACTTTTTCGTTTTCTAACGCTTCAATTAGTGCCACTTCATTGATAACTCCACCGCGAGCACAATTTACAATTCCAACATTATCTTTCATTTGTGCAATTTCATCAGCATCAATTACATAGCCTTCTTGCGCTGGAACATGAAGCGTTATAAAATCGGAATGTTTGAATAAATCTTCCAACGATTCGGTAACAATATCAACATTAATAAATTGGCCGTTGTAAAAATCAACTCTAATTTCAGCATTGTTCACAAATTTATCGGCGGCAATTACTTTCATTCCAAGTCCGAGTGCCATTTTTGCAACTGCTTGACCAATTCTACCAAAACCGATAATTCCCAGTGTTTTACCACGAAGTTCGATACCATTTGCGTAGGCTTTTTTCAATCCTTCAAAGTTGGTATCGCCTTCTAGTGGCATATTTCTATTAGAATCATGCAAGAATCGTACACCTGTAAAAAGATGAGCAAACACCAATTCGGCCACACTTTCAGACGATGAAGCAGGTGTATTAATGACATGAATTCCTTTTTCACGAGCATAAGCAACATCAATATTGTCCATTCCAACACCACCGCGGCCTATGATTTTTAATTTAGGGCAAGCATCAATAATATCTTTACGCACTTTGGTAGCGCTTCGAACCAAAAGTACCGATATATCATTGTTGTTGATAAAATTGGCTACTTGTTCTTGAGCGACTTTTGTGGTGATTACTTCAAAACCACCTTTTTCTAATGCTTTGATTCCACTTTTTGAAATACCATCATTGGCTAATACTTTCATTTTATGCTAAATTTTGGCATCTTTCGATGCATATTTTATTAAACGGTTTCTACTTTTTCTTTATTTACAACTACTTCAAGTTCTTTCATAACATCAACAAGAACTTGAACACTTTCTAATGGTAATGCATTATACATAGAACCTCTATAACCACCAACAGAGCGATGTCCAGGCAATCCAGAAATTCCAGCCTCTTTCCACATTTTATCAAAAATAGGAGCATGACTTTCATCATTTAACAAAAATGTAGCGTTCATAATGCTTCGATCTTCTACGGCTGCAGTTCCTTTAAATAATGGATTTCTGTCGATTTCTGAATACAATAAGTTAGCTTTTGCTTCATTGATTTTCTCAATTGCTGCAATACCACCCAATTTTTTCAACCATTGTAAGGTGAGAAGTGATGCGTATACCGGAAAAACTGGAGGAGTATTGTACATACTTTCTGCTTTGATGTGTTTTTCATAATCTAGCATACTCGGAATTGTTCTTCCCGATTTTCCTAAAATTTCTTCTTTCACAACCACTAAGGTAGTTCCAGCAGGGCCCATGTTTTTTTGAGCTCCAGCATAGATTAAGTCGAATTTGGAAAAATCTAAAGTTCTTGAAAAAATATCAGAACTCATATCGCAAACTACTGGAATATTGGTATTTGGAAACGATTTCATTTGTGTTCCAAAAATAGTGTTGTTGCTGGTACAGTGAAAATAAGAAGCATCTTCAGGAATAGTATATCCTTTTGGAATATGGTTGTAATTTTGCTCTTTGGATGAAGCTACAATTACGGTTTCTCCAAAAAGTTTAGCTTCTTTAATAGCATTATTGGCCCAAGTGCCAGTATCGAGATAAGCAGCTTTTCCATTCTCTTTCATTAAATTGTAAGGAACCATCAAGAATTCTAAACTAGCGCCACCAGCTAAAAATAAAGCTTGATAACCTTTGCCTTCTATGCCTAAAAGTTCTAAAACCAAAGCTCGAGCTTCTTCCATAACAGCTACAAAATCTTTACTTCTGTGCGATATTTCTAAAATGGACAAATCGGAATTGTTAAAATTCAGAATAGCTTGTGCTGATTTTTCGAATACTTCTTGTGGTAAAATACAAGGACCTGCGCTGTAATTGTGTTTTTTCATGATTTAATTTCCTAAAAATTCAAGTGCAAATTTCGGAAATAGCTATTGAAAAAGGGATTAGAATATGATAATAATAAGGCTGTGTTATTAACGAAATCGTTATAGTTTATAACAATTTTTGCGGATAATTCAATCATATTTGCAACAAAAACTCCAAAGTATCAACGTTATCGGCATAATCCCAAAGTTCGGGTTGTTGTGTTTTTCCAAATGGAATGCTGTCTTCAATTAATCCATTTGAAACGATGCACTGAATTTGATCAACATCTCGTTTGAATTGTTTTTTTACCTCTTCAATAGTTTCATAATATTCATAAAATACAGATGAAATGGGTGAAGCATAGCTCGTGTCTTCTTTTAAAGTGAGGAATTCATTATCCAATAATTTGAAATTACTCATCAAGAAAACGGCTTTGTTATAGTCGTAATTGTTCGAATATTTTTCGTAAAAAATTACATCTTTATATTCGTACATCGCTTTAAAGAATTTTTCGAAATTGTAGTCTTTCGGGATGAATAGTTTGGATACATTTCGGCATCCTAAACCAAAATACCTAAAAATATCTTCTCCTAAACGCACTAAATCTTCGTGACTTTCACTACCATTTAAAACCGCAACCGAATTTCTATTTTTGCGAATAATGCTTGGTTTTTCTTTAAAATAGTATTCAAAATAACGAGCGGTATTATTACTTCCAGTGGCAATTACGGCATCAAAATGTTCTAGTTTTCCATCGGTAAAAGTGATGTAGTTTTCAATTTCAGAATCAATAGAAATTAAGTATTTGACTAGAAATTTAATCAAATATTGATCGTTGGAAGATGTTTTTACCAAAACCTTATGACCAGAAATCACTACCGATAAAAAGTCATGAAAACCAACAAGCGGAATGTTTCCTGCCAAAATTAATCCTACCGTTTTGGCTTGAACTTTAGAAAAATCGTAAGTTGAAAGCCATTGGTTTAAGTTGTCTTCAGTCAATGCTTTTGCCCATGATTGCACAGCATGATACACTTGCTCTGGGGTAAACCAACCATTGTGTGATTGCGATAATTCAATGAGTTGAATGAAATCATTATAAAACAAATCGTTGTTTAAAACAGCCTCATTTTGGGTGTTGTTGTCCAATGAAAATTGACTTAAAAACTTTCCTAATTCAATAAAACACTTTTTTTTCTCGATTTGTAACATTTGTAACTTGTTTATGAATGGTTTTGATTGTAATTTTGCACAAAATTAAACAAATCATTTAGGATAAAAGATTTTTAAATCTAATATCTAAAATTTAATATATAAATTTAAAAGATGGCAATCATAATAACAGACGAGTGTATTAATTGTGGTGCATGTGAACCAGAATGCCCTAATACGGCAATATATGAAGGAGCAGACGATTGGAGATGGAAAGATGGTACAAAACTAAAAGGAAAAGTGGTTTTACCAGACGGAACTGAAGTAGATTCAGATGCGGCTCAAACTCCAATTTCAGATGATATTTATTACATCGTACCAGGAAAATGTACCGAATGTAAAGGTTTTCACGAAGAACCACAATGCGCAGCAGTGTGCCCAGTCGATTGTTGTATTCCTGATGACAATCATGTTGAAAGTGAAGAAACCTTGCTCAACAGACAATCATTTTTACATAATGAGTAAATTAAAACCTGAATTTTTATTCAGGTTTTTTTTTTGAAAATTTTATTTGTTTTATAATCATAATTATAATTGATAATTGTTTGTGTAACAAAATAGTAGTATTATTGGGGAATTAATAAAAAATTAATATTTTTGTTAAAAACCTGATTTTATATGAAAAAAGTTCTTACCCTACTTTTTTTGATTTTAATATCTGATGGTTATGCTCAATCTACCGAAATATCTCTTATTTTAAGAGATTCTGAAACAAAACTTCCCATAGAAGATGTTACGGTGTATGTGTTAAAAACCAAGCAATCGCTGTTGAGTAATGCTCAAGGAGTGGTTACTTTTGTTTTAAACGGAAATTCTAATATTCAAATTACACATACTTCCTATATTAGTGTTACCCTTCGTTCGAATACACTCAAAGAAAAAGTGAATGAAGTATTGCTAAAAAGTAGTGTTCAAAATTTGGACGAAATCATCATAACGAAACAACATCCGCAAAAAATATTAAAAAGTCTCATCGAGAATTCTATTCAAAATCTTTCTACTCCAGCTCGATTAAAAGTGTATTCTAGAGAATTCTTCAAGCTCAACGGAAATTACTCTTATTACAACGATGGGTTGATTAATTTTCAAATTTCGGGCAAGGATAAAAATTTTAAAACCGATATTCTGGTAGAACAAAACCGATCGTATGGATTGTTAAATACCGATGTCAGTAATGATTTATTAGGATATAATTTGAATGATATAATGGAGAATTATTACAATTTCAAATACCTAAATCCGATATTAGAGCCTAGAGCCAAAAAAGAATTTGATTTTATAGTAAAATCCTTTTCAGCTAATAAAGATTATTACGTAATGTTAGTAACGCCTTTAGACAAAACCAAAGGATTGCCCGACGATTACACCATAATTTATGATAAAAAAAAGAAGTTAATTATAGAAGCCAGTTCTTCGGTATCACCTGCTGTTGTTGCCAAAGCTAAAGACAAAACTTCGATAGGATCCAAAAATATTTACAAATCATTGTTCAAAAATATCTATCGCAATGACGGATCTAATTATTATTTGATAAGCTCTAAAGAAGAGATTGGTTTTGAAAAAATAGACAAAAAAGGCACCAGTACCATCGAAGTTCGGAATTACTTTGTAACGACCAATTTTAGTAATCAAAAATTTAGCTTCAGCGAAAGCGATGTGTTTAAAGACAAAACATTGTTCAATAAAAAAAATGTTATTCTTACTGATTATTGGAATGTTTCCGGACTAACAGCAACCGACGAAGAGCAAGGAATAATCAATTCGATAGAAGAAGAGCATTAATAAATAAACTGCTTTAACGTATGCTTTTGTAACTTGGTTTTATTAAACTATATTTGCACACTTTTAAAATAAAATCTTAAGATGAAACGCTTATGCGTTACAGATCATCATATAAAATAGCAAATAGATATGAAAGCAGGAATTGTAGGATTACCAAACGTTGGAAAATCAACTTTATTTAATTGTTTATCAAATGCCAAAGCGCAAAGTGCTAACTTTCCGTTTTGTACCATCGAACCCAATATTGGTGTGGTGAACGTTCCAGATCCTAGAATTGCTCGTTTAGAAGAATTGGTAAAGCCAGAGCGTGTTCAAATGGCAACTGTTGATATTGTTGATATCGCAGGTTTGGTAAAAGGTGCCAGTAAAGGTGAAGGTTTGGGAAATCAATTTTTGGCAAACATTAGAGAATGTAACGCTATTATTCACGTATTGCGTTGTTTTGATAACGATAATATTGTGCACGTAGATGGGAATGTAAATCCCATTCGCGATAAAGAAACTATCGATATCGAATTGCAATTGAAAGATTTAGAAACGGTTGAAAAACGTTTAGAAAAAGTAAATCGTGCGGCTAAAACTGGTAATAAAGAAGCGCAAACAGAAAAAGCACTTTTAGATCGAATTCGTGAAGCTTTATTACAAGCTAAATCAGCAAGAACAGTCGTGCCTCAAAATCAAGACGAAGAAGAATTGATGCAAGATTTTCAATTAATCACTAACAAACCAGTTTTGTATGTGTGTAACGTTGACGAAGGTTCAGCGGTAAACGGAAATAAATACGTAGATCAAGTTCGTGAATTAGTAAAAGACGAAGATGCTGAAGTAATCATTCTTTCGGTAGGAGCAGAAGCAGATATCACCGAATTAGAAAGCTATGAAGAGCGTCAAGTGTTCTTGGAAGACATGGGATTGAAAGAACCAGGTTCTGCGGTGTTAATTCGCGCAGCTTACAAACTATTAAAATTACAAACCTATTTCACAGCTGGTGTAAAAGAAGTACGTGCTTGGACGATCAATATCGGAGATACAGCCCCAAAAGCGGCTGGAGTAATCCACACCGATTTTGAAAAAGGATTCATCCGTGCCGAAGTTATCGCTTTCGAAGATTTCTCTAATTACGGTTCGGAAGCCAAAGTAAAAGAGGCTGGAAAATTGCGTGTGGAAGGAAAAGAATACATCGTTAAAGATGGAGATGTAATGCATTTCCGTTTTAATGTTTAAAAAAATATAAATTGAAAAAGCCGCTAAATCTTTAGCGGCTTTTTTTTGGCACAACATTTGGTTTACCAAAAAAAAAACACCTTCCCATGAAAAAAGTAGCTTTAGTATTTGTTATCGCTGTTATGTTTGTTTCTTGTAAACAATCTATTTTATCCGACAGTTTTATTTATTTCAATCAACCGCAACCCGATAATGTAGATGCCATTAGTTCGTTTCCCAAAAAGTATTTAGGAACTTTTTCAATGGATGACTCACATCAAATTATAATTCTTCCCAAAGCGATTTTTCTGAATCTTGTCGATACTATGGAAGTCGCCAAAAAAGATATAGATTCCATTCCAAGCCTTACCTATAAAAACGACCAAATAACAGACAAAGAAACAGGTAAAAAAGCCAAAGCTTGGGTTAAAAACGACACCATTTATTGGGAAGTAAAAAATCAAGATACAATCTTTTCCTTTTCAGAAAATGAAATCGCAAAAGTGTATAAATCAAGCCTCATTCTGAATAAAAAAGTGGGTGATAATTACCAAGTTAGTTTCATAAAATTCAATAATAAACGCAATAAATTCATTCAGTTAGGAACTAAAAGAGATGCTACTCTAATTCAAAATGAACTTAAAATCCAACGTGATATTATTGTGGAAAACGGCGACACCACGCACGTAATTTTAACGCCAACGCGTTCCGATTTTAGAAAATTACTTCGATTAGACGGAATAGAATACCAATCCAATTATCATTCAAAATAATTCTTTGGGCCTAATCCAGCTTTCCGTTTCAAGATTCAGTCCCAAAAATGCATTTTGTAAGCCTTGAAAAGAGCTTCTTCCAGTCGCTTTTTCAAGGCTACAAAATAGCGCATTTTAAGGCCTAAATGCTTTCCACTTCAATCTGGGGCAATACAATCGCTTGAGCTAGAAATAAACTGCTTAACTAGTGGTTTTTCTTGTCAAAAACATTCTTAATAACTTTGATAAATATCATTTTAAAAACATTTCGAAATACACTATATTAGCAGAAAATCGATACATTTTAAAATGGCTCAAGAAACGCAATATAACGAAGAAAATATACGATCGCTCGATTGGAAAGAACACATCCGTATGCGTCCTGGAATGTACATCGGAAAACTCGGTGACGGTTCTTCTCCAGACGACGGAATTTACATTCTTTTAAAAGAAGTAATCGATAACTGTATCGACGAATTCGTAATGGGTGCTGGTAAAGTTATTGAGGTAACCATCAAAGATAAATTGGTTACGGTTCGCGATTATGGTCGTGGTATTCCATTAGGAAAAGTGGTTGATGTAGTTTCCAAAATGAATACGGGTGGAAAATACGATTCCAAAGCCTTCAAAAAATCGGTTGGTTTAAATGGAGTTGGTACCAAAGCGGTCAATGCATTATCGAATTATTTTCGTGTAGAATCGGTTCGTGATAACCAACAAAAAGCAGCCGAATTCTCCGAAGGAAACTTGAAAATCGAAGAAGAAATTCAAGAAACTACCAAGCGAAAAGGAACGAAAGTGGCTTTTATTGCAGATGAAGCCATTTTTAAAAATTATAAATACCGAAACGAGTACATCATCAAGATGCTCAAAAACTATTGTTATTTAAATCGCGGATTAACGATTTATTACAATGGTGAAAAATACTTGTCAGAACACGGATTAAAGGATTTGCTGGAAGAAACCATTTCGGAAGAAGATATGCAATATCCTATCATTCATCTAGAAGGTGATGATATTGAAATTGCGTTAACGCACAGCAAATCACAATATTCCGAAGAATACCATTCGTTTGTAAACGGACAAAATACTACGCAAGGTGGAACGCACTTGAACGCTTTTCGCGAAGCCATTGTAAAAACCATCCGCGAATACTACAATAAAGGCTTTGAAGCATCCGATATTCGTAAATCGATTGTTTCGGCGGTTTCGATTAAAGTGGAAGAACCGGTTTTCGAATCACAAACCAAAACCAAATTAGGTTCTAACGATATTGGTCCTGATGGTCCGACCGTTCGTACGTTTATTCACGATTTTGTCACCACCAAGTTGGACAACTTTTTGCATAAAAACCCAGAAGTTTCCGATTTGTTGTTGCGTAAAATTTTGCAAGCGGAACGCGAACGTAAAGAACTTTCAGGAATCCGAAAACTAGCTAAAGACCGCGCTAAAAAAGCAAGTTTACACAATAAAAAATTACGTGATTGTCGTGTGCATTTAACCGATGCTAAAAATCCGCGAAGTCTAGAAAGTACGTTGTTTATTACCGAGGGTGATTCGGCTTCGGGA
>CAZNWY010000046.1:0-18566 GCA_964577105.1 uncultured Flavobacterium sp.
GTTTTTTTGTCGGTCATTTAATGCTTGCACTGTCGTCTTCACAATGACCGCTAACTAGTAAATATCATCAAAGATATACAACTTTTTGAATGTTTTTTATTAGTCACTTATTTTTTTGGTATTATTTTCATTCACCATTCGGTCTAGTGGACTTTGGATTTTGTCAACGGCCGTTTTGGTGAGATGGGTATAGATGGTGGTGGTTTTAATGCTTGAATGTCCTAAAAATTGCTGTATGTATCTGATGTCGGTGCCATTTTCTAATAAATGGGTGGCAAAACTATGACGCAACGTGTGTACTGTGGCTTTCTTTTCTAATCCCGATTTTTTAATGGCGTCACGCATTACCTGTTGCACACTACCAACGCTATAGGGTTCTGTGGCAAATTGGCCTTCAAATACATAATGTTTGCCTTTGTACAGTTGCTTGTAAATCTCCAGCGATTCAACAATAGAATAGGGCAGCATCACCATACGATCCTTTTTTCCTTTGGCATTTTTAATGTGAATCTTGTGCTCGTTAAATAAAATATCACTCCATTTTAATTGCACAATTTCGCTCACACGCAATCCGGCACCATAACCAATAAGTAATAGTAGTTTGTGTTTCGGATTGTCAACCACCTGAAAAATGCGCAAACATTCTTCCATCGTCAATACAGAAGGCAGCTTTTTCTCTTTTTTAGGTCTCGGAATACTGATTTCAAACGAATTTTTACCCAATACCTGTTGGTAATAAAACTGCAAACTATTCACCATACTATGTCCCGAGGTTGCCGACAACCCTTTTTCCATCAAAGAGCCCAAATATTTTACCACTTCTTTTTGTGAAATTTCTTCAGGATTTTTGTAATTAAAATAACGTAGAAATTGTATAAAACTACTGCTGTAAGTAAGCAGGGTAGAACTACTGTAATTCATCGCCAAAAGATGATCTACCAAATTATTGAGATACTCCTTTCCTTGGTCGGGAACCCTATTAAAAATAGTTTCTTTGGTTTTGGTTAAATCTAGTTTTTTTCTGTTAGGCAAATGCTTGTTTTGCAAATACAATTTTGGCAATTCGTTGTTAATCATAATTTCAAATGCTTCCATCTGCAATTGAATACTTTCCATTACTACAGGTGCTGCAGGTAGCAAATAACAATCTTTGGTTTTGCTATAACGTGCCATCGAAAAACGTTTTAATTTTTCATGCACCGCCACCAATCTAGGTACATAAACTTCCATCCAAGCAGGGTCTTCATAATGCGGAAGAATACGAATCATCTGACCTCTAAAATGTTTGTCTTTGTGCAAATAATCCTCTCCAAAAAAAGGAGAAGTCATCAAAATGTTTTCTACAATTTCTTTTACTTTCGGATTTCGCATCACCATATAAGCCTTGTAATTGGCGTTCCAATAAACACCTTTTACAGATAGCAGTTGTTTATTAATGGTTTGATGGTATTGCATCTTAAACACCCAATATTTACCAATGCTTTCTAACAATTGTAAACGCATTTTTTGTGCAAACGGAATCTCTTCTGTTTTGTGTCCAGGGTTACCCTTTTGTGAAGGATCTAACTGAATTTCGCTTAGAGCTGTGGGTGAAAGGTCACGGCTTTTTCTGCCGGTCACCAAGTGCGTTTTTGTTGCATCAGGAGAAGAGGTGTCAATCTCTAAAGAACTAAAATTGTTTTTTAGTAAAGCAAATGCAGCAGCGGTATAATCTAAATACCAGCATGTATAGGTTTTACTATATAAGGCGTGTAACGATCTTAACTTAGCAATAATTTCCGAATCATACTCAAAAAAAATTCCAATTCTAAAGGCATCTCGATGCCATATTTTCTTGATAACTATTGACATAGGCGTATAAATGATGCTACTAAAATACGCATTTTTTAATTACACAACAAAATAAAGCAGTGTTTTTTTTAAAAGATAAGAGCCATTACAACCTACAACACCCCACAACCCCACAAGGATTAAAAGAAGCACTATTGCTATAAATTTTATCTGTAAATTTGGTAGAAGAATAAAACAACATTTTTGCAGTAACCAATACCATGCGACCTTCAGGTAGGGCAGGTGTAATCCATATTGTTTCTGGTTGCACCTCATTAGAAGCTACAATAGGCAATACAAAAAAAGCATCATGCAAAGGCTCATTAAAAGTAAATGAAGTAGTATAAACATAAACCATCAACTCACATAAATACTGTCTTTTAGGAAAAACTATTTCACTTTTAGGTTCAAATGAAGGAACTACTATTTTTATACAGGTTCCATTTTCAACAGTAACTTCTATTTTAGGCAAAAACGAATTGGCAAAAGGTGAATGTTGGTTAAAATCAAATCCAACCAATCCCGACATATCGGCATTCAAAGGCGTGCGTTCACCCTTGAGCATCGTCGTGTTTTGTTGCAACGCAGTGTAAAAAGCTCCAGTAAATCTACGGTACATATAGTTATCGGTCTGATCCATCAAAAATGACCTCATGCCCATGCGAAGTTGCTTAGCCCATTGGCTACACCTGCTAAATTCACTACTACTTTCTTTGGTAGCTCTAGTTTGTCGCACACCGTCGGGCTGACTCTGAACAATTTGTACACCATCTAAATTTCTAAAAACTAAATTGCCTACTAAACCGCTCAGTAGGCCTTTTTTACCCAATTTTGCCATAATTGTTTACCTGTTTTAATTCATATTAAAAGAAAGGATAATAAATACTAAAGTACAATTAAATTTTTATAAAATCTATTTTAATATAATAATAAATTCATAATGATTGTATTAAAATAATATTTTTTATGGACTCACTATAGATTTATTATAGATTTATTATAGATTCAATAGTGTTTTAATAGCGCTGTAGCATACTTTAACTAGTCTTTAAACATCTTTTAACTCGTTTATAAATACAAACAAAAACAGTTACTTAAAATAATAGAATGCAATTTGGTGTTGAGAAGATTTTTTAGGGTTAAAAATAAATGGCTAATACAGTTTGTTATTCCATAGAAGGCATTGTGTAACCGAATAGAATAAAAAAATCCGCTTAAGAAGGCACTCAAGCGGATGGTTATCAAAATGAAATGTTTTTTATAAAATTCCTAACTCATTCATACAAGATTTCATCATTTGATAGGTTCTTTCTATATCGTTATCCAATCCGATAGAAAAGCGAATTAAACCATCGGTCAATCCCATTTCTATTTGTTCTTCCATCGGAATTTCAGAAGAGGTTGAAGTACCTGGAGCACTAAACAAGGTTTTGTAAAAGCCTAAACTCACTGCTAGATATCCTAAATTGCGGTGTTGCATTAACTCCATCAACTCGTTGGCTTTGTCTAAACTACCCACATCCAAAGTCATCATACCACCAAAACCATATTCTTGGTTGATCATGCCTGAGTAGATTTTGTGACTCGGATGGCTCGCCAAACCAGGATACACCACTTTCAATCCGTCTTTTTCAAATTGAGTAGCCAAATACATTGCGTTATGACTGTGTTGTTTCATACGGATGTGTAGCGTACGTAAGTTTTTAAGAATACTTGCCGAACGCAAACTGTCCATAGTAGCACCAAAAAGCATCATGGCACCGTTATTTACATTTTTTAAATCGTTGATAAAATCTTGCGAAGCACATACCACACCACCAACAGTATCACTACTACCATTGATGAATTTGGTTAAACTATGAATCACCACATCGGCACCCATTTTGGCAGGAGCCACAGACAATGGTGAAAAAGTATTATCGACAACCAATTTAAGGTTGTGTTTTTTTGCCAATTTAGCTAAGTTTTCTATATTGGCAACTTCTAGTAGTGGGTTGCTCACGGTTTCGCAATACAAAACTTTGGTATTGGCATTGATGGCAGCTTCAACTACATCCAACTTTGTAATATCAACAAATTGGGTTTTGATGCCCCAATTCGGCAACATATTTTTCATAAACGCATAGGTACCGCCATAGATGGTTCTACTCGATACAATTTCATCGCCAGCATGGCACAATTGCATGATTACCGGCGTGATAGCTCCCATGCCCGAAGCAGCAACATTGGCACTTTCGGTTCCTTCCATGGCTGCCAATGCTTTACTCAAGTACAAGTTCATTGGTGACGAATGACGTGAGTAGAGGTAGCAACCTTCGGCATTACCTTCAAAGGTGTCAAACATGGTTTTGGCAGAAAGAAACGTATAGGTTGAAGAATCGGAGATAGAAGGGTTTACACCACCAAACTCTCCAAAGTATTGTAAGTCTTGTATTTTATCAGCAGGATTAAAAGGTTCCATAGTTTTTAGTTTTTTTATAGGTTATCGGTTGTCAGTTGTTCGTTGTCAGTTGTTTTTAAGTAGTTTCAAAATTCATCATTAGTAGACAAATTGTCAATCATATGTTTAAAATTTAGATATTAAAACTATTATTTATGTTTTATGTAGAAAATATAACTAAATTTGAAGTCAAAATTCTATTTCGATAGATTTTATACCATTAGACCAAACTTATAACTGATAATCTATTCATGCTATGGATGCTACAGACAAAAAGCTTTTACAATTGTTGCAAGCAGATACCAAGAAAACCACCAAAGAGCTTTCTTTAAAGCTAAATCTTTCGGTTACTGCAGCGTATGAACGTATTAAAAAACTAGAAAGAGAAGGCATTATTGATAGCTATGTGGCGTTATTGGATCGAAACAAAATAAACAAAGGCTTTGTGGTATTTTGTCATTTGAAATTGTTGCAACATACCAAAGAATTCATCAACCAATTTGAAAAAGAAGTCGTCCAATTGAACGAAGTATTGGAGTGCTTTCACGTTAGCGGTGACTACGATTATATTCTTAAAATATGTGTGAAAGATATGGAAGAATACCGCGAATTTATGGTAACTAAGTTAACCACATTACAACATATAGGCAGTACTCACAGCACATTTATGATAGGAGAGGTTAAGAATACTACTGCTTTTACGTTATAAAAAAATCCCGATGTTTTGGGCAATCGAGATTTTTAAAAATGAGTATGATGAAAACTTATTTTAGGTAAACATTAAAATTAATAATTGTGCGACAACAATCCTTAGAATCATGGTTAACGGATAAACAGTAGCATAAGTAGCAGAAGGCACATCGTTACCTGCAATTTTTAAGGCAAAAGCCAACGCAGGAGGATCGGTTGAGGCGCCTGCCAGTAACCCACAGATTTCAAAGTAATTCTTTTTAAAATACTTTTTGGCAATAATACCTACGAGCAATAGCGGTATAATGGTAATTATTATTCCTAAACCAATCCAGTAGAATCCGCCACCACCTTCAAAAGCTTTGGCCAAAGTAGAACCACTACTTAAACCAACACTGGCAAGAAAAAGTGTAATACCCAATTCCCGAATCATAAGGTTGGCACTGTTGGTGGTATAATTATTTAAATAAAATTTATTACCAAAACGGCTTAGCAGCAAGGCAACAATTAGCGGACCGCCGGCTAATCCAATTTTTACAGGAACAGGAATATTGGGAATTTGAAACGGAATACTACCTACAATAATTCCCAATACAATTCCGATGAAAATAGGAGCAATGTCGGGTACTTCCAATCGTTTTAAAGAATTTCCTAATACATTAGTAACACGGTCAAGACCTTCTTGTGTTCCTACTACTTTAATGGTATCGCCTAATTGCAACGAAACATTGCCACTCGGAATCATTTGTGTACCGGCACGATACAATCGAGTGAAGGTAAAATCGTGTTGGTGAAATTCGGGTATATCACCCAAGCGTTTGTGCGTGATGTCTTTGTTGGTTACTACAATATGATTGGAAACTAACTTGCTTTCGTGTGCGGTTTTTAAATTCATATCGCTTTCAGAACCAATCAAAATGTGCAATTGTTCGAAAAGGTTTTTGGGTGCCACAATCAACAATACGTCATTTTCAGAAAGGATTTCTTTGGGAGTAGGCGTAATGATCACTCCTTTATGAAACATTCTAGAAACGATAATTGGTTTTTTGATCATTTCGAAAATGGCACTAATTGGTTTTCCTACCAATTGATGGTTTTCTAATTTTAAATGTTTAGAAATAACACGGTCTTCACGAAGATGCACCAGTTTGTTTTGCAGTTCGGTTTCGTGTTCAATGTCTATTTTAAAAATACGTTTTAAAAGCAACATCGAAATGATGATTCCGAATACCCCAAACGGATAGGCTACCGCATAAGCCAAAGTGACCATAGATGTTTCGGCACCTGTATGATGTAAATTAGTTAGAGTGGTTTGTGCAGCTCCCAATCCGGGTGTATTGGTTACGGCACCACTCATAATACCTGTCATTACAGATATGGGATTGTGGGTTGTGTAAAATAAAACTAACGTGATGACTACTCCCAAAAGCACGACCATTCCAGCCAGTAAATTGGTCACTAATGCATTTCGGTTTAGGGAAGCAAAGAAACCAGGCCCGACTTGTAGCCCGAGGGTGTACACAAACAATACCAATCCGAATTCTTTTAAAAAATCTTGTAATTCGGTATTGAGTGTCACTCCCATAAAGGAGAAAAACAACCCCACAAAAAGTACCCAAGTGACACCGAGAGAAATTCCGAAGATTTTAATTTTTCCGAACCATATCCCGAGGGCAATAACCAAACCAAAGATGATTACAGTTTGTGCGAACGATTGTTTGGTGAGTAAGTCTATTATCCAGTCCATTTTTTTGCTTTTAAATACCAATGGAAAGATAGTAAAATTTTTCCATTGGTATAGATTGTTGAAAATTATAAACTAGGACCTGCTGCCACAAGACGTTTACCTTCTTCCGTATTAGTATATTGTTCAAAGTTTTTGTTGTACAACGCTACTAGTTTTTTGGTTTTGATTTCCCATTCGGCTACCTCTTTATAGGTAGTTCTCGGATCTAGAATATCATCTACATTGGGTAATGTTTTTGGAGCCGTTAAGTTTAAGAAAGGTATTTTTATAGTTTCGGCTTTTTCAATGCTTCCATCGATTATGGCATCAATGATGGCACGAGTGTTTTTTAGAGAAATACGTTTTCCGGTACCGTTCCAACCGGTGTTCACCAAATAGGCTTTGGCATTATGTTCTTTCATTTTGGCTACCAATGTTTTAGAATACATGGTAGGATGTAAGGTTAAGAACGCTTCGCCAAAGGCAGGAGAGAAAGAAGGTTGTGGTTCGGTTATTCCGCATTCGGTACCCGCTAATTTAGAGGTAAATCCGCATAAGAAATGGTATTGAGCTTGGTCTTCATCTAATATAGAAACAGGAGGCAATACGCCAAACGCATCGGCAGATAAATAGATGATTTTGCTAGCATGACCTGCTTTAGAAGGCAATACTATTTTATTGATGTGATAAATAGGATAAGAAACACGAGAATTTTCGGTAATAGAATGGTCGTAATAATCTACTTCTCCGTATTCGTTTACGACCACATTTTCTAGCAAAGCATCACGTTTGATGGCGCGCCAAATATCAGGTTCGTTTTCTTCAGACAAATCGATTACTTTGGCATAACAACCACCTTCGTAGTTGAATACTCCGTTATTGTCCCAACCATGTTCATCATCTCCAATTAAGTAGCGTTTTGGATCGGCAGATAAGGTAGTTTTTCCAGTTCCAGAAAGTCCGAAGAAAATGGCTACATCGCCTTTTTCACCCACATTGGCAGAGCAGTGCATAGATGCCATTCCTTTAAGCGGAAGGTAATAATTCATCATAGAGAACATTCCTTTTTTCATTTCGCCACCATACCAAGTACCGCCAATAATTTGAATTTTTTCGGTAAGATTGAACAATACAAAGTTTTCTGAATTTAAACCATGTTCCTTCCAGTTTGGATTGGTTGTTTTAGAACCATTTATTACGATAAAATCGGGTTCCCCAAAGTTTTCTAACTCATAAATAGAAGGTCTAATGAACATATTAGTCACAAAATGCGCTTGCCAAGCTACTTCCATCACAAAACGTACTTTGAGGCGTGTATCGGCATTGGTTCCGCAAAAGGCATCGACTACATACAATTTTTTAGAAGCAGAAAGTTGTTTTAACACCAAATGTTTCAATTCGCTCCAAACTTCTTGATTGGTAGGGAAATTTACTTTATCATCCCAGTAAATGGTATCTTTAGTAACATCGTCTTTAACAATATATCGATCTTTGGGAGAACGCCCTGTAAACGCACCAGTTTTAACAGCCACGGCACCAGAATTGGTCAGTGCACCTTTTTCATAGCCTTTTCTATGATGAGAGGTTTCGTCTTGAAATAATTCTTCGTACGTTGGATTGTAAACTACTTCGTGGTAACCACTGATTCCTAAATTGTGTAATTGTTGTATGATTTTAATATTTTTCATGACGAAAAGATTTTAGTTTGAATTTTACTATTTATGGGTTCAATTTTGTACTTCAAAGTTCCCATTTTAAGCAGTTAAATAAACTGATAAATGTCATGAAAAAAATAAATCTACGAAAACGATTTCTTTATGTATCAAGGGCTCAGTGGATTTTTTGTAAATTCAAATCATATTGTGTTTCGAGTTGTTTTTATAAAAAGAGGATTTAGTTTTGAAAACTTTGTTGTATCCTTAAAAATACCAAAAAACATTCGTAATTTTGCATCACATTTTATAAAAACACACTAAAAAATACGATATGAGTTCATTTGACGTAGTCATCATAGGTTCGGGTCCTGGCGGATATGTTTCAGCCATTCGTTGTGCCCAATTAGGTTTTAAAACCGCAATCATCGAAAAATATGCTACTCTTGGCGGTACTTGCTTGAATGTAGGTTGTATTCCGTCTAAAGCTTTATTAGCCTCTTCACATCATTATGAAGAGTTGCAACATTTTGCCGATCACGGAATTGAAGTTTCAGGAAAAGTGAAAGTGAATTTAGAAAAAATGATTGCTCGTAAGCAAGCGGTGGTAGACCAAACAAGTGGTGGTGTTAAGTTTTTAATGGACAAAAATAAAGTTACCGTTTTTGAAGGAATGGGGTCGTTTGTAGATGCTACACATGTTGCTATTGCTAAAGCCGATGGTACATCTGAAACTATTGAAGCTAAAAACATCATTATTGCAACAGGTTCTAAACCATCTAGCTTACCATTTATTAAATTAGATAAAGAACGCATCATTACTTCTACAGAAGCTTTGAAATTGCCAGAAGTTCCAAAACATTTGGTGATTATTGGCGGTGGCGTTATTGGTATTGAGTTAGGACAAGTGTATTTGCGATTAGGTGCTGAAGTTTCTGTAGTGGAATTTATGGACCGAATCATTCCGGGTATGGATGCTGGTTTGTCTAAAGAATTGACTAAAGTGTTGAAAAAACAAGGCATGAAATTCTACACGTCTCACAAAGTACAATCGGTGGAACGTAAAGGAAAAACGGTTACTGTAAAAGCAGAAAATGCCAAAGGAGAAATCATTACGTTAGAAGGAGATTATTCGTTAGTTTCTGTAGGTCGTCGTCCTTATACCGACGGATTGAATGCTGATAAAGCAGGAGTGAAGTTGACCGATAGAGGACAAATTGAAGTAAACGACCATTTACAAACCAATGTTTCGAATATTTATGCTATTGGAGATGTGGTTCGTGGTGCTATGTTGGCTCACAAAGCGGAAGAAGAAGGAGTAATGGTAGCTGAAATTTTAGCAGGTCAAAAACCACATATTGATTATAATTTGATTCCAGGTGTAGTGTATACTTGGCCAGAAGTTGCTGCTGTGGGTAAAACTGAAGAACAATTGAAAGCCGATGGTGTTGCATACAAAGCTGGAAGTTTCCCTTTCAAAGCTTTAGGAAGAGCTCGTGCTGGTGGCGATATTGACGGATTTGTAAAAATTCTTGCCGATGCCAAAACTGATGAGGTTCTTGGAGTTCACATGATAGGTGCTCGTTGCGCCGATTTAATTGCTGAGGCGGTTACCGCAATGGAGTTTAGAGCTAGTGCCGAAGACATTTCAAGAATGAGTCATGCACACCCAACATTTGCAGAAGCGATTAAAGAAGCTGCTTTAGCGGCAACAGATAATAGAGCATTGCATGTTTAATCATGTAGTTTTATAAAAAAAACGTCTCAATTACTGAGACGTTTTTTTTTATTTCTTTAAATACATTTTAAAAGCATAGTAGATGCCATCGTTTGGAGTGTAGATTTTATAACTATTTTCAGCTACTTCATAGATTTGATAAAAATACCGATCTCCTTTTATGCTGAGATTTTTTCGGGTTCGATTGTTACTTTCGATAAATTCTAGCTCAAAACTACAATGATCCTTTTTTCTGAGGATGAGTTTAGAAAAACTTTTGTCTTCAAATTCCTCAGTCCAAGTATTATCGGTAATGGTAACATTCACAATACTACCGTCATTTTCTTTGTAAAAGTAATTTTGATTTGAAAAAAAGATGCCACATTGTTTATCAGAAATGTTTATAGTTGGCGCTTCGTTTAAAATTTTCCAATCGCTTTTATTTTCGGTTTGAGCCGATAAGAGAATCACAAACTCATTACAGTTTTTTTGAAGGCGATAGAAAACCTTATCAAAAGCCTCTTTTTGTTTGATGGTATCTTTAATTTTACCTAAAAAAGGTCCTAAAAACTCCTGCTTCAGTATGTTAATTCGTTCCTCATCTTTGAGCGATTTATTTTTCTCTAAAGTTTGACAAATTTTTAAATTTAAAGAATCAATTTGTTCTATGGTTTGTGCCGTTGCACTCAAAAAAGAAAGACACAACAGGTACACGAAGAAGTATTTCATAAGCAAGTTTTTGTTTGTATTCAAATGTATGAAATTTATATTATTAAAAAACCACCAAATAATGGTGGTCTTCTATATTATGCTGTGAATAGCTCCTTGTAGCTGTTCCAATTAGCATAAATCAAAAAGAGGTTTGCAATTAAGATACCAGCCCCAATTGGAATATCGGTTTTTGTAACCATCACATGAATCAAAAAAATATTGATGCTTATAGGCATTAAAACAACCACTCCAATTTTCATGAATTTACCACTGATGATGGTTAGGCCAGCTAGTAGTTCGATAGTTTTTGCTACAGGAAATATATATTTTGCTGCCATGAATCCAGCCATCATGGTGGCTAAATCTCCAGAAGGTTTGGGTTGTTCTGGACCAAAATTAAAAAAGTAGGATAGAGAAGCAAAAAGCATCATACCTCCTAATAGAATTCTTACAATGAGTGTTGCGATTTTCATAATTGTAACATTTAATTGGTTAGTATCTCAAAGATAGCGTTTATTTAAAATGAAAAAACCACTGCAAATGAGTGGTTTATCAACAACGTTATTAAGATTTATTTCTTAAGCCACTTCTTGTAACCAAGAAATCCTAAAAATCCAATCAGAGCAAAAGGCCACAGCACTACTACAAATGAAATGATGTTTTCTAGCATGAACCAACCTGTTTTAATGCCATCCCAAATTTGTAAACCAATGTTGGGACGATAGGCATTAATACTTTTTTCGTTGGCAACCATTTCTTGTTTTATGGTTTGATCTTGATAGATTTGTAGGGTTACCGTACTCAAATTTACTTGGTCGTTTAAAGACAAATTTTCGATAGTTTTGGTATCATTGGTTTCTTTTTTAGCATCCAATTTATCTTCGGCATCCATTATTTGATGAAGCTTTGTGCCTTTGTTGTCAATTGCCTTAGCCATTCGGTTTTCGGTTGAATTGCTTCTTTTTTGAGCCAGTTTATTGGAAAGCATTTGCAAGGTAACATCGTCAGCTTTGATTACTCGGTAGTTCAAAAAACCAATTTGACGAGCAATCGTTTTGATTACAGTATCCAATTGAGTGTTGGGAACTCTAATGGTAATGTTGTTGTCCACGGTATATTTGGTGGTTACCAAAGTGCTATCGGGACTGATTTTGGTTCTGTCTTCGTCGTTAATCGTGCTTTGCAAATTGGTATAGGTTACAAAACCGCCAAATTTTGTTGTAGCGTCTTCAATTACACCAGTTGATTTATAGACATTTTTGACTTTAAACTTAATGTCGGCGGTTCGAACGAATTTCCGATTGCTATTTTTGGGTTGAACCGCTGCCGAAGACGAAACTACAGAAGCGGTGTCTGCCACTGCTTCCGATACTTTATCGGAGCTTGCTTCTGCATTCTCGTTTTGTGCTTGTTTACATGAAATTGCAATGCCTATACTAAGCAATGCCAGTGCTAATTTGGTGTGGTTTTTCATAAAAAATCATTTAAAGTTATTATTGAGATACATGTTATTAAATAAATGTTATAAAGTATTTTTGTATCAATAATTAAAATGATTTTAGAATGAATAATATGTTATATACACTTATCTAAAAACCGTGCCAAAAAAAGGAGAAACTTAAATTTAGCTTAAAATAAATTTTATCGTAATTTTGGGAATTAAAAATTGACTTTTGAGAACAATCAGCACCAAAACCATAACCCATCCGGCAGCTTTTAAAAAACAACTTTTGTTGTGGTCCAATCCGTTTAGAGAAGTGGTTTTTTTGGATTCTAATAACTACCAGCAACACTATTCTAATTACGATTGTGTTTTGGCTGTTGACGCGTTTACTTCGATTAAAACAGATTATTTAAAAGCATTTGAAGATTTACATCAATATCAAAGTCAGGCCAAAGATTGGTTGTTTGGGTATTTATCGTATGATTTAAAAAATGATGTAGAAGACTTACAATCCAATAACTTTGATGGTTTGCATTTTCCTGATTTGTTTTTCTTTCAGCCTAAAAAGCTTTTTCTACTGAAAGGAAATCAGCTTGAAATGCATTATTTGAACCTATGTGATGATGAAATTGATGATGACTTTAATGAAATTATCAATCTAAAAAATCTTTGCGACTTTGCGACTTTGCAAGAAACTAAAATTGAGCAAAGAATATCAAAAGAAAACTACATTGATAAAGTTAACAAAATGCTAGAACACATTCATCGTGGTGATATATATGAAGCTAATTTCTGTATGGAATTCTATGCCGAAAATGCTGTTATAGAACCGATGGAAGTGTATCAGAAATTGAACGCCATTTCGGAACCACCATTTGCAGTTTATTTTAAAAATAACGAACATTACTTGCTCAGTGCTTCACCAGAACGCTATTTGAAAAAAGAAAATGAAAAAGTACTATCGCAACCTATCAAAGGTACTTCTAAGCGATTTGACGATTCGGCATTGGATTTAGCTTCCAAAAAGGAGTTGTCTGAAAACCAAAAAGAACGTTCGGAGAACATTATGATTGTAGATTTGGTTCGCAATGATTTGTCAAGAACCGCTACCAAAGGAAGTGTTGCCGTAGCCGAATTGTGTGAAATTTACACTTTTAAACAAGTGCATCAAATGATATCGACTATAGTTTCTACGGTTGAAAATACGACTTCACCTATTGAAATTTTGAGAACTACTTTTCCGATGGGAAGTATGACTGGAGCGCCAAAGATATCTGCCATGAATATTATAGAACAACTTGAAGAAACCAAACGCGGATTGTATAGTGGTGCCGTGGGATATTTTACGCCCAATGGTGATTTCGATTTTAATGTGGTGATTAGAAGTATTTTGTATAATGCTAAAAATCAATATGTTTCGTTTTCTGTAGGCAGTGCTATAACGTCGCTTTCTCAGCCAGAACAAGAATATGCAGAATGCTTGCTGAAAGCCAAAGCTATGTTTGAGGTTTTGAGTTAAATTTTTTTCCTACTTTTGAAGAATGCTCCACAAATTTAAACATCATATTGATTCTAATTTTCCTTTTTTACTAAAAAGCAATTTTTTTATTGCCGTTAGTGGCGGAATTGACAGTATGGTATTGCTGCATTTGTTCCAACAGATGGGTTGTTCTTTTGCGGTTTTGCATTGTAATTTTCAATTGCGAGGCAAAGAAAGTGATGCTGATATGAATTTTGTTGTCGATTATGGTAATCAACATCAAATTCCGTATTCGGTGGCGCATTTTGACACTAAAGCTTATGCGGAGGAACACAAAGTCTCAATTCAAATAGCGGCTCGTGAATTACGTTATAGTTGGTTTGAAGAGCAATTGGTGGAAAATAACTTTGACTATCTCTTAACCGCTCATCATTTGGACGATAATCTCGAAACGTTTTTAATCAATCTTTCTCGTGGTACTGGTTTGGACGGATTGACAGGTATTCCAGCGCAAAACGATCGAATCATCAGACCACTACTACCTTTTTCTCGTGAAGCAATTGAAAATTATGCCCAAGAAAATAATTTAAAATGGCGTGAAGATTCGAGTAATGCTTCGGATAACTATTTGCGAAACAAAATTCGTCACCATGTGGTTCCGATTTTGAAAGAGATCAATCCAAGTTTTTTAGATTCGTTTCAAAAAACACAAAACTATTTGAAAGAGGCTCAGTCTATTGTAAATGATGGAGAATTTATAATTTATCAAGAAGTTGCCACCGAGAACGAAGACGGAACGATTGAGTTTGATTTAAAGAAACTACTTCAAATACCCAATTACCGTGCTTATTTATACCAATGGTTGCACTCGTTTGGATTTACAGCTTGGTATGATATAGCCGATTTGGTGCATGCGCAATCAGGAAAACAAGTGTTTTCAGAACATTATGTGTTGTTAAAGAACAGAGATTTTTTAATACTATCTGCTTCAAAAGAAGAGGAAGCTGAGCCAATATTCTTTGTAAACAAAAACCAAAAAGACGTTAAAGTTCCCTTAAAACTTTCGTTTTGTAACGTAAGTGACCTTTCAATTACTAATTCAAATTGTATATTTGTTGATGAAGATTTGTTACAATTTCCATTAACCATCAGAAAGTGGAACGAAGGCGATTATTTTTATCCTTTTGGAATGAAAGGTAAAAAGAAGTTGAGCAAATATTTTAAAGACGAAAAAATGTCTTTAATTGATAAATCAAATCAATGGATTTTATGTTCTGATAATCAAATTGTTTGGATTATTGGAAAACGTCAAGATGATCGATTTAAAAAAACAATTAAAACTACAAACTTACTCCAAATACAATTGCAATAATGAAGAAAATTCTTTTCCTACTTTTAGCTTTTTTAGCTTTTACAACGGGTAATTCTCAGATGAAAAAACCTGTAAAATGGACAGCTAAAACAGAAAAAATCTCCGATACAGAATTCAACTTAATCATGAATGCTTCCATTGAAGAAGGTTGGCACATGTATTCTCAGTTTACTCCAGAAGGAGGTCCTTTGGCTATTACGCTTACGTTTAAAAACCAGAAAGGCAATTTTGAATTGATTGGTAAGGCAAAGGAAACTCCTTACAAAAAACAATTCAATAAGGATTTTGAAGTTGATGAGTATTATTTCGAAAATAAAGCTACACTAACTCAGAAAGTGAAGATTATCAATCCCAAAACAGCTAAAATAGTTGTCAATGTTGATTTTCAAGCTTGTCAGAATGTATGTGTAAATGATAATGTGGATTTGACTTTTGAGAATTTCAATTCAAATTCGACACAAATTTCAGATACTGTAACCGAAATTCCTCCGATTACCATTGCCGTTGCAGATAGTGTTAATTCCTCCCAAAAGGTTGTGGATAGTGTTGCCACTAAGGATGGTAAAAAAACGGCAACAGCTTCTGTGGCTACAGAATCCAAAGGAGAAAAAGGATTGTGGGAGATTTTCTTTTTAGCCTTTTTTAGTGGTTTTCTGGCATTATTGACTCCTTGTGTTTTTCCGATGATTCCGATGACAGTGAGCTTTTTTACCAAACAAAGTAAAACTAAAGCCAAAGGAATTAGCAATGCCATTATTTATGGTATTTCAATCATCTTAATATACGTTGTTTTAGGTTTGATTATCACGGCAATTTTTGGTGCCGATGCTTTAAATGCATTATCTACCAATGTATGGTTTAATATAATTTTCTTTGTTTTACTGGTGTTTTTTGCTACCTCATTTTTAGGAGCCTTCGAAATAATGTTGCCTAATTCTTGGGCAAACAAAGTAGATCGTCAAGCGGATAGAGGAGGTTTTGTGGGAATCATATTCATGGCATTGGCATTGGCTATTGTGTCCTTTTCGTGTACTGGACCTATTGTTGGAACTCTTTTGGTTCAAGCTGCTTCTAAAGGCGGAATTGCGCCTGTAATAGGAATGTTAGGATTTTCAACCGCGATTGCCTTACCATTTATGTTATTTGCTTTATTCCCTGCTTGGATGCATTCTTTACCAAAGTCGGGTGGATGGTTGAATACCGTAAAAGTTTCATTGGGATTTCTAGAATTAGCCTTAGCTTTTAAATTTTTATCGAATGCCGACTTAGTGTTACAGTTGCATTGGTTTGAAAGAGAAACCTTTTTAGCCATTTGGATTGCTATTTTTGGGGTTTGGGGAATTTATCTATTAGGAAAAATAACCTTGCCACATGATTCACCTATTACTCACATTTCTGTGGGTAGGTTGATGATGGGATTATTGGTTTTATCTTTTACATTTTATATGATACCTGGACTTTGGGGCGCACCTTTGAAATTAATTAGTGCTTTTCCGCCTCCAGAAACGTATAGTGAAAGTCCGAGTGGCATTGGAAGCTCCAAAATAGTTAGTACTGAAAAGTTACCTGATGGCGCCGAAATTGGACCTCACGGTTTAGTTTTATTTACCGATTATGATAAAGGGTTGGCTTATGCAAAAGAAGTTAATAAACCAGTTTTATTAGACTTTACAGGTCATGCTTGTGTAAATTGCAGAAAAATGGAAAATAATGTTTGGTCTGACGAACACGTTTTGAAAATATTAAAAAACGATGTGGTATTGATTTCGTTATTTGCTGATGACAAACGACCACTTCCGAAGAATGAGCAATTTATTTCTAAATCTACAGGTTCTGAAATAGAAACTATTGGTGACAAATGGACTGATTTTATGATCACTAAATATAAAACCAATACCCAACCATTGTATGTTTTGGTGGATACTGAGGGAAATAATTTAAATTCTGTAACGCCAACTACAAGTTATGACCCTGATGTTAAGTTGTATGAAAACTGGTTGAAAGAGGGAATTTCTAATTTTAAAAAATAATGTAAAAAATAAAAGACTGTTTAGAAGCAGTCTTTTATTTTTTTAATCGAATAGTAAAAGAGGTTCCAATATTAAGTGTTGATGTGACGATTATTCTACCTTCAATTCGTTCTATAATTTTCTTAACGGATGACAACCCCAATCCAGTGCCATAATTACCATATTTGTCTTTTACATTTAGGTTTTTAAATGTCTCAAAAATATCATCCAAATGTTCTGACTTGATGCCAATACCATTGTCAGAAACGGATACCATAAATTCGGTATTGGTTTCGCTAAATTCGATGTTAATGTTAATGTGCTCTTTGTCGTTGTACTTAATTCCGTTTTCAACAAGGTTCATTAGCACTTGAATAAAACCATATTTGTTTGTGATTAACGTTTCATACGGACTTGAATAGTGTATAGAAATATTTGCATTATGTATAAAAACAATTCTGATTTGTTCTATTATTTCTGATATGTTGAATGCTTCTTTTTGGGTTAAATCGGTATTGTCAATTTTATAATACGATAACACGCCATCGACATAATTTTTCAACCGAATAGAACATTTTTCGATAAGATTGAGGTATTCTGAGTTCTCATCTTCGAGCGCATCAACAGAATTTTCTTTGATCAAATCAACGATTGAAATAATGTTATTTAAAGGAGATTTCATATCATGGGAAATTACTCCAGCAAATTTTTCTAATTCTGAATATTTGAAATTCAAATTCTCATTATTCTGAGTTAGTGTGAAATTTTTTCGCCTTAATTCAAAAAGCTTAGACGTTTGTTCAGCCAGAATTTCTAAGGATTTAATTTGCTTTTCCGAAAGAGAGTTATTTAATCTATCAATAACACACAGTGTACCCAATATAGCTCCAGAATCTTTATCCTTGATAGGAACGCCAGCATAAAAACCTTCATCAACAAATCCGTTGACTAAAGCTATTTTCTTAAAATCTTCGTCTTCCATGACTTTTTCAATTACAATAGTTCCTTCGGTGCGTTTTATGGCCAATGAACACATAGATTTTTCTCTTGGAATTTCATTAAAATCTAATCCAATTTTTGATTTATACCATTGTCGTTCTTTATCAATAATTGATATTATAGAAATAGGAGTATTGCATAGTGTTGAAGCTAAATGTGTTATGTTGTCAAATTCAGCTTCAGCTTCAGTGTCGAGAATATCATATTGGTATACAATTTCAAGTCTTTTTTGTTCGTCAATCATAGTAGGTATTTTAGGTAAATGCATATACGAAAAAGCTAATTACATAGTTTTTTGTTTTTGTAAAAAAACGAATATAAGTTTGTTTACCAACCTAATCACTATTCTATATTTTTATACTTGTATAGGTATGTTGAATGAGCTTTAAATATTTTTCTAATAAAAATTATATTTTATATTTGTATTAGTATTAGACAATTAAATATAAGCCATGTTAGTTAAAGTATTTGGAAGTGCCGTATTCGGTGTTGAAGC
>CAZNWY010000047.1:0-17703 GCA_964577105.1 uncultured Flavobacterium sp.
ATTTTCAACTCATATTTAAAATCATCGTATGTAATGTAGGAAACCTTTAAATAAACTGGAATATTCATCTTTTTAATCTTAAGATCAAATTTTCCAAATTTATCGGTAATGGTATAGTCTATAACCGTGGAATCTTTAGCATTAGAAAGATATACCGTTGCGGACTCAATAGGTAATTTTGTAGCATCATCGATAACTTTACCTTTTAAGGAAATACTTTTTTGAGCAAAAGTAGAAGTACAAATAAAAAGAACGAAAAAAGTGTAAATAAATTTAGGCATAAAGAAAATATAAAGTTTCATTAATAACAGCGAATTACCTAAAATATTATTTGTTGTGAAAATTTCTTACAAACTTTAACATTTATTCCAAAAAAAGCGCCCAATTACTTGGACGCCTTTTGAATTATTTTTTCTTCTTTACTTTTTTTACAACTTTAGGTTTTGTTGTTGGAGTAGAAGCATTATTTTCTGTACTTGTGGTTTCAGAAGTTCATTTTAGAATTTTCAATGATTCTAAAGCATAAGTATTTGTAGGATCTACTGCCAAAGTTTTATTCAGTAATTCTTTTGCTTTTGCTTTATCTGAATTCGCATAATGAGCAGCCATTGTATTGTATGCTTCTGTAACTTTTGCTTTGGCCTTAGTCACTTCATCAGCAGTTTTTGTATTTAAAACATCTAGGTATTGTTGGTAGGTTTTAGCCATAATTTCATCATTACCTAAACTGTTGTTGATACGAGCTTTATACAAATAAGCATCTTGATAGGTTGGTGTTGCTACAATTACAGCATCCATAGCCTTATCTGCATTTTGCAAGGCAACTTTATCAATAGTTTTTTCATCTTTACCGCGGTTTGAAGTGTAAACACATAAACCGTAATAGATATTATCTTCTGTGAAATTTTTAGAAGAAGAATTCATTATGGCTGCTTCAAAAACATTAGCTGCCACAGCATATAGTTTTAAACCATAATATTTCTTACCAATTTCATTTAATGCATTTGCTAAAGTAGGTTCCATTTCAATAGACTTTTTAACATCTGCTGTACCTGCAGCCAACATTGTTGCATCTACAGTTTTACCATCTTCGGCGACTGATTTTTTTATTTTAGCAAGACCTAAGTAATAGTAATCACCAGCAATCACCTTAGTTCCTTTAGAAATGTACTCATTTAAGGCAGAAATAGCAGCATCAGCATTTCCATTTTCGTAAGCCGCATAACCTAAATATCTTAAAATTCTAGGATTTACTTTGTCTAATTTTTTCATTTCATTAGCTTCAATTTCAAGCGCTTTGTAATCTTTTGCTAAGATTAAAAAATCGGCATGACGCATACGAGAAGGCAATGAATAATCTGTTAGACTCATGTACTTTTCATAACTTGATAATGCTTTTGCGATATTATCGTTATACGTTGACGGCTTGTTATTGGCCCACAAATAATATGTTTCGGCTAGTTCTCTATATACAGGCCCGTAATTTGGGTTCAAAGCCACAACTTCATCATAAGCCTTAATAGCTTCTGTATAAGCTTTAGCTCCTTTTAAAAGAACACCTTGTTGCATTTTGGCTTTAATTAATGAATTGTCAATAGCATATGCATCTCTGTAAGACGCATAAGCATCGTTTTGACTTTTATCACCATAATACGCATCACCAAGTGCTAATTTAATATTAGCATCATTTGGATTAACCAATTTAGCTTTATTAAGTAAATTAATAGCACTTTTGTAATCTGGTTTTGATATGTTCATATAAGCCTGAGCAATGTAAAGATACTCTTCAACATCTTTCTTCTTCATATCTTTGGTAACCAAATCAAATTTTGATTGTGCAGCACCTGCATTACCATTTTCTAAATCAATTTGACCTAACCCAATATTGTTAAATTTTCCACCATCAGATGCTGATAAACCTTTTTGAAAAAAGATTTTAGCAGAATCTTCGATATTTTGTTTTAGATATATATTTCCTAATAAAAAGGTAGCTTTTCCATTATCTGGTTTGGATTGAATAATATTTTTAAGCATTGATTTTGCCTTTTCATATTGTTCAGCATCCATAGCTTTTTTTGCTTGGTCAATATCTTGTGCCTGAGCAACCGCTGATGCAGTTATAAAAGCAAAACTGAAAATCTTAAATCTGTTCATTTTCTTACAATTTTATTTACTATCGTTCTCTATTTGATTTCTCGTTACTATTTTTCGCCCAGGAATTCGAATTGGGGCAAGTCCAGATTTTAAAACTATCCTTTGCCCTCTTTCACCCGCAATGAAGGAGGCGAAACCTATTCCTAAACCTTCATATCCTTGACAATTGATGATGTACAAATCACGTGCCAAAGGATATTTTCTAGTTGCAATGTTATCTTGACTTGGGTAATAGTAGCTGTTCCCATCGCCTTTTACACTTAACACATTTATTTTATCAATATATTGTTGCATGTTTGGACTTGGTTGTGATATCCAATTGATACCAACCACACCAATCATTCCTTCATTTTGTGAGACATATTTAATTACTTCATCATTAGTTTTAAAAGAATAAATATTGTCTGCTGGTAATGAATTAACACCTGCTAATTCATTTAAATATCTGGCAGAACTAGAATTTGGATTATCAAAAACTAATCCTTTTATACCATTTTTCTTTCCTTTAATAAAATCAATAACATCAGTTAATGCTATTATGGTATCCTTGTCTGTTTTACTTTTAATAAATGCTATGGCATCAGTTGCAAAAGCAGTAGTTCTTGGAACTATACTTCTACTTTTAAAAAGTTTTTCTTCGTTATTGGTTAGTTTTCTTGAAAGAATTATAATTTTTGCTTTATCATTTGCTAAATCAAGAACACTTTCTTTTTCAGATTTAGGTAATAATGTAATTTTAGCATTATAAGTACTTTCAAAAACAGCTAATTGATCTTCAACAATAGGCAACAAAGCCTCATCGACTAAAAGATTAGCTTTGCCCTCAACAATAGAATCATTACCTTCTAATGAAGTGTCTTTCTTTTTGCAGGAAAACACTACAGCAGTAGACATTATTGTTAAGAATGCAATATATTTAAATCGCTTTTTCATTTATTCGTTGTTTGTATTAAAGAAACGCAAAAATCGGAAAAAAGAATATACTATTAATAAAACTCCCAAAGCTATTCTATAATTATATTCCATTCGCAAAGGCAGACTCTTCCAAAAAATGATCAATAGCCCGAATGTTAAATAAATCAAAAAAAACAAAATTCCTATAAATAGAAGAAATCGCTCTTTAAGCGATTTCTTCTTATAGTTTGTTAGTAAATCATTTATCATTTTTTACTCATCAGGGTTTTCTATTGAAAAAGTCTGTACAAATGTACATCTTACTTTTTTACCATTTTGTTCAGCTGGACTCCATTTAGGTCCCTTTCTCAATACTCTTTCGGCCTCTTTACCCGAACCAAAACCAATATCTCTCAATACTTTGATATCAGTTAGCGATCCGTCTCTTTCAACAACAAAAGAAACCATAACCTTTCCTTTTAAACCTGGTTCATCAGGTGGATTAAAGTTACTTCTAAGAAATGAATACCATTTATCTATACCTCCAGGAAACTCTGGTTTAACCTCTACCCCAGCTGAACTATATAGTTGATCTGGATTATCATCAGTTACATCACTTTGTTTAGGACCATCGCCAATTGGACCAAGTGTTAAATCTGCATCAGGATCTCCTTTTACAGTTTGATCACCTAGCTTTTTGTTCTCGATTTCTTTTACTTGAACAATTTCCTCTACCACTTCTTCTGTTTTAGCAACTACAGGCTTCACAAACTTTACTTGATCTACCTTAGGAGGAGGAGGTGGTGGTGGTGGAAGATTTTCTTTTGGTTTTTCTTTAGGTGGTAATTTTACAGTAGTAATCTTGGTATCCAAAGTAGCCGAATCATCTTTGGTAGCATTACCAATAAATTCAGCAATTTTTGGAGTTGCCACCGCTAATGCAAATACAACAGCACCAATAAAAAAAGCAATCATCGAAGTTCTTTGATTCTTTTTACGTAAATCGTAAGCACCATAACTTTTGTTACGTCCTTCAAAAACGATGTCTAGCCATTGTCTATTTAATAGGTCTAATTTCATGTCTTTATTTTTTAAAGGTTATGGAGTAACTAATTTTAACTCTTCTGGTGTGATATCATTAACAATTGCATATGTAGGCACATTGCAAATAGCCATTTCGTCTAAAATGTCAACTAAATTTCTATAGTTGGCTTTCTTAGTTGGTTTAATAATTACAATCAAACCATCTCCTTTTTTGCTGCCTGGTTTAGCAGCACAATATTCAGCTACCGATTTTACTCTTTTCAAGATTTCTTTACGAATTCCATTTTTTCCATAAACAGCATCTGTTGGAGCTCCTCCAGCCTCAGGAGTTGCTAACAACCCATGAAACCATTTAATTTTGTTATCGGCTCCTAGAATGATGGTCATTGTTCTCTTTTGATCAACTTTTATATCTTTCTTATCATCCTTTTTATCTTCCTTATCTGGCAAACCCAAGTTCATTGACTGTGGTTTAGATAAAGAAGTCGTCAACATAAAGAACGTAATCAAAAGGAATGCTAAATCTACCATCGCAGTTAAGTCAACTTTAGAATTTTGTTTTTTACTTCTAACTTTGCCACCGCCTTTTTTGCCACCGCCACTATCGCCGGTATTTAATTCAGCCATTTTTTATTTTTTAAATATTAATAGTCTTTACCTCTTAAACCAGTAACTAAATCAAACGTGTTGATGTCTTGGTCTTGTAAAATATCCATAATTTTTTTGATTTTTGGATACTCTAATTTAGCATCACCTTTGATAGCGAAACTAAGATCTTTATCACCTTGTAATTCAATATTAGCCTGACGAGCCGTATAAATCCAATCTTTCAATTGGTTATTGATTGAATCAAAAGGAACCCCTGTTTGTGTACCAATTCTATTTCTTTCAGCACTTTTCATTTTTATGATAGCGCTTAGGTTTTGAATTGGCACTCCAAAACTTTCCATTAGAGCAAACTGATCTTTTTCTTGATCTGTAAAAGGAACTCCGTATTTATTACCCATCAACTCAAGAGTTTTCTTACGAATATCTCTTCCTTTGATATCAAAAAACACATTACCATCACCTTTTCCTACAGTAATTGTTACTAATCCAGACTCTGGTAATTTAGTTTTTACAGTTGAACTTGGTGTATCTACATTTACAGGTTCAGGCACTTTAGCAGTAGCCGTCAAAATAAAGAACGTAAGCAAAAGGAAAGCCACATCACACATTGCTGTCATGTCAATTGATGCTGCTTTTTTGGACATTTTTATTTGAGCCATAATTTATCTTTTACTTATGTATAGAAACTATACTATTATTTTAAACTTCCTTTAAATCTTCTGTAAGTATTAACAATTGCAGTTCCTGCCTCGTCAATAGAATACGTTAAAGTATCAATTTTAGAAGTAAAGAAGTTGTAAAAAATAATTGATAAAGCTGATGTAGAGATACCTGTAGCAGTATTGATAAGTGCTTCAGAAATACCGTTTGCCAACAAAGCTTGGTCTGGAGTTCCTGCAGATGCTAACGCACCAAACGCTTTAATCATACCCGTTACTGTTCCTAATAATCCAGCTAATGTTCCTAAAGAAACTGTTGTTGAAAGAATTGTCATGTGTTTCTCTAACATTGGCATTTCTAAAGATGTAGCTTCTTCGATTTCTTTGTGAATCATTTCAGCTGCTTCTTCACTACTGAATCCTTCTTTCTTAACATCTTGATATTTAACTAAAGCTGCTCTAATTGCATTAGCAACTGATCCTTGTTGTTTGTCACAAGCATCGATAGCATCTTCCATGTTTCCTGTAGCAATACTAGCTTGTACAGATTTCATAAATTTATCTAAGTTATTTTTTCCAGCTGCTTTTGAGATAACCATAAAACGCTCAACAGAGAAAACGATTACCATCAACAATAATCCCATCAAAACTGGTACAATTGGACCTCCTTTATATACCATTGCTAAATAGTTTCCTGGAAGTGGGTGACCTGTATTAACACCACCTTCAAAGTTAGAACCATCACCCATGATGAAGTTCCAAATTATCCATCCAACAAGAATACATGAAACAATAACAATACCAGAGAACATTCCTCCTCCGTTAGACCCATTTTCTTTTTTTGCGTTTGCCATTTTGTAATAATTTTAAGTTTTTTTAATAATTTAAAAGTTTTAGTTGTAAATAAACTTGAATAGGAGCAAATTTAATTTTTTAGTTTAAATAAAAAAACTTTTTTTGTTATTTATAACATTCTCTTAAAAGCTGTTTAATCATCTAATTTATTCTAGTAATATCGAAAAAATTATGATAAAAATTTAAAAGAAGTGCCAGTAAATATGTTAAATTTAGTTTTCTTATATATGTTAGAACGAATATTCACATCTCTTTATTGTTATTATAGAGTAAAAAAAGACTCAAAAGGTTGGAAATTGTACTAAAAAAATTCATTTTACTTCAATTTTTGAAACTGAAAAATATCTTATATTGCGCAGTAAAACCATTTTCAATAAAAGATTATTCATCATGTCAAAAAAAGAAATTTTTGTTAAATATATAAATGAAGGATATACTTCAAAAGGAGAAAGTATCATTTTGGGTGCAGCCATGTTGGATGGAGAAGCGCTAGGAGAAACTCAAATCAAAGTTCCTTTAAAAACTTTAAACAGACACGGATTAATTGCTGGAGCTACTGGAACCGGAAAAACCAAAACCATTCAAGTACTTTCAGAACAATTATCTTCTTTTGGTATTCCTGTTTTAATGATGGATATTAAAGGTGATTTTTCGGGTATAGCAAAACCCGGAGAAGAAAAACCTTTTATTACCGAACGTCATGCCAAAATAAACATTCCCTACACTACAGCTTCCTTTCCAGTAGAACTCTTAACGCTTTCAACTCAAGATGGTGTTCGAATGAGAGCCACGGTTTCAGAATTTGGACCAGTGCTTTTTTCTAGAATATTGAATTTAAATGAAACTCAAGCTGGAGTAATGGCCGTTATTTTCAAATACTGCGATGACAATCAAATGCCACTACTCGATTTAAAAGACATTAAAAAAGTACTCAATTATATTACGGAAGAAGGTAAAGATGAAATCACGGAAAGTTATGGTAAAATCTCAACTGCAACTACAGGAATCATTCTTCGTAAGATTATTGAAATTGAACAACAAGGTGGCGACATCTTTTTTGGTGAAAAATCATTCGAAATTGATGATTTAATGCGAATCGATGAAAACGGAAAAGGTTATGTAAACATTCTTAGATTGACCGACATTCAAGACAAACCGATGCTTTTCTCTACTTTTATGTTAAGCTTGTTAGCCGAAATCTATCATCAAATGCCCGAAAAAGGCGATGTTGAACAACCCGAATTAGTTATTTTTATTGATGAAGCGCATTTAATCTTTGATGAAGCAAGCAAGGCATTATTAGATCAAATTGAAACCATCATTAAATTGATTCGTTCCAAAGGAATTGGCGTTTATTTCGTAACTCAAAACCCAATGGATATTCCGAAAGGGGTTTTAGCCCAATTGGGTTTGAAAATACAACATGCGTTGCGTGCTTTCACGGCTAATGATCGTCAAGCGATAAAAGAAACCGCAGACAACTACCCTTCTTCCGATTATTATCAAACAGATGAATTGATTACAGCTTTAGGAATTGGTGAAGCTTTGGTAACCGCATTAAACGAGAAAGGAATTCCGACACCATTAGCGGCTACGATGCTTCGGGCACCGCAAAGTAGAATGGACATTTTAGTAGATTCTGAAATTGCTGAAATCAATGCCAAATCGAAATTGGTAAAAAAATATGCCGAAGTCATTGACCGTGAAAGCGCTTATGAAATTTTGAATAAAAAATTAGAGGCTGCCAACCAACAAGCTGAAGAACAATCTGCTAAAGTTCAAGACGCACAGCAAGAAGAAAGCAAAGAACCGAGTACAGCCAGTGTTGTTGGAAAATCGGTTTTAAAAGTTGTCACCAGTGCTAGCTTTATTCGTGGCGCTTTTGGTGTTTTAATGAAATTATTTAAAAAATAATGAAAGGATATTTTACCATAGGATTATTAATACTTTCTAATGTTTTTATGACATTAGCATGGTATGGTCACCTCAAATTTAAAGAATTGAAATGGTTTGAAAATGCTGGATTAATTACCATAGTTCTTATCAGTTGGGGCTTGGCATTATTTGAATATTGTTTTCAAGTACCTGCCAATAAAATTGGTTACGAAGGCAATGGCGGACCGTTTTCACTAATGCAACTCAAGGTCATTCAAGAAGTCATTACCTTAATCATTTTTGTGGTTTTTTCGTTATTGTTTTTTAAAAATGAGACCTTAAAATGGAACCACTTATTAGGCATGTGTTTTTTGGTTTTGGCCGTGTATTTTATATTTAAGAAATAATAATTTATGAAAAAATATTTCATTCAAAAAGCACCTTTTGTAGTTCCGACAACTGATGGAAAATTAATTGAAGAGCATCATGGAAAAGTCGCAACGAATAATAATGACATTTCAATTGCGCACATGATAGCACCGCCCAAATGGAGTGAACCGTTTCAAACACCCGAATTTGAAGAATATACGTATATCATTTCGGGTAAAAAGCAATTCATTATTGAAGGTGAAACGATTGTTTTAGAAGCAGGTCAATCGATAAAAATTGAAGCCAATACTCGAGTGCAATATTCCAATCCGTTTGACGAACCTTGCGAATATATTGCCATTTGCAAACCAGCTTTTGATTTTAACAAAGTGCATCGAGAAAACGAATAGCCCTAGCCCAGATTGCAGTGAAAAGCCTTTTTTAATGGAAAACTACTTTTTGTTGTTTTTAAAAAGCGACCAACGGAAGTTCTTTTAAAAACTTACCAAAAGAGTTTGGAATGAAAAAGCTTGGAGCGAAAAGCTGGAATGGCTTTTAAAACTATTTTAAAAGGGCAATAATCTTATTTTCGACTTCTTCTGAGTTCCATTTTGCAGCGATGTTTTCCATTTGCATTACCTCTTCCATGATTTTATTTTGGAAATCGCCAATGGCTAGTGCTTCGGAATAAGGCTGCAAACTGAAGGTCACACGACTGTATAACGGCATCCATTTGTCGGGATGCTTGTCGGAGAACCATTTTTCTATTTTCTTTTGTAACAAGAACTTTTCATCAGCAGTTTTGGTACTCATTTCGACAAAATTTCTTCGAGAAAGTTCGGCAATGGCGTCGGCATTGGGTTTGCGAGATTTCTCGTATTCTGAAAAAATCGTTTTCCAATCGTCACCGTATTGCGCAATCAATTCGTTTAGAATGGTGATGTCTTCAAAACCAGCATTCATTCCGTGACCATAAAAAGGTACGATAGCATGTGCCGAATCGCCAATTAACGCCACTTTATCTTCGTAAGTCCACGGATAACACTTCATAATCGCCAAATAGCTGGTTGGATTTTTGAAGAAATCTCTCACCAAATCGGGAATTACTTCTTTAGTATCGGGAAAATATTTAGCAAAAAAATCGACTAACGATTTCTCGTCTTTCAATTGTTCGAAAGAGTTTTCGCCTTCAAACGGCATAAATAGCGTACAAGTAAACGAACCATCTAAATTGGATAATCCCATGAGCATAAAATTGCCTCGAGGCCAAATATGAAGGGAATTTTTATCGATTTTATGCGTTCCGTCAGGATTCGCTGGAATGTGCAATTCTTTATAGCCAATCTTCATGAACTCTTGCGAGTAATCGAACATGCTTTGACGTTGCATTCGGTGTCTAATTCTAGAAAAAGCACCATCGGCACCAAAAACAATATCGTATTTCAATTCGCTCCACTGCCCTTGTTCGGATTCACCTTCAAATAAGGTTGCAGTTGCCAGCGAAACATCCCAAATTTTGTGATTAAAAAAGAAATCTACGCCAGCTTCTTCTGCCAAATCGATCATTCTTCTGTTTAAGACTCCGCGTGATAATGAAAAAATAGCTTCACCTTCTTTACCGTAAAATTGGGTGGTAAAACTTCCGTCTTGCATGTGGATGCCTCGTTTGTCGACTGGAATTCCGATTTTTCGAATTTCGTCATCCAAACCCACATCTTGCATGGCTTTCCAACCTCGGTTTGACATGACTAAATTAATGGAACGACCTGAAAATTCTACCGTTCTAATATCTGGGCTTCTGTCGTAAACGTGTACGGTGTGTCCTAATCGTTTGAGGTATATGGCCAATAAAGTTCCAACTAATCCAGAACCTACGACGGCTATTTTTTTTGGGGTTTGCATTTGATTTTTATAAGCGGTTAGGCAAATTTATTGAAATTTTATTTAAATAGGTTTAAAAACCAATTTTGTAGACGTTTTTTCAATTTCTGCTTTGTTCATTTTCATCTTTCTAAACTTGCCTTGTGCGTACATTTCAGCTTGATCTTTGTAATGTTTGCTCATAGGATTACCCGATTGACCGGTTGGCAAGATACTCACACTGTTTTCAACATCAGAAAAATCGATGATTCTTCGGGTTGATGGACCTGCTTTGACGTTGTAAATTCCATCCGAAGAAAATCCAAACATTAAATTATTAATCACTTCATTAGAACCAGCAACTTCATACGGGCCTACATTGAAAAAACTTCGTAACGCCTTGATTTTACCAATAGGATGTTGGTGTTCAAGTTTATGAACCTTATTCCACGTCCAAGTGGTCATGTCTTTTCCGAATTGTTTTTCGAGTTCAGCAATGGCTTCTTTGAATGATTTTGTTAGAATTTCTTTGCGCGTTTCTTTTCTGTCTTTAGTTTCCAAATTATCCCACCAAACCGAACTATCGTTGGCCATTTGATGTTCGATCATTTGTTTGACAATGTGCGTTGAAAGCAGTGCCGAAAAATCGTCTTTACCCAGTTCGTCTTGAAAGGTGTTCTCCAAATATCGATACATGAATTTATTATAAATGGTCGATTGAATGGTGTTCAACTCATTTTCTCCGCCCCATCTGACTAACGAATACATGGCATCTTTTTCCAATCTCGAAAAACCAGTTCTGTTTAAATTGGAGACCACTTCAATAGCAATGTTGGCAGCATTCGTGGAAGTATTATCGAGAATCATGTTCTCAACATCATTAGAAGTCCAATTGTTTTTAGCTACTAAAAAACTTTCAATTCGCATCGCTCTGTCTTTAGGCAAATAATAACCTGGGTACAAGTAACCATCAATAGGTTCGGGTTGGTTATTGGATGAATACACATAATTCCACGGCGGATTTATCGCTGATGGATTTTTAGAAAAATCAAGGAATTCTCTTTTATCATCGATTCCGTTAGCGCCGTTCATGATGAAGTTACCATTAACGGATGGATTCAATTTGTATAGTTTTCCAGAGGCAATCCAAGCAATATTATTTTGAGCATCTCCATACATCACATTCAAACCAGGTGCTGCTATGAGTGAAACACCATTGTAAAAATCGTGAACACTTTTTGAATGCGAAAGTGAATGTACTGCTTCCAGAATTTGATTTTTTTGTTGGGTGTAAATCCACGACATAGAAACTGGTTTTTTGGAAGTTAATGTGGTAAGCAAACCATTGACAACTGGTCCGTGAATGGTTTCTTTAATGTTTAACGTTACCGAAGCACTGTCTTTTACTTTGATTGTTTTCTGATGAATTGTATAATTTTTATAACCCTCAATCGTTTTGTATTGGTTGGCGTTATTCGGATTTTGTTCTTCTTGAAACAAATCCAAATCATCATTTTCAAACATGGTTAAACCATAAGCATAATTTCGATTGTGACCTAACAATGGAAAGGGTGTTCCTGCCAAATAATAGCCATACATTTCATAATCGGGAGTAACAATATGAGCTTCATACCAAGTACACGGTTGTGAAAACCCAATATGTGGATCGTTGGCAAAAATCACTTTCCCATTCTTAGTTTTAGGTGCCCCAATTACCCAACTGTTGCTTCCAATAAATGGTGGAACTGGCGAATTATCTAACAAACTGGCTACCGATTTGGAAATTTCGGCATAATCATTTGATGTAGCTTTGCTTTGAGCTCCTTTATAACTTTTTAACTGAACCGCACCAAGTGAGCCATCAATTCCGAAGTCTTTTAAATAGTCCATACCGAATTTATCCCGAATATCCGTCAGTAACGGATCGGTTTTTTGAGCCATAGCAAAACTGAATGACATGAATCCGAAGATATTATAGACGTCTTTTAAAGTATATTTTTCTTTTTTGACTCCTACTAATCGAAACTCAACTGGTGTTTTTCCGTTTTCAATGTACTGATTGATACCGTCTACATAAGCCATAGCCAACTTATAGGTTTCAGAGTTTTTATCCAATTGCGCAATGGCTTTTTCGGAGTTTTCATCAATGCCTATTCCAGCAAAAAATTTATCATTAGCTAAAGCTTTGCTTCCGAATAGTTCGGATAATCTGCCAGGCGCAATGCGTCGCATGAGCTCCATTTGCCACAAACGATCTTGCGCATGTACATAACCCAAAGCTGTCATCGCGTCTTTTTGAGAATTGGCATAAATGTGCGGCACGCCATAATCATCAAAGTAAACCGTAGTTTCTTTACTGATGTTTTTCAAACCGATTTCTCCTTCGTATTGAGGTTTGGTGGTTTGTAAATAAATGTAAAGTGATAGTGCAATAAGAAGAAGTAGTGTTACAACTACGAGAAGTATTTTTTTAACTATTTTCATTTGGAAGGTAATTGAGTATCAAATATAACTAAAAAACTCTTTCAGTAGATAACTAAAAGAGTTTGGTTGTGAGATTCTTCCTTTGTCAGAAGGACAAAATTATTGATACTCTATTTTCTTGGAAATTCAATTGATTTTCCGGTATTTAATCCGTTATTTTTGGCTAATACACCACACATGTGAAACAACATTCGGGCGCCAACGTTACCATCCCAATCGTCATTTTCACCAGGTGCGACTTCTACCAAGTCAAAACCGATGATTTCTTTACCACTTTCGGCTAATTTATTGAACAAATAAGTGGCTTGCTCAAACGAAAATCCGCCTGGAACTGGAGTTCCTGTATTTGGGCAATACCACGGATACATTCCGTCGATATCAAAAGAAATGCATACTTTTTGTGGCAACGAAGCGATAATAGCATCACATTGTTGTTGCCAAGTTTTACCTTCAAAAGTTTCTTTTTTCAAATCAGCATCGGTGTGTACTAAAACCCTACCGTTTTGCGATTGTACCACCTCAACTTCTTGTTCGCAGAAATCGCGGATTCCGACTTGCACAATTTTAGAAACTTGAGGAATTTGGAGTGTATTATACATAATAGAAGCATGTGAATATGTAAATCCTTCGTAGGCAATACGCAAATCCATGTGGGCATCTAAATGCAGAATTCCAAAATTATCATGTTTAGTAGCTAAAGCTTCATAATAGCCTAGTGGTGTAGAATGATCTCCACCTAAAAGAACCACTTTTTTACCTTGATTCATCCAATGCAAAACGGTTTCTTTCACTTCGGTATGCAAATCGCGACACACGGCATTAATTTTATCTAAATCAGCTTTCAAATTAGGAATTTCATCAATATTTTTTCCTTCTTCTAAAGCTTGAATAATAGGTTGTGCTAATGCTTTATATTCATCAGAATTAGCTTTCCATGCTTCTGGAATTTCGGCTAAATACATTCCGAGTTTCCATAATTCTGGGAAATCTTGATGATTTAAATCGACTTGAAAAGAAGCATCAAGTATAGCTTCTGGACCTTCGGATGCTCCAGCACCATAACTTACGGTAACTTCCCAAGGCACAGGAATAATAATAATTTCAGATTGTTCTGCCGAAAATGGCAATCCAAAAACAGTCGCATCGGCAAGACCGGGTTGGCTTGGATCAAAATTTTGTATGATTTGTTCTTTTGTCATTTTTTAAGTAATAAGTTGCAAAGGTACTAAGGATATGAGGTTTTTGCAAAAGTTGTTTGCATCAAACTACAATAAATAAAAAACCACAACAAATACTAATTCATTGTGGTCTTTTCTTCTTTTATTTTAAAATTCTTTATTCTTTTACAAATTTATAAGAAGACTTAGAAGTATTGAAATATATGGTATAGACACCACTTTCTAGTTTAGAAACATCTATTCTTTCTTCGTTTGAAATGGATGCTTTTTCAATTACTTTTTGCCCTAACAAATTGTAAATAGTAATACTTTCTTTTGAATCAAATTCTCCTTTAATGGTAATTTGGTTTTTAGCAGGATTAGGGAAAATTACAATATTTTCTTTTACATGCTGAGCTACCGCTAAATTTGGAGTAACCGTTAAAGTAAAATTACACGTTGCCGAAGTACCGCTGGTGGCTGTCATGGTAACGGTATAGGTACCAGGAGCAACTACTGAACCAACCGCAGGAGATTGAGTTACCACTGCATCGCAATTTTGACTAATAGCATTTGATAAACTTGCATAACTTGGCACTGTATACGAGTTGTTAGCGTCTGCAGCAACCGTTTGATCTGCTGGACAATTAATACGCAAAGCCACCGCTGGCATAGTATAACCAGCTTCTGTAAATTTATCTGTCATTGTTTTGATATCGGCACAAGGATAGTTCATGTCAATACCCGCTTGACGTACGGCAATTGCAGCATCTTGCTGGTTAGTAGAACTATTTGTGTTTGACAATCCCTCAAGAAAAGCCTTATCAGTTTTGGTTCTTCCAATTACATCATAAATTTTCATAAGAGCAGTCGCCCAAATTTGACCATCTGTGTGAATTGTACCTGTTAGACCACCCGGATAGGTTGCGGTATAATTGGTAATTCTTCCAGCCCAGAATGGATTATGACCATCCCAACTGAATACATAATTGTAAGCCGCGTTAGATGCAGGCCATTGGTTAAGACTTCTACTATAAGACAACGCCCAATAATCGCCACAACCTTCGCTCAAACCATTTACTTGAGAAAGCGAACCATTGGTAATCCAATCGTGTAAGCCGTGACCTAATTCGTGTAGAATAACATCGGCATCTTCAGCATCATCAACACCACCTTCTCCAAAATGCAATTGTCCGTTAGAATAATGCGAATTATCGGCACCACTTTCTGCACTTGGATCAAACCAAAGCACACCATTATTGGTTGATGGACGGCACACAATTCCTAAGGTTTCGTTTACATAACGAATACTTTTATCAATATGGTAATATGCGTTTACAGCTTCGAAAGCATCGTTGTCGCGTGTAAAACTGAAGTCGTTGGTTGCCTGAGTAAAAAGTCCTTTATTTGGATTGGCTAAATTTTTAATTTCAGCATAAGTTCCTTTCAATTTATAAACTCCAGCAGCAAATTCTAATTCAGGAATTACAACCGAACTTCTTGCCGCAGTGAGTTGTGCATTGGTAGCATCACTATTATCAACATAAGTTCCACCATAAGCCACTTGGGCTACTGAAAGCGGATCTGGATTAAAAATCATTCCAGTTCCAGAAACAAAATTGGGTGATGCAGCAACTGTTGTTTCTTTTTGAGTTTCCTTTTGATTCTTCTCTTTCTCTTTAGATTTCTTTTTTGGTTTTTCGATGTGGTAGCGAGCAATGTCATTCAGACTTAATACTTCGCCTGTTTGCGCATCGACTATTGCTTCCCAACTTCCGTTGATGTTTTCGGTATCCGTAAGCACACGATACACCAATTTTGTTTCACCCGTTTTATTGTACACATACAATTTACAATCTTGAAACGAAATGGCTGCTGTTACTTTCAATGCCGTATTGGACAATTGAATGGCACTTTCTTTAGTTATTGTTGGTGTTGTTGCGATATTAGCAACATTTGTATCATAAGTACTTGACGTGTTGGTGATTTCATTATTTGGAGAAAAATGCACTACAATCTCAGAATCGAAAACCGGAACATTATTGACCATTTGTTGAAAACGCAACGTCTCACCTGACAAACTTTTTCTAACAAAATTTAATTTGAATGTATGAAAAGACTTAATGTTTAATTCATTTGAATGAGCAGAAATCCATGCGCGTGCATCGCTTTGTTTCTCTGAAACTTGGGCTTTTGAGGTAAATATTACTGCTGTTAAAAGCAATAAAATAAGGCTCGATTTTAATTTCATAATGATTTATTAGTTAGTTTTTTGGTTTTCATTTTGTTACAAATAAAAACATTTTTATTAAATCACAAAAAATAAGTTATTAACGATGTGTTATTATCCCTTGTTTTAGTATTTGTCCGAAATCGTACATAGCTTCATATGAAGAATATAATGGCACTGGAGCCAAACGAATCACGTTAGGTTCGCGCCAATCGGTGATGACTCCATTTTTCATTAAATAATCAAACAAACTTCTGCCTTCTCCATGAAGAAAAACAGATAATTGACAAGCGCGTTCTTTGGGTTTGGAAGGCGTAATTACCTCAAAAGTGCTGTTTACTTCTTTGTCAATTTGATGCAAAATAAATTCTAAATAAGCTGTAATTTGATCTCTTTTAGCGATTAATTTTTCCATGCCCACTTCTGCAAATAATTCAACCGAAGCTAAATAAGGTGCTAATGATAAAATTGGTAAATTACTTACTTGCCAGCCATCGGCACCATGAACTGGATCAAATGAAGGTTCCATTTTAAAACGACGTTCTTTATTGTGCCCCCACCAACCTGCAAAACGTGGTAAATTAGTATGATGATGTTTTTCGTGCACAAAACATCCTGAAGCATTACCTGGTCCAGAATTCATGTATTTGTACGAACACCAAGCGGCAAAATCGACATTCCAATTGTGCAATTCTAAGTGAATGTTTCCTGCTGCGTGCGCCAAATCAAAACCAACGTAAGCTCCAACTTTGTGTCCTGCTTCAGTAATGGTTTTCATATCAAAAACTTGACCCGTGTAATAATTTACGCCACCAAATAAAACCAAAGCCAACTCATCGCCTACTTCTTCGATTTTTGCTAAAATGTCTTCGAGACGAATGTTGTGTTCGCCTTCACGTCTTTTGATTTCCACAATAGCCTCTTCGGGTTTGTAGCCGTGATGATTGACTTGTGATTGAAACATGTATTGATCGGAAGGAAATGCTTTTTCTTCGCAAATGATTTTATAACGTGTTTTTGTTGGGCGATAAAACGACACCATTAACAAATGTAGGTTTACAGTTAAGGTATTCATTACCGTCACTTCTGAAGGTTTGGCACCAACAATTGCACTCAACGGATTGGCAAAACGTTCGTGGTAATCCCACCAAGGTTTTTCGGCATAGAAATGACCTTCTACGGCAAGGCTTGCCCAGTCGTTCATAACTTCATCTACATATTTTTTGGTGCGTTTAGGTTGTAATCCTAATGAATTTCCGGTGAAATAAATCACATCTTTTCCGTTGTGTTGTGGAAAAATAAATTCGTTTCTATAATTTTTTAATTCGTCTTGAGCGTCTAATTGCTGTGCGAATTCGCGTGTATTTTGAAATGTCATTGTGAGTATTGTTTGTGCCGTAAATGTATGTAAAAATAGAGAATAGAGAAAAGAAAAAAGAGAATAGAGAAAATACTTTGGATGAATGATTTTGTGTAAGACGATTACCAACTAGCCCTGATGCTGAAATTGTTT
>CAZNWY010000048.1:0-17676 GCA_964577105.1 uncultured Flavobacterium sp.
TGGAAAGTTCATGCTATTTATTGAAAGACGAAAACGGTAAAGATTACGCTCTTTTTAGTGGCGATACCTTGTTTTTAGGTGATGTAGGTCGACCAGATTTAGCGCAAAAAGCAGCTGATATGACCCAAGAACAACTAGCAGGAATTCTGTTTGATAGTTTGCGAAACAAAATAATGCCGTTAGCAGACGACGTTATTGTTTACCCAGCTCATGGTGCAGGTAGCGCTTGTGGAAAAAATTTAAGTAAAGAAACTGTAGGAAGTATTGGCGAACAAAAAGCTACTAATTATGCGCTTCGTGCTGATATGACTAAAGAAGAATTTATTGCCGAAGTAACAGACGGTTTGTTACCACCACCTGCATATTTTCCAATGAATGTGAAACTGAATAAGGAAGGTTACAATAATGTAGAAGATATTATTAAAGAAGCCAAAGCTTTTGATGCTAAAACATTCGAACTTGTAGCCAACGAAACAGAAGCCTTAATTTTGGATGTACGAAAGGAAGCGGAGTTTGCTCAAGGGCATATCCCAAAATCTATTTTTATCGGATTGCATGGACAATTTGCGCCGTGGGTTGGAGCATTGATTTTAGATATCAAACAACCAATTTTATTAGTTACACCAGAAGGAAAAGAAGAAGAGACCATAAAGAGATTGGCTCGAGTGGGTTATGATAATACTTTGGGTTATCTTAAAGGTGGATTTGAATCATGGAAAGAAGCAGGATTTGATTTTGATACAATTACTACAGTTTCTGCCGAGGTTTTAGAGCAAAAAATGAACGAGAAAGTACCTGTTTTTGATGTTAGAAAGCCTGGAGAATATACAGCAGAACATATTTTAGATGTTCCATCAACACCTTTAGATTTTTTAAATAATCACTTGTCGGAGTTTCCTAAAAATGAAGAATTTTATGTGCATTGTGCAGGAGGATATCGATCAATGATTGCTGCATCTATACTTAAGGCTAGAGGTTATCATAACGTCATTGATGTTCAAGGTGGATTTGCTGCAATAAAAAAGACAGGAATCAAAACCACGAGTTACGTTTGTCCATCAACCCTAAAATAACATGAAACAAGTTCTACTTTCCAACTGGCATCTCATGCGAATAGTAAGATTGGCGTTTGCTGTCTTCTTATTTTTTAATGCCTATCAAACACACGAATGGTTTTTTGTTGTCTTTGGATTGTTTTTTCTTTTTCAAGCCATATTTAATTTGGGTTGTGGTGCCAGAGGCTGTGGTGTAACGTATAAAAATCAAAATCATGAATAACAGTTTTTCAAATCTTATCCAGTCCGAAAAACCAGTACTAATTGACTTTTTTGCTACTTGGTGTGGACCTTGTCAAATGCTGTCTCCTATTCTTAAAGAAGTTAAAGATAGTCTTGGCGATCGAATTTCTATAATAAAAGTAGATGTAGATAAAAATCAAGAGTTAGCAGCTATGCAACAAGTTCGTGGTGTGCCAACGATGATGTTATTTCAAAATGGGCAACAACTATGGCGTCAATCGGGTGTTCTTTCTAAAGAAGAAATCATCAAAATCATTTTAGAAAAAAGTAATTAATGTCTAAAAAAGCTATTATCTTCACATCCATCGGGGCAGTTATTGGAGCTATATCTGGATTTTTGTATTATAAATATGTTGGATGCGCAAGTGGCACATGCAGAATAACATCTAAACCTGTAAACAGCACCTTATACTTTGCACTAATTGGTGGTTTGTTGTTCAATATGTTTGTCAAAAAAGAAAAATAAAAAAAAATATAATTAAGATATATTTAAGACCATAAAAAAATTAAATTTATATATTTGGTGTACTGAAAACGTTTAATAATTAAAAACAATAAAAATGAAAAAAGTAATTTCAATGATGGCTATTGCAGCATTCTTATTTGCTGGAAATGTTAATGCTCAAGAGACTCAAAAAAAGGAAACAGAGAAAAAAGAATGTTCTAAAGACAAAAAATCTTGTTCTAAAGACAAAAAAGGCGGTTGTTGCGCTGGTAAAAAAGAAGAGAAAAAATCATAATTCAACAACTTATAAAATAAAAAAGTGCCTGAGTATTCAGGCACTTTTTTATTTTGATATCATTTGAGGTTTTTAGTCAAATTTATATCGTAATCCTAAAGCGACATCCGAACCAAAATTGTTGTCTCTGTAACCATTAGAATTTATATATAATTCCGGTCTGAAGTCTAATGAAACTTGTAAAGGAAAATCAAAATTGTATTCAATTCCGATATCACCAGCTCCAAAAAGGAAAGTTCCACTATTAGAAACGCCATATTTGTTGTAGCTCCAACTTCCAACACCAGCGCCAGCGCCAGCATACCAGTTAAAACCTTTATCAATACTCCAAACCCATTGGTACAAACCAGCAAGTTTGAAAGCATCTACATCTTTGCTGTTTCTCCATCCCAAATCGAACTCCAATCGATTACTATTAGATAAGCCTCTTTGGTAAGAAATCTCACCACCAAATCCATCATTATCACCCAAACGCAAACCAATTGCATTTTTAGAAATGTCTTGAGCTTGTACACTGCATGATAATCCTATTAACATTACAGCAGATAGAATCACTTTCTTCATAAAATAAAATTTAAAGTTTATATTATTAACAAAGAACGACTAATTTTAGTATCTATTATATCAAATAAAATAAAGTTTAGTTTATGTGGTAAACAGACAATGTTTCCTCTTGTGTTTGAGTACCAGAACTAGGTATTGGTAACGTAACGCCTGGAATTGAATTTAATTGATAATTTATTACCGTATTTGCATAAACCATTCCGATATTTTTTGCGTAGTATTGTGTTGAAGTTACTACATCTTGCGCATTCATAACTGTTATTGTAACAGGTGTAGGAACTCCTGGAATATTTTGTGTTGTTGTGATTTTTAAATTCATAATCACTTTAGTTTTTTTAACATCATTATAAGTAGTCCCACTAGGGGTTAAATAATTTGTTAAGTTACCATCAAAAACGGTTTTTAAAGTATAATCAATAGTTAACGGATAACCTTGAACGGTTTGGTTTATTGTTCCCGATGTGGTAGCTAAAACTTCATTCAATGCGGCATTTTCTTTGAAGAAAACAAAATCTGTCAAAGCTAAATCGATAGGAGAAGTTAATCCGAAATTCAAACTTAATGTTCCAGTCATTTCAAGTTTACTTCCGTCTATTTTAGCACCATTGTTTCTTAAGGTAGAAGAAAAGAAACCCGTTGGTGTTGTTAACGTTTTCATTTTTTTGTAAGTAACAGAATTGATAACGGTATCGTGTGCTACATACAAAGAATCTCTGTTGATAGTACCTGCGTTATCAACATCATAAACCCAATAATTTCCATTGGTTAAAGGAAGAAATGTTGTAGGAGGCGAAGCAACAGAGCCAGAATCATCATTGCTGCTAGAACAAGAAGTAAAAAGTATCACAGCAAGTAGTGAACTTAAAATAAGTTTAGTTTTCATAAAGTTGGTATTAGTTTGACGGCTAATGTACTAAAAGTTTTTTGTTTAAAAAAAATGAGGTTCAATATTATCATTAAATATTAAAAACTTATTTTTGTTGAAAACAATAAGCGATGGCAGGAAATAGTTACGGAACGCTTTTTAGAATTACCACTTTTGGAGAGTCACATGGAGAAGCTCTTGGAGGGATAATCGATGGATGTCCGGCTGGGATTGAATTAGATTTTAACGACATCCAAAGAGAAATGCAACGTCGTAAACCAGGTCAATCTTCTATTGTTACGCAACGTAAGGAAGAAGATGAGGTGCAATTTCTTTCTGGAATTTTTGAAGGAAAAACAACTGGTACTCCAATTGGATTTGTCATTCGTAACACCAATCAAAAATCGGACGATTATTCGCATATTAAAGATACCTACCGACCAAGTCACGCCGATTATGTTTATGAAAAAAAGTACGGTATTAGAGATTATCGTGGTGGAGGAAGAAGTTCTGCTAGAGAAACCGCGAGTAGGGTTGTGGCTGGAGCAATAGCTAAACAAGTTTTGAATCCTATTAAAATAAATGCTTTTGTATCTTCTGTAGGTTCAATTTTTATAGATAAACCTTATCAAGATTTAGATTTTTCAAAAATTGATAGTAATTCTGTTCGTTGTCCGGATGCTCAAACAGCAGAAAAAATGGAGAATTACATCAAAGAAATAAAAAAACAAGGCGATACGATTGGCGGTACCATAACATGTGTGATTCAGAATGTGCCAATCGGTTTAGGAGAACCTGTATTTGACAAACTTCATGCTGAATTGGGTAAAGCCATGTTGTCTATTAATGCTGTTAAAGGATTTGAGTTTGGCAGTGGATTTTGTGGAGCAATGATGAAAGGCAGCGAGCATAACGATTTGTATAATGAAGATGGTACTACCAAAACCAATTTGTCTGGTGGGATTCAGGGCGGCATCTCCAATGGAATGGATATTTATTTTCGAGTTGCATTCAAGCCAGTGGCTACTTTAATTCAAAAACAAGATGTATTAACCAATCAAAATACAATCATTGAGCAACAAGGTAAAGGTCGTCATGACCCTTGTGTTGTTCCAAGAGCGGTACCCATAGTTGAAGCTATGGCAGCGTTAGTTTTAGCCGATTTTTATTTAATTAACAAAATATACAAACACTAAATGGATACAGTTGAAAATAAAAAGAAATCATTTGCCAGTAATCTTACTGTTCAAATCATTCTTGCGATGTTTTTTGGAGCAATATTGGGAATTTTTGTGCACCGATACTATCTAGAAGACGATGCTAAAAGTTTTAGTGATAAAATTAAAATGTTAGCTACAATTTTTATTCGTTTAGTTCAAATGATTATATCGCCATTAGTTTTTACAACTCTTGTGGTAGGTATTGCTAAACTAGGAGATATAAAAGCGGTTGGAAGAATTGGGGGAAAAGCTTTGGGTTGGTTTTTTTCAGCATCATTTGTTTCTTTGTTAATTGGAATGTTTTGGGTAAATACACTTCAACCTGGTGTAAGATTAAAATTAGGAAAGGTCGATTTAGCTACTGCATCAGAGGTAACAGAAAAAACACAAGGATTTTCGGCTCAAAATTTTGTAGAACATATTATCCCAAAAAGTATTGTTGAAGCTATGGCAGGTAACGAAATTTTACAAATTGTAATTTTTTCCATATTTTTTGGATTGGCCGCTGCTTCAATTGGAGATAATTCTAAACCAGTAATCAACGCATTAGACAAAACGTCGCATATTATTTTGAAAATGGTAAATTATGTGATGAAATTCGCTCCAATAGGAGTTTTTGGTGCTATAGCTGGTGTATTTGCAATCAAAGATTTTAATGAATTATTGATTACGTATGCTAAATTTTTCAGTTCTTTTATTGTAGGAATTGCATCTTTATGGGTTTTTCTTTTGGTTGTTGGTTATATATTTTTAAGAAAAAGTATGATTGCCCTACTGAAAAGAATCGTCAGCCCATTAGTCATTGCTTTTGGTACCACTAGTAGTGAAGCTGTTTTTCCAAAACTAACAGAAGAATTAGAGCGATTTGGAATAAAAGACAAGATTGTCTCATTTATGTTACCATTAGGATATTCTTTCAACTTAGATGGAAGTATGATGTATATGACTTTCGCAAGTATTTTTATAGCTCAAGTTTATGGAATACACTTAGATTTAGGAACTCAAATGACCATGTTATTAGTTCTGATGCTAACGAGCAAAGGTATTGCAGGAGTGCCTAGAGCCAGTTTGGTAGTGGTAGCGGCAACCTGCGGAATGTTTAAAATCCCTGTAGAAGGTATTGCTTTGATTTTACCAATAGATCATTTTTGTGATATGTTTAGAAGCGCGACTAATGTTTTGGGTAATGCTTTGGCAACATCTGTTGTTGGTAATTGGGAAAAAGAAAGTTAAAAAAAATTATAATGTAAAATATTATTTATAAATTTGAATCTTATAAAAATTAAATATTTCTTTTATGAAAAAACAATTACTTTTAATAGGACTTTTAGTAGGTTCTTTTTTATCATCAAATGCTCAAGTTCTTGAGTCTGATTCCTATGATGCATTGACAATAGGTAATGTTGGAACTAATCTAACAGGCACAGTTGCAGGACAAGGGGGTATGTTTACTCAAAACTCAACAGGAGGAACTAATTCGGCTAATAGCAACTATCAAATTGTTGGTGCTGACTTTGTGCATCAAAATGTTTTACAAATTATTTCTTCTGATGCTGCTACTGGAAGTAGAGATGTATGGAAAGATGGTTTACAGTCATCATGGACTTCTAGAACTGTTGGAAATGATGTTGTTGAATTAGAATTTTCTTTCAATACAGGTGCTGCAACTGCTAGTACTAATATATTTAGAGCTATTATTTATGGGGCAGATGGAAATGCGATTGGAGGATATAGTTTCAATATGAATACTAAGCGCTTAGATGGTTTTGCATATGGCGATTTTAATGCTACAGGTACTCCTGGTAATTATCTTATAACTCTTAGAACAGGAGGTTTAATCTTACCTGCAGATACATGGATTAGAGTTGGTTTTGCTTATAATTCGGCTACTGGAAGATTTCAATGGAAATGTAATGACGTAACTCCAGCACTTTATGGAGGTATCAATGGAGATCCTGATTTTATTGTTGATGAATTTGATTATCTATTCTTGGCAAATACAGGAAATGCTTTAGCTTCAACAATTATTGTTGACGATTATACAATAACTGCTAAAGCAACAGAGAGTTTATTAGGTACAATTAAAAACGAACTTAATTCTAAAGTTTTTTCAGTTTATCCTAACCCAACCAAAAATATCTTTAATGTAGTTAATACTACAGATGCAATAATTTCTGAAATTGAAATTAGTGATTTGAATGGTAGAGTTGTTAAAAATGTAAAATTCTCAAATGTTTCTGAAGCTCAAGTATCAGTTTCTGATTTAGCTCAAGGAGTTTACATGATGAAAATTGTGTCTGATAAAGGTATTGCTACTAAAAAAGTAGTTAAAGAATAATAATTCTTCAATGAATATAAAAAAAGACTAAGCGATAGCTTAGTCTTTTTTGTTTTTACTACTGCCCATCATTAAGAATATTGCTCCAACTAAACCCAAAATAACTAAAGCAAAAACTCCTATCATGATGAACGCTCCATTGTCCCATGAATAGAGAGGGATCATTAATTTGTTCATATAAAATGGTTTTAAGGTTCGTCAAATTTAATTAACCTTTTTATTAATTTATATGATAATTATCATTACAAAAATTTAGCAGCAATTTCTGGTGTTGGTATCATGCAGGATTCTTTTTTACCATACCATTTATATCTGTTTTTGGCTATTAAATCGTAGATGCCATTTTTTATAAATTTTGGTACAAATTTTAAATAATAGAAAACGGAAAAATACCAATTTAAATCTTGAGTGATTACAAGGGCAGCATCAGCTTTAATGTAATAGGCTACCTTTGGAATATATAAAATAATGCTATCAACTTTAGACAAATCAACACCTATATAGTTGATTATTTCTTGACCTTTCTCGGATTGAATTGCCACAAAACGAAAGACATCTTTTGTGTCATGTCTAATGATGAATTGTACTGAGGAGTTACATAGGTTACAAACTCCATCAAAAAGTATGATCTTTTTATTATCGGGTAAATCTAACATTTATTTGCCTTTTTCAACAAATTCTAAAGAATCAACACTCACTTTAGAAGTGAAAATTCCGTAATTTACGGTTGCTTTATTTTTTTCTATAGCATCGATAGTTCCAATAGCTTTTCCATCAATCATACGCACTCGATCACCAATTTTTAATACAACTTTAGGTTTGTTTTCTTCACTTTTTTTGGCTTTGATTTTCTTTTCTTTTTTCTCTTTCCTAATTTCTTCAACCTTAACTTTGACTTCTTCTACCACTTGTTTTTGAATGACTTCTTTTACTTTCTTTTCTTTGACAGAAAGTTTTCTTCTTTTCGAATTTTCTATTTCAATCATTTTCAAAAATTCACCTATCAAAACTTTCTTATCCTTATTGTTAAAGTAAGTTTCTGATAAATCATCAATTTTTTGCCCGATATAAATAAGGCGTTGATTGGCATCGTATAATTCTTGATAACGCTCTAATTTCTCTTGAATTTTGAGGTTGATAGACTCCATTTTTTTACTTTCTTCACGAGCCTTTATTTCCTCTTCTTTAAGATTTAATGAGGTTTTTTCCAGTTTTGAACGTTCTTTTTGTAAAGTTGCTATCGTTTTATCAAATCGAACTTTTCCTCCTTCAATTTTCTTTTTTGCACGATTGATTAATCCATATGGAATACCATTTTTTTGAGCTACTTCAAAGGTAAATGAACTTCCGGCTTGACCTAAAATCAATTTATACATAGGTTCCAATGATTTTTCATCAAATAACATATTCGCATTGGAAGCATAGGGTAGTTCGTTTGCTAAAATTTTTAAATTAGAATAATGTGTGGTAATTATTCCGAAAGCTTCTCTATGGTAGAATTCTTCTAAGAATGTTTCGGCTAAAGCGCCACCCAATTCAGGATCGGAACCTGTACCAAATTCATCAATTAAAAATAAGGTTTTGGAATTACATTTTTTTAAAAAATAATTCATGTTCTTTAAGCGATAGCTGTAAGTACTTAGATGGTTTTCAATAGATTGATTATCGCCGATATCGGTCAAAATTCTATCGAATAAGAAGGTTTCACTGCGTTCGTGAACAGGAATAAGAATGCCACTTTGAAGCATTAATTGCAATAATCCAACTGTTTTTAACGAAATGGTTTTTCCTCCAGCATTCGGGCCAGAAATCACAATAATTCGGCTGTCATTTTTTAATTCAATGGTTTGTGGAAACGTAATTTCATTTTTACTTTTATTGTTTAAAAATAAAATAGGATGATAAGCTTCTCTAAAATACAGTCTTTTTTCTTCTGTTATGTGAGGTAAAATAGCATTTATTTTGAAGGCATACTTCGCTTTTGCAGCTACAACATCAATATCGCTCAAGAACTCTTGATATTCTTTTAATAAATCTAAAAACGGACGAATATCATTCGTTAATTTTTTTAAAATTCTGGTTATTTCTTCACGTTCCTCATATTCTAAATTGCTTAATTCTCTAGAATATTTTAGAGTAGCTTCGGGTTCAATGTAGGCAATACTTCCTGTTTTAGAACTACCTAAAATAGAACCTTTTACTTTACGGCGATACATTGACAAAACAGCCAAAACTCTTCTGTTTTCTACAATACTTTCCTTAATATCGTCTAAGTAGCCGAGTGAGTTGTAATGTGATAAAGCAGTTCCAAAGCTCTGATTTACTTTGCCTCGAACTACATTCATATCTCTACGGATGTTGATTAAATCAGGCGAAGCATTGTCTTTAATAACTCCATATTTATCAACTACTTCATCAATTTTTTGGATGATGTATTTTGTATATTCTACTTGAACAGCTCTTTCGTTCAATTTGGGGTAATACTCGTTGAATTTTTTTAGAAATAAAAGTAAAACATTCGTCGTTTCAGATAAAGTAGCAATTTTTCTGAAAGTACTCACTTCCAGAAAACTATCTTCTATACCTAACATTTTCAAATCGTTGGTAATATTCTCAAAACCATGATTGGGTAGTGCATTATTATTTGAAAAAGAAGATAAGTATTCAGATGTTTGCAAAAGTGCATTCATCAATAGATTTTTATCTTTAAACGGAACAATTTCAAGTGCTTTTTGTTTTCCAATTTCAGTATTGCATCGGTCTGATATGGTTTCCAAAATCGTCTTGAATTCTAAGTCTTGTAATGTTTTATCGGTTATTGAGATCATAGTTTATTTTCAGAATTTCAAAGTTACAAAGGTTGTAAACCATATTGCAACAGAATTTTATATTTTTGATAAAAATTTATGATATGTTGATTAAAATTCATCCTTCTTGGCAAAGCAAACTTTCATCAGAATTTGAAAAACCTTATTTCTCTGAGTTGATTTCATTTGTAAAAGATGAATATGCTTCTCGCGTATGTTACCCAAAAGGAAGCCAGATTTTTGCTGCTTTTGACGATTGTCCTTTTGAGGATATCAAAGTAGTTATAATTGGTCAAGATCCCTATCATGGTGTTGGTCAAGCAAATGGATTGTGTTTTTCGGTTAATGATGGAATCGCTTTTCCACCCTCTTTAATCAATATTTTTAAAGAAATTGAAAATGATTTAAAAATTCCATTTCCTAAATCAGGAAATTTAGAACGATGGGCAAAGCAAGGCATTCTCCTATTAAATGCTACTTTGACGGTTAGACAAAGTGAAGCTGGAAGCCACCAAAATAAGGGTTGGGAAACGTTTACAGATGCTGTAATTCAGAAAGTTTCAGATGAAAAAGAACATGTTGTTTTCTTACTTTGGGGTGGATTTGCCAAAAAGAAAGGATTGAAAATTGATCGAAAAAAACATTTAGTCTTAGAAACAGGTCATCCATCGCCTTTGAGTGCAAATAGAGGCTTATGGTTTGGTAATAAGCATTTTAGCACTACCAATGATTTTTTAAAAAGCAAAGGCTTGAAAGAAATTGTTTGGTAAAAAAAATAGTATTTTGACTAGTAGATTCTACTATTAATTAACGGTAAAATTATAATAACCATTAGAGTCTAAGCCGCTTATTTTTGAATTTATATTCAATGTAATATCGCCATTTTTGCTGTTAGATTGTAATTCTACCATATCAGTAGCATCACTATTGTATCCAAAACTTAATCGATATTGCCCAGCAGAAGGAAGTTTTATCCCACAAAGATATTCGTATCGATCATTGGTAGAATCAAATAGTACCGTGGCGTTGTAAAAACTTCCAGTTTCGAAAGAGCCTAAATTTAAATCAATATTTGGCAAACTAGCATCTACCAAAACCCAGTCATTGTTTACTTTTTTTTCTAACAAATAAGAAAAACTAAAAGAATGGGCATTGTTGGTAGTTTTTCTAATATCTAATAAATTGCTCTGATTGGGTTCGGGTAATAATCGGTTGATATAGGAACTTACATACAAATAGCTGCCCGTGTTGTAGGTTGGTTGTGTTTGTATTTGTACCAAATTAGGAATAGATACAAATACAGAGTTATAAAAATCGTCATCGTTGGTATCGCAATTGGTGAAACTAACTAACAACAATAGTAATAAAGAGGTTATTTTTATTTTTTTCATAAACTGTTTTTTTAAAATCGGTAACCTAAGTTAATGCCTACTCTTGAAATTACATCGGGACTTTTAGCCGTGTTGGTTAAGTTTTTTCCAAATCCAACAAAAAATTCTATTGCCCAAGCTTGTTTGATGTACATTTTGTAGCCCAAACTTCCTCCTAAACCAATATCAGTATATTTGCTTTTTTCGATGGTATAATATCCATTAGAAGTTCCATCATTAGTTCGAATTATTTCTTTGAAGTCACCTCCATTGGCAGAAGCAAAAATTTCGGCAAAATAATAACGCGATTTACTTTTTGATAACGCATATCTTAGATAGGGATTGATTTCATATTTTGGTAAATTATTTCTAAAACCATCGTTGAATTCATCCTCAATTTTAGAATTGTTTGAAAAATTTACATTAACTCCAATTGAAAAGTCTTTTTTAAGAAAACGCTCATAGCTAAAACTCGTTTTCCCATAAGCAATTGCTGATAGTACATCGACTCTAAATTCGTTTTTTTTGTCAGCCATAGGGCTTTCTTGTGCATTGATTAGGAATGTTCCAAGAAAAAATAAAATTATTATTCTCTTCATAAAGGCGCTGTTTTAAAAAGCTAATATACTATTTTATTTAATGTTTCTAAAATTAATTGAAAGTCAGAGCACTCAATACTTCTTGTTTCATAAATGGTCCTCCAGGATATTTGGCGGTATAATCTAAATTCAACCAAACTTTTCCTCTTTCATCAATATGATAATGAATGGGTTGATTCTTGCTCTCAACAGGAAACAAAATCTTTTTGATCAAATAATTTATGGTTTCTAAGTAAGACTTGTTTCCAATCAGAATTTCAGGATACATGTGACCATTAGTATGAATAAGTCTTGGAGTGCCTCCAATTGATCGAATTGCTGCTGCCATTAAAATAGAATGATCGTCGCAGTCTCCTGACAAATATTGTACAGATTCACTAGCACTTGCAATGTATTCTTCACCTTTTGGATCACTCACGTAATTCCAATTGGTATTGATTTCTTTGAATACTGCAAAACATTGAATTAGTGTAAAATAGTCGTGATAGCCTTTTACATTTTTAAAATATTTGTTCACAGACATGATGGCAAAATTCCGAACTTTTGGATTTTTGTAATCTATAGCATTTATGACCTTAGTTTTATTAGGAAAAGGAAGCAATCGATCGATGATAATGTCTTGCGGATAAGGATTGTCAGCCATAGTATATAACATGGATTGATAATCTTCAAAAACCGTTTGAAATCCGTATCCACCAAATAAAGTTCCGTAGAACAATGCTATTAAATATAGAAAAATACTAATCAAAGTTATTCTTCTCATGGCTTGAAGCACCAGCTGTATGAGCAGTAAAATGATGATAAAAATTAATATTCTATCAATATTATAATACCAATTGAATTCAATAATATTGTGATGAACTATGATAAAAATTGGAATAGCAATCAATAGATTGAGTACAAAAATGATTATCACATCCCAAGGTTTTTTTACCGTGAGTTTGTTTTTGATGTAGAGATAATACAGTTTTGTTTTTTCTAACATTACTAATGATATGGAAAAGACTAAATGGCTTTTACAACATCAGCAAAAGTAACTTTTTTCTCGATAATTTGGAGTTCAAATAATTGATTTTGAACTTTGTTTAACATTTCTTCAGATAGTTCTTTTTGAGACCATTGAGTTAAATTTAACCATTCCTGTATATCGTTTAATTTTTGATGATATTTAGACGCCAATACTTCGTCAATAAAAGGTATTTCTTTAAATTTTGAAGTCGATTTATTAATAATCTCTAAGATTTGACCAATTGCATTAGGATGATTTTTTATAATTTCATCACGAACAGCTATAACAAAGCATGGCCATGGAGTAGGGCAGTCTCCCAAACGACGAAATATTCCGTTGTCTACCAACGGCTTAGTCATGAAGTGTTCCCACATAAAATAATCGGCTGTGCCCTTTGTTAATGCTTCAACTGCACCATCAATAGTATTGACCACTTCAAATTTTAAATCATTGGTCTTCCAACCCTGATTTTGAGCATTAACATAAGCCATTAATTGTGAACCCGAACCATATCGAGAAATAGCCACTTTTGTGTTTTCTAAATCCGATAGGGTTTGGTATTTTGATGCGGCACCTACATGAATTCCCCAAATTAATGGACTTTCTACATATACTTGTACAATTTTACTCGGATTACCATCGACTATATCTTTAACGATTCCTTCGCTTAAAATTACAGCTATATCTGTTGATCCATCTCGTAACATTTGACACATTTTTCCAGTTCCCTCTGGAACATCAGTCCATTGTAAATTGATGTTTTGGCTCTCAAATTCTTTATTTTCTATAGATAAGTGCCAAGGAAGGTTAAAATGTTCGGGAACTCCAGCTATTTTGAAGTGTTTCATTTTTTATGATAAAGAGTTTTTACTTCGTACTTTGTATTTTATATTTTGTATTTTCCAATTGCCACCATTTCCATAAAACTCCCTCTTTGTCTAAATAGTTTTCGACGAAGTTCATACCAACTTTTTGTAGAATATGATTAGAAGCTCCGTTTTCAGAATGGGTGTAGGCATTCATAATATCAATCTTCATTTGATTAAATCCATAATCCAACCAAGCATAAGAAGCTTCGGTGGCATACCCTTTGTTCCAGAATTTTTCATTCAAACGGTAACCATAATCGTAAAAATTAGTATTGCCATTTTCTACATGGTCATTAATGTATTTGATGCCAGTCCAACCAATAAATTCGCCAGTTTCTTTTAAAATTGTAGCAAAACGACCAATGTTATTTTCGTCGTATTGTTTTTGAACATACTCAATTATTTTGATGGTTTCGCTAATTTCTTGAGTAGGATTTTGCCATAAATATTTGTGCACTAACGGATTATTATCCATAGCAAACATGGCTTCGGCATCACTAATTTCAAGTGGACGAAGTAGAAGTCGATCGGTTTCTAATATTAAATCCATAGTTTTTTGGGAGACAGATTTAAGAAATCAGATAAATCATTACAATTTCTTAAATCTGTGTTCTGAATCATTTAATTATCAAATTAACTATTACTCCGCCAATTTATCTAACGCATACCCAATCAAAGCATCGACAGCTTTATACGGGTCTTCACTAAAAGTTCCTGTGGCACGATTGGCAATAATGGCATTTAATGATAAACATTCGTGTCCTAATAGTTTTCCTAAGCCATAAATAGCTCCAGTTTCCATTTCGAGGTTGGTCATTTTGATGCCTTCATATTCAAATTGATCCATTTTGTTATTCAGTTCAGGATCTTGAATGTTTAATCGCAACACACGACCTTGTGGACCATAAAATCCGCCTGCTGTTCCGGTAAATCCTTTAAAGATTTGATCACTTTCTAAGCGTTTTTCAAGAATTTCACTTCCTTTAATCACATACGGACGTCCTTTTTTCAAATCCCAATTGGTTTGCTTAATGAAAGCATCTTCCATTGCCGTTTCTGAAATCTCATCAATTAAATAAGAGCGAAGCATGTTGTCTAATCCAAGACCATATTGGCTCATTACAAAACTATCACACGGAATATCGGCCTGCAAAGAACCCGATGTACCAATTCGAACAATATTTAACGAAGTCAACTCTTCTTTGATTTTACGAGTTTCTAAATCAATATTTACCAAAGCATCCAATTCGTTCATTACAATATCAATGTTATCCGGACCAATTCCAGTTGATATTACAGTCATTCGTTTGCCTTTGTATATTCCGGTTTGTGTTTTGAATTCCCTTTTTTGTTGAGAAAATTCAATGCTCGAAAAATGTTGAGTAATTTTTTCAACTCTATTTTGATCACCAACAAAGATGATGTCTTTTGCAATATGTTCCGGTTTAAGGTTCAAGTGGTACACACTTCCGTCCGGGTTTAAAATTAATTCTGATGATGCAATCATGTTTTTTATGTTATTTGTTGTTGTTGGTAATTTTGTACTTCGTACTTCAAATCATCCTCCAACACGTTTTGTTTTAAATCCTTTATCTTGTAATAATTTCATTATTCGATCACGATAATCGCCTTGTATGATGATTTCTCCGTCTTTAAAGCTTCCGCCTACAGCCAATCTACTTTTGATTTCTTTGGCTAATATTTTGAAATCTTCATCTTCGCCTTCATAACCCGAAATGATTGTTGTCGGTTTACCTTTTCGCTTTTCAAATTTACAAATCATAGGTTCTTTTTGAACGAATAAAGAGTGTTCTTTTTCAACTAGTTCTTCGGGTTCATTGGAAACCTCATGGTCTGGAAATAGTTTTTTTAATTGTTCTTGTAAATCCATATTTCTCAAATTATCAAAAATCAAATTCCAAATTCCAACAAGCAATTAATTGGAATTTGGAATTTTAAAATTCGGAATCTCTTTCCTTTTATTTCTTTATCAATCCTAATTCCACCAAACGCTCATTCAGATAATCACCAGCGGTAATGTCTTCAAATTGTTTCGGATTATTTTCATCAATACATTCTGGTAAACAATTCAACTTCATATCGCTCACTGGATGCATGAAAAACGGAATAGAATAACGCGAAGTATTCCACAATTCTCTTGGCGGATTAACCACTTGGTGAATCGTTGATTTCAATTTATTATTGGTATGTCTTGACAACATATCGCCCACATTAATCATTAATTCGTCGGGTTGCGCCATGGCATCAATCCATTCTCCATCGTGATTTTGCACTTGCAATCCTTTTCCTTGAGCACCCATTAATAAAGTAATCAAGTTAATATCACCATGTGCAGCAGCTCTTACAGCTCCATCTTTTGGCTCATCAGTAATTGGCGGATAGTGAATCGGTCTAAGAATACTATTGCCATCTTTAATATAATTATCAAAATAAAATTCATCCAAACCAATGTGCAATGCCAAAGCTCTCAATACATAAACGCCAGTTTTTTCTAGCATTTTATAGGCTTCTTTACCTACTTTATTGAAGTTTGCCAATTCATTTACAGTCACATTTTCTGGATATTCATTGGCATATTTTGAACCTTCACTAACGTATTGTCCAAAATGCCAAAATTCTTTTAAATCACCAGCAGAACGTCCTTTGGCATGTTCTTTTCCAAACGAAATGTAACCGCGTTGGCCACCAATTCCTGGAATTTCATATTGTTTTTTTGTTTCCAATGGAAGATTAAAGAAGTTGCGCACTTCACTATACAAATCTTCAACCAATTTGTCATCTAAAAAATGACCTTTTAATGCTACGAAGCCAATATCTTCATAAGCTCTTCCGATTTCATTTACAAATTTTTGTTTACGTGCCGGATCATCCGACAGGAAATCACGTAAGTCAACACTTGGAATTTGTTGCATACTACTAAAACTTTTTTGTTAATAACTTCAATTGGAAAAATTCCAATCATAACTACAAATGTAACTAATTTTTAAATTCAAATTTTCAAAGTTATTAACATAATTAATCACTATTTTTATTCATCAGTTAATCAAGCAGAATAAAGTTTAGAAGCTGTTTCCTGCTTTCGCCTTTATCTTGCTTCGTAAACTACGCAAGGATATCGGCTCTATCAGGGCTAGAGGATCTTTATTTCATAGGAAGTTCAATTGGACTTAGTTTTTTGTGCAATTCGTTAAAAAAACATAAAATCACAAACAATTCCGCAAAATAGTTAGGAGTAACGATTCTAAATTTTATATTTTTGCAAGGCTTTAAATTCAAAACAAATGAACTTCGATAGAAAAGAATTATCCAATATTCAATTATTAGATTTATATAAAAAACTTTTAAAACCAAGATTGATAGAAGAAAAAATGCTCATTCTTCTGCGTCAAGGTAAAGTATCTAAATGGTTTTCGGGTATTGGTCAAGAGGCTATATCAGTCGGAATTACAGCGGCTTTAGATCAAGACGAATACATTTTGCCAATGCATAGAAATTTAGGTGTTTTTACAGGTCGTGATATTCCGTTACACCGACTATTTTCGCAATGGCAAGGTAAGAAAACAGGTTTCACCAAAGGTCGCGATAGAAGTTTTCACTTCGGAACACAGGAATTCAAAATCATCGGAATGATTTCGCACCTCGGACCACAAATGGGTATTGCCGACGGAATTGCATTAGCGAATAAATTAAAGAAAAATGGTAAAGTAACCGCAGTTTTCACTGGTGAAGGTGCTACTTCTGAAGGTGATTTTCACGAAGCACTAAATATTGCTTCGGTGTGGGATTTACCTGTTTTGTTTGTGATTGAAAATAATGGTTACGGACTTTCAACACCAACCAACGAGCAATACCGTTGTGAAAATCTTGCAGACAGAGGTATTGGTTATGGTATGGAAAGTCACATCATCGATGGAAATAATATTCTTGAAGTGTATTTAAAAATAGCTGAATTAAAAGCATCTTTAGCCGAAAATCC
>CAZNWY010000049.1:0-16877 GCA_964577105.1 uncultured Flavobacterium sp.
CTAGCTAAAGGGGGTGTCCAAACGCCTCCTGATTGTGGTGAGCCTCCTAAACTAGTAAAAAGATTTCTTGGAGCTCCATCACTACAAATATTTAAAGTACCATTTGTTCCTGCATTAGCTTTAGGAATTACAGTAACTGTTACCGTAGCTGTGGCGTTACCACATGGTGCTGGTCCTGAAACAGTATATGTATATGTTCCTGAAGAATCAACAGCAGGATTAAATATTCCAGTACCACTAGCTAAAGCCGGACTCCATGTTCCACCCGTTTGTGGGGATCCTCCTAAAAGTGTGAATAGATCTTGTGTTGGTGCATTACTACAAACGGTTAATGTACCATTTGTTCCTGCATTCTTAGGATCAGAAATAGTAATAGTTACTGTTGACGAACTTGGAACACAAGCTCCATTATTTACAGTATAAGTAAAAATGTATGGACTACCTGCCGCTGTAAATGTTGAAATATTGACCGTACCTAAATTTCCATTTGTTGTAGCTATAGGGCCAGTCCATGTACCTGTAGTATCGGGACTTCCTCCCAAACTATTGAACAAATTTCGAATAGGATTCGACGCTATTTGATTAGAACATACTTGAATTGTACCATTTGTTCCAGAATTATTTGGAGGCAATAAAGTTGCGATAACTTCTAATCTATCAGTACTTTCACATGGTGGATCTAATGTAGTAGCAAAATAACTTTGACCATTTACTAAAGGTGTTGATGGATCTAATGGTACTGACGACGATACCGTAGCATACCAATTATTAGCTCCACTAGCCACTAAATTAGCAACAGTTGGTGATTGAGTTGTACAAAACGTCTGACTTGCATTTCCAGTAGGAACGGGAACTACACCAACAGTTACAAATACCGAAAGTCTGGAAGTTTTACATCCAGTTACTGGGTTTGTTTGTCCTGCATAATAAATGGTATTATTATTTAAAATTGTTGAAGGTGATAATGGCGTTCCTCCACTTGGTGTTGTATACCATTCAACGTTATTTCCGTTGGCTATCAAACTTGCAATCGTAGCTTGAGAAGGGCTATCAACACAAACACCTTGAAAATTTTGGCCTGTTGGTGCTGAATATATTGTAACAACTACCTGCTGTCTTGTTCCACAAGAGCCTGAGTTATCATCTGCAAAATAATCTTCTCCATTTACCAAACCTGCCGCTGGAGATAATGGCGTTGTAGAAGTTGCAGTAGCATACCAAACAACTCCATTTCCATTATTAGTTGCTACTAAATTAGCCACCGTTGGAGATTGGGTATTACAGAATGTTTGGACTGGATTGACAACCGTAGGACACTGGGCAATTCCTTTACTCAATCCGAGGAAAAAGAAAAGAATTAAGTAAACTAAATTTAAATACTTTCTACTTTGTATATTTTTTGTCATAAGCAAAATTATTTTTTATCATCTGTAATTCATTAATAAACAGACGTTTTTCTATAAATACCGCAAAAACATTAACCAAAATTAAATAAAATAACTTACCGTTAAACGATGAAATTAATTCGCTTTTATTTCCTTAATAATATTATCAGTATCATGCTGAAGGATATAAAAACCCTTATTAATATGAGTACCTATAATGTTTTTACTATATTTAAATTTTAATTTAACATATTGAGTTGCTTCTTCTTCTGCAGTAGATTCAAAACTCTTACTTTGTAATATTCGCAATAAACTATCAAAAGTAACATCAAACCCAATTAAAAAGTTTTTATCGTCTTCAATAGCATTTTTATTTGTCTTTTTGATAATCTCTGATGATTTTGCAGCCATATCCACTGATAAATAGGATGGATAAATCATCTTTAAAATATTGATTCTTATAGATGAAATAGTTGTGTAATTAGACAACAAAGAAGGTTCTAAAACAACCATTTGAATTTGAAAATCTGTCGACTCACTCAACAATACATTAGTCGAACTGATAATCATACTGTTTTTTTCTGTATCCAAAATCACATAATTCAACTTATCTTTTACCAATAATGTTTTTAGATCATCGGTATCAACAGCATTCTTGTCTGACACTTTTACAAATTTGGCATCCGGAAATTTCTTAAGAATATCATTTTTACTTTCAACTCTAGTAGCATTATTCACCACAATAACGTTGGCATTTTTAGTTTTAAGATAATCCAAAACCTCATTTCGAATATCAGATTCCGAAGGTATCGCAATATACAAATTAGCATTTCCTTTATCCTCACCCACTAAAGATGTGGTTACAATTGGGAGATTTTGCTTACTAAAATCGGAAGCCAATTTTGAGGCTTCATTTTCAAAATAAGGCATCAAAACCAAATTAGATTTAGAAACATCTTCGTTTTGATCCAATTTATTCAAACTCAAATCATCTGGATTACTGTGAAATTCAATCAATTTGGTATCTAAAGCAAATCCTAATGCCTTAACCGAATCAATTGCCTTTAACGCACCAGAATAAAACTGTAAATTTCCTTTCACAAATTCGTCTTTAACCTCTTTAAAATCTGATGATGACGATGCGTATTCTTTAAACTTAGCTTCATCAAAAGGCATCAAAATAGCCACCTGCTTTTTAACTGATTTATCAGCCGTCAAAGCTAGATTCTTGAAATTTGAAACTGGTTTAACATCTGAACTGTTTGTTGGCACAGAGGCTATTGCATCGGTTTTATTTGATGCTACAGGTTTACTATTTTCAGGAATAGTATTTACAATTGTACTAGCATTTTTAGGCATCTTAATGATCATCCCAATTTGAACAGCATCTGCCAATTTCGGATTCAAATCGGTAAATTCTTTGACAGACATTCCTGCTTTTTTAGACAAACCAAAAAGCGTTTCTTTTGGTTGAATTTCGTAATCAACATATTCTCGATTAACTACAGGTTGAATTGACTTTACTTCTGGTTTACTTTCATTAGAAGTAGGTTTGTTTTCGTTGGTAGTAGGTTTGTTCTCTACAACTTCAGTAGTCTTTGGTGAAACCGCAACCAAACTATCGTCTCCTTTGTAAGAGGCAGGAATACTGATTTTTTGTCCTATTTGAAGTCCTTTCACAATGTGTGGATTCAAATTTTCTAATTCAGCAATCGTAACACCATATTTTTTTGCAAGGCCAAACTTAGTTTCTTTTGGTTCAACCAAATGATATTTTGAATCCGATGCAACGGCAATAGAAGAAGCCGGAATCACATTTCCTTTTCGAGTAGGAATGGTAAGTTTTTGACCACTTTTTAGAACTCCATTTAAAACTGATGCATTTGCTTTGGTAAGTTCGTCTACAGTAATTCCATTTCGTTTTGAAATTCCATACAAAGTTTCCCCAGGCAAAACAACATAATCAAATTTAGAATCAAATGACAACGAAGCATTCGCCTTAGACAAATCTTGCGAATAACCTGTAGTCGAACCTTTAATTTGAAGCTTATGTCCTACTTGCAATCCGGCAACAATTTGAGGATTTTGCGCTTCCAACTCTTGAATCGTTACTCCATAAAGCTTCGAAAGTCCGAATTTTGTTTCTTTAGATTGAACAATATGGATTCGATTTTCGGTATTGGGCTGCGATTGAATACTTGAAGTTGGTGTTGATGCAGCAGCATTCTGAGTTGGAACTGGAGTAGAAATCACTAATGATTTTGGAATAATCAAAATGTCTTTTTCTTTTAAACCATTGACCGCACTAGGATTTAACTTCACTATGTCATAAGGAGTTACCTTATATTTTTGCGCTATTGAAGATAACGTTTCACCATTACCAACAACATGCTTAATGTTAGCTTCTTGTGAATAAAAATTTTGAACGAAAAATAATATAAAAATTATTGCTAATTTTTTCATATTTATTTACTCTGTAAGGGTTAGCAACCTAAATATTCTATAAAATTAACAAAAAAACCTCCGTAGAAAATACTCTACGAAGGTTGTTATTAAGATTGTTATTAACAATTTTTTAAAACACAAACATGGCTTTTTCACCCATCATTTCGTTCACTTCTTCAGCAACTTGTTCAATAATTTCTTCATTGGTATGATTCATCAAAACACGATCAATAAAATCTACAATCGTCTCCATATCTTCTTCAACAAGCCCTCTGGTAGTAATAGCTGGCGTGCCCACACGAATACCTGAAGTAACAAATGGTGATTTATCATCAAACGGCACCATGTTTTTATTTACCGTAATATCTGCTTTTACTAAGGCGTTTTCTGCCTCTTTACCAGTGATGTTTTTATTTCTTAAATCAATCAACATCATGTGATTGTCGGTTCCACCCGAAATTAAATTATAGCCTCTTTTGTTGAATGCTTCCGCCATTGCTTTAGCATTTTTTTGCACTTGCATGGCATATCTAAAAAACTCGTCGGTTAAACACTCACCAAATGCAACCGCTTTAGCAGCTATAATGTGCATCAAAGGACCTCCTTGATTACCAGGAAAAACCGACATATCTAAAACGTGAGACATCATTCTGATTTCTCCTTTTGGAGTCGTTAATCCCCATGGATTTTCAAAATCTTTACCCATCATAATCATTCCACCTCTCGGACCGCGTAACGTTTTGTGCGTAGTAGTCGTAACAATGTGGCAATGCGGAATAGGATCATTCATCAATCCTTTTGCAATTAATCCTGCTGGGTGCGAAATATCAGCTAACAACAATGCTCCAACACTGTCTGCGATTTCTCTAAAACGCTTAAAATCCATATCTCGGCAGTAAGCAGAAGCTCCTGCAATAATCATTTTTGGTCGCTCTTTGGTAGCAATAGCTTGAATTTTATCGTAATCAAATTGACCTGTTTCTGGTTCAACACCATAAAAAACTGGCGAATATAATTTTCCTGAAAAGTTTACTGGTGAACCATGTGTTAAGTGTCCACCATGCGATAAATCGAATCCCAAAATTTTATCACCTGGTTTTAAACAGGCAGCAAAAACTGCAGTATTGGCTTGCGAACCCGAGTGAGGCTGAACGTTAACATATTCAGCTCCGAATAAAGCTTTGGCTCTATCAATAGCAATTTGCTCAACCACATCTACTACTTCACAGCCACCATAATATCGTTTTCCTGGATAGCCTTCTGCATATTTATTAGTTAAACAAGAACCTGCTGCTTCCATTACTTGGTCGCTTACAAAGTTTTCTGAGGCAATTAGCTCTATTCCATGAATTTGTCTATCTTGTTCGTCAAGAATTAAATCGAAAATTTGTTCGTCGCGTTGCATTTTTTTTGATTTTTTGTTAAAAACTTTTCAAAATTACGAAATATGTTTGTCAAATAAATTCTAAATGATATATTTGATTACAAATTTTTCAACAACAAATCAACAACCCAGATATGCCAAATATAGCAAACGACCCTAGTAGAAAGTCATGGATACCTGTTCCTGAAAACAGCGATTTTCCAATACAAAATATTCCTTTTGGAGTTTTTTTAACCAAAGAAGATGTTGTGACTATTGGAACTCGAATTGGCGATAGTGCCATTGATATGGGTGCTTTACAGCAATTAGGATATTTTGAAGGAATCGAATTGACCGACGATATGTTCATGCAAGACACCTTGAATGATTTCATTTCCGATGGTAAAAAAACATGGCGATTAGTGCGAAACCGTTTAGCCGATTTATTTGATGAAAACAATCCGAAACTAAGAGATAATAAAGACCATTGCGATGTTGTAATTTTTAATATTAGCGATATCGAAATGCTTTTACCTGTTCAAATTGGTGATTACACCGATTTTTATTCTAGTAAAGAACACGCAACCAATGTTGGTAAAATGTTTCGTGATCCAGCCAATGCATTATTACCCAACTGGCTTCACATTCCGGTAGGTTATCACGGAAGAAGTTCTACCATTGTTCCGTCTGGAATTCCGGTGCACCGCCCAATGGGACAAACGTTACCGAATGGAGAAACCACTCCTGTTTTTGGGCCATCTCGATTGGTAGATTTTGAGTTAGAAACCGCTTTCATTACTACAGATGCTAACATAATGGGAGAAAACATTCCTATCAATGAAGCAGAAGATTACATCTTTGGAATGGTATTGTTAAATGATTGGAGTGCACGCGATATTCAAAAATGGGAATACGTACCACTCGGACCATTCTTAGCTAAAAACTTTGCTTCCTCTATTTCTCCATGGATTGTAACGATGGATGCTTTGGAAGCTTTTAGAGTTAAAGGTCCTAAACAAGAACCAACACCACTTCCTTATCTACAACAAAAAGGAAAACATGCCTACGACATCAACCTTGAAGTATACATAGAACCTGAAAATGCAAGTCCAACTTTAGTTTCTAAATCCAACTTTAAATACATGTATTGGTCCATGAGCCAACAATTAACACACCATACTTCTAATGGATGCCGAGTAAATTCGGGTGATATGATGGGTTCTGGAACCATTTCTGGTCCAACTGAAGACAGCTTTGGTTCGATGTTAGAACTGACTTGGGGCGGTCAAAAACCAATTAAAATGAGTGATGGTACTGAACGTAAATTCATCAACGATAACGATACGGTAATCATGAAAGGCTATTGCCAAAACAGCTCGGTACGTATTGGTTTTGGTGAAGTTTCTAGCAAACTATTACCTCCTTTCGTTAGAAAATAATCTTACATTTTTATTTTTGGCTTACTTTTTGGATGGCATCCATTATTAGTAACCCTAAAAACCTATACCATGAAAAAAACTACTTTATTATTTGCCTTATTTGTACTTATCACATCTTGTGGTGTAAGACAAACAAGAGAATCGTTAACTTCTGGCGATTATGATGCGGCTATACAAACCGCCGTAGAAGGATTAAGAAACCGAAAAGATGCCAAAGGAAAACAAGATTATATTTATCTTTTGGAAGAAGCTTTTGCCAAAGCGAAAGATCGCGATTTACAAAACATTAATTTGTGGTTTAAAGATGCTAACCCTAGTAACACTGAAAAAATCTACAATACTTATGTACAATTGAATAATCGTCAAGAATTAATCAAACCTGTTTTACCCTTGCGATTGATCAAAGAAAACAGAAATGCAATTTTTCCATTTGAAGATTATTCCGATCAAATTGTAAACAGCAAAAATGCGTTAGCCAAACATTTGTACGATAATTCTAAAGCATTATTAGCGACCAAAGATAAAATGAGTTTTCGTCGTGCTTATGATGATTTACAATACTTAAACAACTTGTCTCCCAACTTCAAAGATGTAGTAAGTTTAATTGACGAAGCCAGATTAAAAGGAACTGATTTTGTGAGCGTATATACCAAAAACGAAACAAACACTATCATTCCATTTCGTCTAGAAAACGATTTGTTAGACTTCAGCACTTTTGGATTGAACGACAAATGGACAGTTTACCATTCTAACCGTCAAAAAGGAATCACTTATGATTATGGTATTATTGTAAACTTTCGTCAAATAAATATTTCTCCAGAACAGATTAAGGAGAAAGAATTGGTAAAAGAAAAACAAATTAAAGACGGTACTAAACCACTTTTAAATGCTCAAGGGCAACAAGTAAAAGATAGTTTAGGTCACGTAATAATGGTGGATAATTTCAAAACAATCAAAGCTACTATTTATGAATCGAGACAATTCAAATCGGCTCAAGTAGTTGCCAAAGTAGATTACATCGATTTTAGAACCAATCAATTAATTGACACCTTTCCGTTATCAAGTGAATTTATTTTTGAAAACGTATACTCTAAATATATAGGTGATAAAAATGCTTGCGAATCGGATTATTTTCCATATTTCGATAAAAGAGCGGTTCCGTTTCCAAGCAACGAGCAAATGGTTTACGATTCTGGCGAAGATTTAAAAGCCAAATTAAAAAGTATCATTACTCAAAATAGAATTAGAAAATAACATAAAAAAACGCATTTGAAAGTTCAAATGCGTTTTTTGTTATTGGTAATTTCAATGTTAAAACGGAAACAGATAAACAGGTTTGTTTATTTGTAATTCGCTTGAGTTAGCTGTTAGTTTTCCTGTAGCTGAATCACGGTCAAAAACAGAAATTAAACTCGAGTTTTGTGACGCTACCAAAACATTCTTTTGATCTTTGGTTAAAATAAAATTACGAGGAGTTGTAGCCGTTGTAATAGTTTGAACAACCTCTAACATGCCTTCCTTTTTAACGCCCATCACCACAATCTGATTGTCATTTCCACGCACCGAAGCATACAAAAACTGCTCATCAGCGCTCAATCTTAATTCAGCAGCCGAACCGTTTGTTGTTGGTGCAGTTAATGCAATTGTTTGAATTTGTTTTAATTGATGATCTTGGTATTCAAAAACACCAACTTCATTAGTCAATTCAAAAGTAGCATACAATCGTGTTCCCGATTCGTTCCAAACCAAATGCCTTGGTCCTGAACCTGGTGCCACCTTAATACTTTGAGTTTGATTTTCTTGTAAAAATGAACTGAAATGTTCATCATAAGGAATCAATCGAATAGTATCTGTTCCCAAATCGGCAACGGCTATAATAGGTTCTTTCGGATGAAAAACAATACAATGTACATGCGGTTTTTCTTGACGTTCTGTATTCACACTTTTGCCTTCGTATGCAATAAATTGATGGCAATCAGCTAAAACTCCTTGCTTGTCAATTGTAAAAACGCTCAAGCTTCCACCAGAATAATTTCCGACTAAAACATAATCTTCATTTGGACTAAAAGCCACTGTGCAAGGATGATTTCCTTTGGTATAAATCGAACTCAATTTTTGAAAGGAATGAGCCTTTTTATCATACGAATACGAAGTAACTTTTCCACCGTTTTCACTAGCTATTTCCTCCACAGCAACAATAATACTCTTGGATTGGTTAGCAATAACAAACGAAGGATTTTCAACTCCCAAAACCAACTGATGCAATGAAAGAGCTTTAGTGCTTCTATCGAATTGTATTACATTAATGCCTTGATTTTGAGAATCGGTATAAGTTCCCACCAAATAATTATATGATTTTGTGGATGTACAACCTACCAATAGAACGGCTAAAAATAACGAGCCAATTTTTTTCATCACTATAAATATCGTTTCAAATCTTCGGCATCAATAGAATTGTGAGAAGCGTCGTAAATGGATTTTCCTCTACTAATTAATAGCAATTGAGGCGATTGGTGCTCTACATTAAACCGATTGGCAATCTCATTAGAAACATCGCGATGAGATAATAAATCTAAAAAGTAGGGCGTAATTTTATCTTCTAAATCAAAATCATTTTCAAAATGACGCAACGCCATTCTACTTACACTGCATCGAGTGCTGTGTTTAAAAATAGCTACGGGTTTTGATTGCGATTCTTCTATAATTTCATTCAACTGTCCTAAATCGGTTAATGGCCTCCATCCTATTTTAGAAGCCGAATTTTCATCGTCGGAAGCACCGAATATTTTATCAAAAAAACTCATATTTTGTCATTAAATAAGACTTTTTGTCGTAACTTTAAGGTGGTTTTCACCTTAAAATCAGTCATTTTGTCTTGAAGTTAGTATTGGAATATTAATTGTCAAACTCTTTTCAAAGATAACAAATTAGAATCGTTTCAAATCATTAAACACACAACACCTAATAAAAAAAATGAACATTAATAAATTTACCATTAAATCGCAAGAAGCTTTGCAACAAGCACAGCAAATTGCACAAAGTTTTGGGCAACAACAGCTCGAAAACGAACACATTTTCAAAGGCATCTTAGAAGTTGATGAAAATGTAACTCCTTTTATTTTGAAAAAACTCAACGTAAATGTGGAGCTTTTCAAAAAGATTCTGGACAGCACCATTCAAAGTTTTCCAAAAGTTTCGGGTGGCGACATTATGCTTTCTCGCGATGCCGGAACTGCTATGAATGAAGCCGAGATTATCGCTAAAAAAATGAACGATGAATTCGTTTCCATCGAACATTTAATCTTAGCTATTTTCAAATCAAAAAGTAAAGTAGCACAAATTTTAAAAGATCAAGGCGTAACCGAAAAAGGTTTGCAAGCAGCCATTGACGAAATGCGTAAAGGCGAAAGGGTAACTTCTGCTTCTGCCGAAGAAACCTATAATTCTTTGAATAAATATGCTAAAAACCTCAACGAATTAGCCAAAAGCGGCAAACTCGATCCAGTGATTGGTCGTGATGAAGAAATTCGACGTGTATTGCAAATTCTAACGCGTAGAACCAAAAACAATCCGATGCTGGTTGGTGAACCTGGTGTAGGTAAAACCGCCATTGCCGAAGGTTTGGCACACCGAATTGTAGACGGTGACGTTCCTGAAAATCTGAAAGACAAAATCGTATACTCGTTAGACATGGGTGCGCTGATTGCTGGTGCGAAATACAAAGGGGAATTTGAAGAACGACTTAAAGCCGTAGTAAAAGAAGTGACTTCTGCCGAAGGCGATATCGTTCTTTTCATCGACGAAATTCACACACTAGTTGGTGCTGGCGGTGGCGAAGGCGCTATGGATGCGGCCAATATTTTAAAACCAGCTTTGGCCCGTGGCGAATTACGTGCGATTGGTGCTACAACGCTTGACGAATACCAAAAATATTTCGAAAAAGACAAAGCACTCGAAAGACGTTTTCAAAAAGTGATGGTCGATGAACCCGATACAGAAAGTGCGATTTCCATCTTGCGTGGTATCAAAGAAAAATATGAAAGCCATCACAAAGTGCGAATCAAAGACGATGCTATTATTGCGGCGGTAGAATTATCGCAACGCTACATTACCAATCGTTTTTTACCCGATAAAGCCATCGACTTAATGGACGAAGCGGCTTCTAAATTGCGTATGGAAATCAATTCGAAACCAGAAGAATTGGATGTTTTAGATCGAAAAATCATGCAATTAGAAATCGAAATCGAAGCCATCAAACGTGAGAATGATGAAACCAAATTGAAAGGTTTGGGATTGGATTTGGCGAATTTGAAAGAAGAACGCAACGAAATTTTCACCAAATGGAAATCGGAAAAAGATGTAGTAGATAATATTCAAGCGGTTAAACTCGAAATTGAAGATTTTAAAACCGAAGCCGAACAAGCCGAAAGAAATGGCGATTACGGAAAAGTAGCCGAAATTCGTTACGGAAAAATCAAAGATGCCCAAGGACGTTTGGATGCTTTACAAATTCAATTAGCAGAAAACCAAGCAGGAACTTCCTTGATTAAAGAAGAAGTTACTCGTGAAGATATTGCAGAAGTAGTCGCTAAATGGACTGGAATTCCGGTAATGAAAATGCTGCAAAGCGAACGCGAAAAATTATTGAAATTGGAAGCCGAATTACACCAAAGAGTTGTTGGACAAGAAGAAGCAATAGAAGCCGTGAGCGATGCTGTGAGAAGAAGTCGCGCTGGATTACAAGACATGAAAAAACCTATTGGTTCGTTCTTATTCTTGGGAACTACTGGTGTGGGTAAAACCGAATTAGCCAAAGCTTTAGCCGAATATCTATTTGATGATGAGAATGCCATGACAAGAATTGATATGAGCGAGTATCAAGAACGTCATAGCGTGAGTAGATTGGTGGGTGCGCCTCCAGGATATGTGGGTTATGACGAAGGTGGGCAATTGACCGAAGCCGTTAGAAGAAAACCATATTCTGTGGTTCTTTTAGACGAAATTGAAAAAGCACATCCCGATACGTTCAACATCTTGTTGCAAGTTTTAGACGAAGGTCGATTGACAGACAATAAAGGTCGTGTAGCCGATTTCAAAAACACCATTATCATCATGACTTCTAATATGGGAAGCCATATCATACAAGAGAAATTTGAAAACTTGAAAGGCAGTATTGAAGCCGCTACCGAAGCAGCCAAAGTGGAAGTATTAGGTTTATTAAAACAAACCGTTCGACCAGAATTTATCAATAGAATTGACGAGATTGTAATGTTTACACCTTTAACCAATGCGAACATCAAACAAATTGTTGGTTTACAGTTAAAAAGTGTCATAAAAATGTTAGCACATCAAAACATCACTATGGACGCTACGCCAGAAGCTATTGATTACTTAGCACAAAAAGGTTTTGATCCACAATATGGAGCACGTCCTGTAAAACGTGTTATTCAAAGAGAAGTGATGAACCAATTGAGTAAAGAGATTTTAGCTGGTAAAGTAACCACTGATAGTATCATTTTACTAGATGCCTTTGATGGTCAATTGGTATTCAGAAATCAAAGTGAATTGGTGAGTTAAATCGTCAATTCTTAAATTAAATAAAGATTATTAATTGGTTTTAGTTGATTAGACCTATCGAGTTTTTGTAAACTTGATAGGTCTTTTATAATTTATAATAGTTCCTGGATTGGAATAATTTCAGAAAACACAAACTTAAACTTGTAGTTTTTTTTATACATTTATATTTCAAATAAAAATCATGCATTTTCTTTTATACAACAACACCCTCTCGACTATAAAACTTATTGTTCTTATCATAATTGGGATTGCCTATGTAATTATAAAAAGAAGTATAAAAAAAGATAACAAAAAAATAAACAATATTATCTTCAAAGAAACCGAAAGATTCAAATCCGAAAGCGTTAAAACCACCATCAACTTTTCAGAAATAGAATTCTTTTCTAATTCTTGGAAGAAAAGTATCGTGGTAGGTCGGGGTTTAGATACTAGAGAAGAATTGATAGATGTTCACGAAAACACTTTACTTATCAGAAAAAAAATCAATGAGGGTGTATATGATATGAAAATTGAAATCGAAATGGAGCCTACCACATTAAAAATGAAAGTTGCAATGAAAAACGAAATTGATTTTTATTACAATCCAAACGATCCAAGCGAATACCATATCGATTTTAGCTTTCTTGGTTCGCCTTCTTAATTATAGTAAATTTGTATCATAGAGTCGTAAAACAAAATGAAAACAAGACTTATTTATTCCGTACTAATCCTGACGCTGACAATTGTTTTTGTATTTAGTGACATAAAACTTCATCCTTATATCATAGTCGCTCTAACGTTATTATATGGTTTACATAGCGTTTATTCAACCATAAAATCTATAAAAAAAGGAAAGGAATTCGACAAGGCATTAAGGGTTAAAAAAATGAGTTTGGGATTTTATTTTTATCTTTTATTGATTTTAATAATTAGAGAATTATTTCTTAGCGAATCGATTGATAAATATTATCTAACTTTTTTTTGTTTGATAGAAATAACACAAGTTCTCGAATCCTATTTGGATAAAAAGCATCAGAAAATTTTGTTTGCAATTGACAATAACACCTTAGTGTGCAATTATGGATATTTTACTACAACCCGAACAATATCAGAATTAAAAGCAATCACTTTTCATGCCGTTGGAAACTATTTTGCTTTAGTTTTTGAAAAGGAACGTTCTATTAACTTTTACAGAGATTTATTCATTACTAGTGAAATGAATGATTTTATAAATCAATTGGTAAATCTCAGTCAAAAAGATGTAATCATTTCTGAAGAATCTAAAGAAAAATTAGCCCTCAAATAACTTATGAGCTATAAATCAACTTCCCTAAATCCAGATTCAGAAAAAAATCAAATGATAATCTTCGGGATAGTTTGTTTCTTTATAATTTGCGTACAACGATTCGAGCTCGTATTCTCTGCGGCTATCGTTGGCTTTTATATCCTTCTTTTCTTTCTAACTAAAGCTCACACAAAAAAAGATTTTTTGAAATTGAATTTGATGCAAACGAGATAAAAATTACTTATTTACACCTAAACAAATCTTTTGTGATTGGATATGATTCAATAATCCAAATCAGATTTGAGCATCTCAGAAAAGCTGGAGATTTCAATAAAATAACTTATCTAGAAGACGGAAAGGAAAAGAAAATTTCATTTATAACCGTAGCATCAGGCGAAGCTTATATTGATTTTCTAAAATGGATTAAAGAGAAAAACGATAAAATTCTCTTTGATGCCTATCCTCCAGATGAAGAAATGGAGTTTAAAATCCAAAGTAACTTTGGTTTTAAATACCGTAAAATACATAAAGATACGATTTAACCAAAATCCTAAATAAAATAAAACATAAAATAGACAACCGACCGAGCCTTATTTTTCTTTATGAGTGTTCAATAGTGCATTCCACAAAACAAAACGGTTGATTCTCTATTACATAACACCAAAATAAAAGCCCTGTTCATTACAGGGCTTTTTATTATTCAATTTTAATACATCCGTTCTTAATACTAATCTTTGCACCATCTTTTACCTTCACCCAGCCACATGCTGTTTTAATTTCTACTTCAGAAGCGCTTGTTTGCACCGATGTCGAACCAGTAGTTGAACTGTTAAATTCAATTTTTTGAGTCGATCCATTAGAACGAACTTCCATAGTATAGTTCTGAGAATCGTTATTATAATATCTAATCGTGAAAGCACTAGCCATGTTAGCAATTAATAAAAAAGCTACCGATAGTAAAAGTTTTTTGAGTTTCATAGGATTGTTTCTGATTTTAAAATGATTTCTAATTTGGTAAATCTACAAAAAGTTTGGAAATTCATATTTATAATGCTGTAGCTTTTATTATCAATTAAATAAAAATATTACTTATCATTGTGGAATAAATATAACTATTCCCCATGGAACAATTAAGAAGTAACGAAAAACGTGCAAAAATTGCCATTTTATTGATATGGTTTTCAATGACAGCCGACATTTTATCTTTTATATCGGGTTATTTGCAACATGATTTATTAACGAATGCTGCCAATGGCGTTACGGTAAGCCTCGAAAGTGCCCGAGCAAATGACAGCCGAGAACAATTTATGGGAATCGTAAATGTATGCATACTTTTAGTTTCCGGAATTACCTTTATCCAATGGTTTAGAAGAGCTTATTATAACTTGCATTTAAAGGTGAACCATCTAGAATTTTCGGAAGGATGGGCCGCAGGAAGTTGGTTTGTACCAATTATTTGTCTATTTAGACCTTATCATATCATGAAAGAATTATATGAAAAAACAGATGACTATTTGGACGAAAAAAAAATCAAAATCAATACCGCTTTTTCAACACGATTTCTTGGTGCTTGGTGGACTTTGTGGATTATAAGTAATTTAATCGGACAATTTGTTTTGCGCAGTTCATTAAATGCAAAGTCAGTAGACGATTTTATCGATTTAACTACGCTAAGTATGATCTCTGATGTGATTGGAATTCCATTAGCAATTATAACTGTAAAGATAATTAGTGATTATGCTAAAGTTGAAAATGTTCTTTACAACTACACAGAAAAAGTTGAAATTGTTGATTTAAACGACAACATCAATTTGTCTGAAGAAATAACCGAAGAAAAGAATTAACATAACCATAATAAAGGCCTAAACTGTTTTTCTGTAATTTTATATTTCATTAAAACTTTTAGGTATGAAAAGAAATGCAACCGCCGTTTGGAACGGCACCGGAAAAGATGGAAAAGGTCATTTGACCACACAAAGTTCTGTTTTAAACCAAACACAATACTCGTTTGGTTCACGATTTGAAGATGGTATTGGTACCAACCCAGAAGAATTGGTTGCTGCAGCACATTCGGGTTGCTTTACGATGAAATTAGCATTCAATCTTCAGGCAGCTGGATTTACTCCAGACGAGCTTAAAACCACTTGCACAATAGTTTTGGAAGACGGTAGTATAACTGCTTCAAATTTGGTTTTAGCCGCACAAATTTTTGGTATTACCGAAGAAAAATTTGCCGAATTGGTAAAAGATGCTGAACAAAATTGCCCAATTTCTAAACTACTTAACACTACTATTACTGTGAATTACACTCTAAATGCTTAAAAAAATATTTAGTTTCAAAAAAAAACCACTGCAAGTATGTAGTGGTTTTTTTATACATTTGAGTTACTAACCAAAAAACAAACTCATGAAAAACATAATTCTAAAAAATGGTCTTCTTGGCGGATTGGCAGTTGGAACCATAATGATTGCTATGACGGCTTACATGAAGTACAATCCACAATATGAACCAAGTTCGATATTGGGTTTTAGTTCGATTCTCTTGGCCAATCTTTTTGTTGTATTGGGTATTTTAGAACAACGAAAAGCAAATTCTGGAAATATCACCTTTGGAAAAGCATTTCAAATAGGGATACTAATATCGCTGATTACTTCTATCATTTATGTAGCACTTTGGTTAATTATGTACTACAATTTCTTTCCTGATTTTATGGACCGCTATGCCGATTTGGTTTTAAAACATACAAATCCTGAGGAACTTGCTCAGAAAACAGCTGATATCAATCAAATGAAAGAATGGTACAAATCGCCATTAATGATTATTTTATTAACGTTAATGGAAGTTTTTCCATTTGGAATTGCTTTTACTTTAGTGGCTTCGCTAATCATTGCCTTTCTTTTAAAAAGAAAAGAGAATCATTAATCGATTTAGAAACTCAATTATTATAAAATAAAAAAGGGTACACTGTGTTGTGTACCCTTTTTATTGAAATCAAATAAGATTATTTTTTGTCTTTGGTAAACTCAAAAGTTTGACCACTAATCATTAAAGTAAAAGCATCTTTAGCAGCATTAAACTGTACTGTTAAACCAGCTTGCTCCATAGTAAATTTACCATTTCCTTTATCATCTAAAGCAAGCGGTTGTTGCCCTGGAGTATTGATTACCAAGCTGTCATCTTCATTAGTGAAATTGATTTTAATTGGAATTTTAGTACTTGAATAACTTCCTACATAAGCGTCCAATCCAACCGATTTATCTACTCCATTTTTAGCATCTGTCCATTCATTATTTTCATCATTAGCATCTGGAAAAGCATGATCTGGATCTAAAGTAATCGACTCTAACTCTTCAGTTGTATCTACTTTAAAAGTCCAAGACTTATTGCGTTGCCAAATTTCTAC
>CAZNWY010000050.1:0-16795 GCA_964577105.1 uncultured Flavobacterium sp.
AGCTTGGTGTGGCTGGACAACTAATAGTTGTAGCTGCTGGTAATTGTGAAATTACAGGCGCTGTAGTGTCTTGAACATTAATGGTTTGTGAAGCTGTTGATGTGTTGCCTGCAGAGTCAGTAGCCGTCCAAGTTCTTGTTATTGAATAGCTTCCTGCGCAAGCGCCATTTGTTCTAACATCAACAAAAGTAAGAGTTACTGATCCGCATACATCAGATGCTGTTGCTGATGCAAATACTGGAGTAGCTGGACAACTAATAGTTGATGTTGGTGGTAAAGTAGCAATTACAGGAGGTGTCGTATCTTTTACTACAATTGTTACAGTTGCTGTATCACAATTATTTGGGTTAGCATTTTCACAAATTCTATAAGTGAATGTATAAGTTCCCATAGCAATTCCACTAGTAACGGTGATATTTCCTGAACTATCAAAAGAAATATTTGGATTACTACCTGTTAATAAAGTAAAGGTTACTAAATTTGAAGAAACTACTACATTATTCAATAAATCATTAGAAATAACATTTCCTATGACACCCGTTGATGTACAATTAACATTTAAATAAGTGTCATCAATAGCATCAATAACGGCACATTTGCTAATTGTAAAAGGAAAATAGCATCCAGATGTATTTGGGGGTACTGCATAATATGTTACTGTAGAACCAGCTATTAATGGAAAAGGATTACTTGATGTATATTGTGTTGTTGAAGCAGTTACTGGATATTGATTGTAGAACAATGAACCTACAGGAAAATTTGGTGAAATTTGCGAAACTGCTACAGTAGTACTTGAATTACAGAAATTAAAGTTTCTTACTAAAGGCGTATTTTGACAATAAGTATTAACATAATTGGCTGCGTTAATACCAACATCAATGGATTGTGTGATTGGTTCTCCGATACAACCTCCATTTTGTGTATATCCTTGAATAAAAGATCTATTTCCAAATACAGCACCTGTAATTGCTCCAACTCCTGAAGAAGTTCCGTTTACACTAACTGGTAAAAGGCAGTTTGGATTACTTAAAATAGAACAATCTGTAGTAGCTCTTAGCTTGAATGATAGTGAAGCTAATAATGTATTAGGATCTGCTGGTAATGGTAATGTTCCAAAATCCCAAACGATAGAACCAGTTGCTCCTAAATTAGGATCAAACGTTATTGTATTTGGAGTTGGAAGTGGTGTAAAATAAATGCTTCCTACCGCACTACCAGGAACGTAACTTGCATTAAAAGGTATTGGAACAATCATTTTGTAATTGTTGACTGGTTCAGTTCCTAAATTTTTAATACCTACATTAAAAGTCATATCCTGTCCGGGTTGAACTGTGTATGGTGGGCTTGTAACTGGAATGTTATTAATTGCTGTAGCAGATATTATATTTTCTACATCAGGAATGTAAGCATCTACAGCCATAACCACTGCAAAAATTACATAGGTATCTTGAGTGGTACCATATCTAAACCTTGTAGAAGTTTGATTGTTTGTCATAACAGTATTTCCCGAATTAGGAATATTAAACACACTAATATCCAAACCAGTATTATTGAGCAGATTAGGATTTCTTGTATTACCTCCTGTTAAAATGGATGAATTAAAGAAATTATTTGCAGTGTTTCCTGAATGGTTTAAAGTAACCCAATTGGTATCGGTATAATTTCTTATTTGGAAATAATCTCCAGTAATACTTCTATCTCCCTCTCCTGCCATCAATCCTAACTTCATGTTAACTTGACCAGATTGAACGGTATTAAAACCTGAAACTGGAATTTCAAAATCAGCTGTAACATTACCTGCCACATAAGCGTGTCCATCAAAAATAGTAACATCTCGGTATTTCATTTTTGAATTTTCATATACGACAACTAAACTCCAACCGCCATAGAAACCTGTACTACCTCCATTTCCTTCCACTAAGGCTATGTCGGCTGCAAAATAGGTTCCTAATCCGTTATTTCTAACATAATCGGTTACTTCAGCATAGGCAGAATACATATATCCATCAGTAGTGGTTGGATAATAAATATCGGTAGCAGCTGCTGTAATTTGTGTATAACTTGAAGACTGAGGACCTTTTAACGAAATAACTCTTTTGTTGTAGTTTTTCGTAACTCCATTTTTGGTTACTGTAAATGTATTATTGCTTGGATTAGAATCTGATGATCTACCAGTCCAATACAAACCTGCATAGATAATTCTAGAACAAGATGGAACTGCTCCATTTTCGGTTGATAAACCTAATGTTGCAGAAGAAGAATTGAGTGTATTCGGATCGCCATCAATATCAGCATAAACCATGTTGTTGTTACTATTTGGTGTATCATCGGCATAATTTTGCAATGTTAAATTGGTATTACCAATCATAGCAAAATCTCCTTTAACATTATAAACCTTTTTGGTAGGAGTATATTGTGATGTTCTTTGAGTAAAAGGAACTCTTAACTGTGCATTTGCAGAAAATACAATTCCGAATACAAGTACTATTTGTAAAAAGTAAAAACGAAAGCGTTTATTCAGGTTTAGGGTTGCGAAATTATTTTTCATAATCATATAATTTATTTTTATTCAAAATCACATTTAAGATATCTTTTCAATACTGTAAAAAATCACAACTTTTGGATTACAATCTTTAATAGCTTGTATCAATTGTGATAATTCAAAATCGAAACTAACACGGAAATAAATGTATTTTACATTTTTATAACTTGATACCAACGAAAGGTCAATAGGTGCCTGTAGTTCACTTGGCCTTTTGATGTCGATAGTAACAATCTCTACATAATTAACGTTTAGATTCGTACTATTTGCAGTACTTAATGAGGCTACATCGGTAAACATACAAACTGGTAGTTGCCCAAAAGTTTTAGAAGAACCATTACTTAAATAAATGGATGAATTAACGTCTTTTAGCAAACTCAAGACACTATTATATGCTGAGGAATTTCTAACGCTAGATGTTCTTAATGTACTTAAAAAATTATCTTTTTGAAGTACTTGAATTTTTTGACTAGACTGAGAAAAACTAGGCACAGCTGTTAAAAATAATAGTAAAATAACGAAATAGATTTTTTTATTGAATTTTGTTATTTTAATTAAAAACATTTTTGAAGAAGCTGTTTTTAAAATCGAATAAAAGGATTCATTTCTCATAATATTATATTTTAAATCTGTTAATTATCTTTTTAAATAACTTTCAATGAAACAATTTTTTGTTTCCCATTAATTTAAAACATAGCATTCGGAAAAATAATAAACTTTAAAGTCTAACTAAATTTCAAAATAGGTTAAGATTTTATAAACCAGTTGAGTTTAACTATACAAACCTGAAGATGTTTATAAATTTGTTTGGGGCAAAACAAAAATCTATATACTTCAATAAATGTCAATAAATCAACATTTATTACTTTCAACTTCAAAATTAGAACACCAACATTCTTTGAAAACAATAAAAACGATTAAAATCAAAAATATCCTTTAAAATACACAAAAAGTTAATTTTAGTAGATTTATAATCAATTTAGTGTAGAAATTTTTCTATAATCCATAACTTTTTAAGAACTTTTAACATAAGAAAAGCATTTTTTATTAAGTGCTTTTTTAAACTAACTTTGATCACATTTTATGCAAGTTTTCTAACAGTGTAATCATTTGCACTATTAAATTTAAAACCTTTCTCTCGATTTTGACTCTTTCGATTATAAATAGATTTTATAGAGTCATTCATAAGTAGTATCAAATTATAGACATAGTGATTATACAATTCATAAAAAGAACACAAAACACTAAATATCAACACGTTAAATAAAAATTGAAAATATCATTAGATACTTTAGACACAATTGTATTTCTCAATCCCTCCTTGTAAAACAGATAAACTTTGTACCTTTGCCAAATATTACAGTTGTACCCAATAATGAGAATAGATATAATTACCATTCTTCCCGAATTACTGAGAAGCCCTTTCGAAGCTTCAATAATGAAACGCGCTATTGATAAAGGATTAGTTGAAGTTCATTTTCATAATTTACGAGATTACACTACTAACAAACAAAAAAGTGTAGACGATTATCCTTTTGGTGGAGGCGCCGGAATGGTAATGATGGTGCAACCCATTGACGATTGTATTACCAAACTAAAAAGCGAAAGAACCTACGACGAGATCATCTATATGACTCCCGATGGTGAAACTTTAAACCAAAAAATGGCCAACACCATGTCGATGTATGAAAATATAATTATTCTGTGCGGACATTATAAAGGAGTTGATCAACGTGTTAGAGATTATTTCATTACCAAAGAAATATCTATTGGAGATTATGTGCTTTCTGGAGGCGAATTGGGTGCTTTAGTTTTATCGGATGCTTTAATTCGATTGATTCCAGGAGTATTATCTGATGAGACTTCAGCTTTAACCGATAGTTTTCAAGATAATTTATTATCGGGACCAATTTATACAAGACCAGCCGATTATAAAGGTTGGAAAGTACCTGAAGTTTTAACAAGCGGACATTTTGCTAAAATTGATAAATGGCGAGAAGACATGGCTTATGAACACACCAAAAATCGTCGTCCTGACTTATTGGATGAAAATAATTCGTAATTCATAATTTGAAATTCATAATTATTTTTTACTTTTGCACCCACATTTGACCAACCTCTGGCGAAAACCGTGAATGTTGCTCAGATTTTTAACCATAATTAGCATTAAAAATGGCAAATTTAGTAGATTTCGTTAATAACGAATTATCAACAAAAAAAGATTTCCCTGCGTTTGGAGCTGGTGATACTATCACAGTTTACTACGAAATTAAAGAGGGTGAAAAAACAAGAACTCAGTTTTTTAAAGGAGTTGTTATTCAAAGAAAAGGTACTGGTATCACTGAAACCTTTACCATCCGTAAAATGTCTGGATCAGTTGGTGTAGAGCGTATCTTCCCTGTTAACATGCCAGCTTTACAAAAAATTGAATTGAACCAAAGAGGTAAAGTTAGAAGAGCTCGTATCTACTACTTTAGAGAACTTACTGGTAAAAAAGCAAAAATCAAAGAAAGAAGAAGATAATTCTACACTTTCAATTTATAAGAGAAGCTCCGATACATTCGGGGCTTTTTTTATGCAAAAAAATAACTCTTAAATTATCAAATTCATAATTTTAAATCTTAAAAATATCAATTTGATAATTCAATCGATTTCGCTGGAAATCATTATCTTTTTTATCTCATTTTCATATCTTTGCTATCCGCGAAATTTAGTATCATTATAACAAATCATTTAAAAACGAATCCTTTCGTTTGATATAAAACAAACAACAAAATGTCACAGTCCAAAATTATTTACACCATTACCGATGAGGCTCCAATGTTGGCTACTCATTCTCTTTTGCCAATTATTAAATCTTTTGCTGCTACAGCCAATATTGATGTTGAAAGCCGTGATATTTCTTTGGCAGGAAGAATCATCGCCAACTTTCCAGAATATTTAAAAGAAGAACAACGTCTTGGAGATGCACTTTTAGAACTTGGTCAATTAGCCAATACACCTGAAGCTAACATCATCAAATTACCTAACATATCTGCTTCGGTTCCACAACTTAAAGAAGCTATTAAAGAATTACAATCGAAAGGTTATGCCCTACCCGACTTTCCTGAAGATGCTCAAACAGAGGAAGAAAAAACGATTAAAGCAAAATATGCTAAGGTTCTTGGTTCGGCTGTAAATCCTGTTTTACGTGAAGGAAACTCAGACCGTAGAGCTCCAAAAGCTGTAAAAAATTATGCCAAAAAACACCCGCACTCTATGGGTGCATGGTCTTCAGATTCTAAAACTCATGTGGCCAGTATGTCTGAAGGTGATTTTTATGGAAGCGAAACCTCTGTGACTGTAAAAGAAGCTACTGATGTAAAGATCGAATTCGTCGATAAAAATGGAAATGCTACTGTTTTAAAAGCAAGTACTCCTTTAAAAGCTGGTGAAATCATTGATAGTTCAGCTCTAAATCTGAATAAATTCAAACAATTTATTGCCAAAGAGATTGAAGATGCCAAAGCTAAAGGCGTTTTATTTTCTATTCACATGAAAGCTACCATGATGAAAGTGTCTGATCCAATTATTTTTGGTGCTGCTGTGGATGTATTTTACAAAGATGTTTTCACCAAATATGCCGATTTATTTAAAGAATTAGGTGTAGATACCAAAAACGGTCTAGGCGATGTGTATGCTAAAATTGCGGGTCGTCCGGAACAAGCCGAAGTAGAAGCAGCAATCCATAAAGTGTATGAAACAAGTCCAGCTTTGGCGATGGTGAACTCTGATAAAGGAATTACAAATCTTCACGTTCCTTCTGATGTCATTATTGATGCTTCGATGCCAGCCATGATCAGAACTTCTGGTCAAATGTGGAATGTCGAAGGTAAAGGTCAAGATACCAAAGCGGTAATTCCAGATCGCGCTTATGCTGGAGTTTATGTAGCTACTATCGATTTTTGTAAAAAACACGGTGCATTCGATCCTAAAACTATGGGAAGCGTTCCTAATGTTGGTTTGATGGCACAAAAAGCAGAAGAATATGGTTCGCACGACAAAACATTCCAATTAAATGCTGATGGTATGGTAAAAGTAACCGATAGCAACGGAACCGTTTTAATGGAACAACCTGTTGAAAACGGTGATATTTTTAGAATGTGCCAAGTTAAAGACGCTCCTATTCAAGACTGGGTAAAATTGGCGGTAAATCGTGCCCGATTATCCAATACGCCTGCCGTTTTTTGGTTGGATGAAAATCGTGCACACGACAGACAATTAATCGAAAAAGTAACAACTTACTTAAAAGATCACGATACTACTGGATTGGATATTAGAATTTTAAATCCAATTGAAGCTACAAACTTCACTTTAGAAAGAATCATCAAAGGATTAGATACTATTTCGGTAACTGGAAACGTGCTTCGTGATTATTTAACCGATTTATTTCCAATTTTAGAATTAGGAACTTCTGCAAAAATGCTTTCTATCGTTCCGTTAATGAATGGTGGTGGATTGTTTGAAACTGGTGCTGGTGGTTCGGCTCCAAAACATGTCGAACAATTTATAGAAGAAGGCTATTTGCGTTGGGATTCATTAGGAGAATTCTTAGCGCTTGGAGTTTCATTAGAGCATTTAGGACAAGTATTTAATAATCCTAAAGCTTTGGTTCTATCGGAAACTTTAGATGCGGCTACCGAGAAATTTTTAGATACTGATAAATCTCCTGCTCGAAAAGTAGGTCAAATTGACAACAGAGGATCGCATTTTTATTTAACGTTGTATTGGGCTCAAGCTTTGGCTGCTCAAACTAAAGATGCCGAATTGAAAGCCACATTCGAACCTATTGCTAAAGAATTGACTGAAAACGAAGCTACAATTAATGCAGAGTTAATCGGTGCTCAAGGTTCACATCAAGAAATTGGCGGCTATTACAAACCAAATGAAGAATTGTTATTCAAAGCGATGCGTCCGAGTGCAACGTTCAACACAATTTTAAGCAAATTGAATTAATTTTTATCACAAATACTTATCAAAGACGACTTCACGGTCGTCTTTTTTTTTAGAATTATAACGTTCAATCCCAACCTTTTTTACCATTTATTCCTCTTTATAATTATTACACAAAATGTTCGTTATTAACTAAGAAATTAAATAATTATGAGAAAATTATATTTAGTATTCATTTGCCTACTTTATATTTCAATTGCAAAAGCACAAACCATCAAAGAGTTTCAAGTAAATTTTGAAACGGATTCATATGAATTAACCCCAAAAGAAGCGGCTAAAATTGATGCTATTCTGGAACCCATCAAGGCTAATATAAACAACTTATCTGTACAAATAATTGGCCACACAGACAATGTGGGTGATTTAGATTACAATTATGTACTTTCCAATAATAGAGCTAAAACTGTTGCAGATTATATTCAGAATAAAGGTTTTAACAGCAACAAAATTTACTACAGCGGACGATCGTATTTGAAACCCATTTGTAAAAACAACTCCGAAATTGGTAAAGCCAAAAACAGACGTGTAACTTTAAAAATTTATGAAGAAAAAAACAACCCATCGATTAATGGCTTGACTTTAAAAGAAGAATCTTATAAAATAAACGGTACAAAAAAGGAGACCATCCAATATAAATCGGGAACCCAAATCACAATTCCAGAAAATGCATTTGTAGATAAAAATGGAAAAGATGTGGTTGGAACTGTTAACATCAGCTATATTGAATACCGTGAACCCGTAGATTTTTTACTTGGAAACATCACCATGGATTACAATGATGGAACGGAAAATCATCATTTTAACTCGGCTGGAATGTTCAAAATCTATGCTACTCAAAATGGAGAAAATGTGACTTTAAAAGACGGCAAAAACATTACCTTCAACTTTCAAAAAACACAAGAACTTCCTAATTTAAACTTTTATCAATTAGACGATACCACAAAAAAATGGAAAGAATTATATTCTTTTAACAACATAACAACAAATTTTTATCAAGCATACGGTAATGATGTCATCGACGGAAATAATGTAACAGGAGAACAAACTGAGATTTCTATTTGTCAATTGAATGGTTGTGATGCTTTTGCTGCTGTAAAAAAAATAGGTGTCAATTACTCGGAAGGTATCGACTTAATTGGGAGAAATTACAACAATCAAATTAAAAAAAAGGTTGCCGAAAGAAAAAGTGAAGAAAGAGCACTCGAAACCCTTACCGAAAGCTATAAAAATAGTATTGAAGAGTACCAAAAGCGCATCTCTAATTTTGATAAGCGAATTAAGAATTCACAACCAATTTATACGGCAACAAAAATTTCAAATGATGGAAATGAAGAAGTTTTCAACATCCTTTTTAAGGTTCAATCTAATGTTCAAAACATCAATTTTAAAAACACTAATTGGTTGTATAACACGTTAAAAAACGGAAAATTAAATCCTTCTTTATATACTCAAAACTGGAAAAAATGCACTATTGAAGCCAACGACGACGCAACATTTTCAATTGTTTTACAAGATTCAATTTCTGAAATTTCGATCAAAAATGTAACTATGATTAACCCTAATGTAAGTTCAGACCAGTTGATTAAAGTTTCTAATTCTATGAATAACAGCAACAAAATCCAACAAAGTAGAATAAAAAAATTCCTCAGAAACAAAGAAAGATTTCTAAAAAACAATGAAGATGTTACCCAAATTTTGAATGAAATTGAAAGTAAAAAAAAGAAATTAAAAGATACTATATCCAATAATATGAACCAAAATAGTATCGTTTGCTTCTGGGAAAAAAGTAAGCCATACATGTCCGAAGAAGAAGCCAAACTACCCATTCAAGATTGGCTTAATTATTTTGACAAAAACAAAGAACCAATGCTAAAACGCTATTCTAATTTGCCGATTAGCGAGGATTGCAACAAACGAACTCAACAAATTTATCAGGCACAACAAAAAGTTGCTGAAAACAGAAAAAATACGAGTACAGCCGAGAATGCTGCTGCCGATTTAAAGCAATCTTTACAAATTTCTAAACTTGGTATTTACAATTGTGATCAGATACAGAGATTACAAAACCCTGTTGAGATTTTTGCCAATTATGCTGATGAAAAAGGAAAAGAAGTGAATCCGGTTTTTATTTATCTTTTAGACAGTAATTTTAATGGCATTATAAAATATGATGGTTATAACGGCCTAAGTCCGTATCGATTTGCTTATAGTCCGCAATCTAAAAATACCATTATCGCTTTTGATGGTTCTGGTAACTCTTACGTTTATCAATCTGAAAAATTCAATGAAATCAATTGGAGTGGCGTGTATAAACATCACGATTTCGTTCTGAAAAAGATTGAAAATCTAAAAAATATCTCCGAATTGAAAAATTTGTTATAGCTACAAAAAAAAAGAAGTTGTTCCAGATTCGAGCAACTTTTTTTTATTTTTCATCTATTTTCTTTAAGACTTTGTCTCTATATTCTATTGTTATACTTGCCTTATAACCAATTCCTAATCCCCAATATTGCTCTGTTATAAGTTCTTTATTTCCATCAAAAAAGTTAAATTGCCCTGTATTTGGAAAGGACTCACCATAATTTAAAGCCTCAATTTGAAGAATATTTATTCCTTTTTTTAGAAGAATAGGAATAGTTTTAAAACTTGATTCTAAATATATTTGATAACTTATGATTTCTCCATTTAACCAAATTCTAATTAAATCTCCATCAATAGCTCCATAATCTCTACAACCAACACTAATATTCTCAGTATAAACAATATAATTTCCTAAGTCTACATTTCGATTACATAACTCCGGACTAATACCCTCTTCTTTCAATTGCTCATTAAATTTTTGAGTATAATCTTCAGAAGGCATTTTGAGTGGATACGTTTTCGGATTTTGAATTTCACCCACTTTCGGAATTTCAGGCAATCCTTGTAAAAACTTGTCATCAGGATTTTTAAAATATTGACTTTCAAATTTTATGGCAGGCGGCACAGTTACAGGATTATTGACCGATACTGATGCTTTTTTCTTACTTATTTTTTCGGGTAGAATACTAATCTTCACTTTCCTTTTAGAAGATTCAAACTGAGCATGAACTCCAAAAGAAAAAGAAAACAAAAAAATAAGTACAAAAGCGACTCTCATTTTATAGTTAAGTAAGGTGTAAATGTATTTAAAAAACCAATACAATGTTTTAATTATTAACCATACATTAACAAATGTTTGTAACAATACAAGAGATATTTCGTCAAATTTGCACTTTAAAAATACACATTATGCCTTTCAATAAATTTACAGCCATTCTCCTATTTCTATTCGTATTTCAATTTGGATTTTCACAAGAAAAATACACCATTAGTGGAACCATTTCTGATAAAAAAAATAACGAAACGCTTATTGGTGTTACCATTACGGTTAAAGGCACCAAAATATTTACCATAACCAACGAATATGGTTTTTATTCGTTAACCTTACCCAAAGGCGATTACAATTTGAGCATTAGCTATGTGAGTTACGAAACAATAGACGAAAAAATTTCGCTTACGGCAAATATCAAAAAAAACTACAGCCTTGTCGAAACGGGTGAAGTGCTTCAGGAAGTCATCATTTCTGAAAAAACCAAAACCAACACTCGAAAACCCGAAATGAGCGTCAACAAAATGTCGATTGCTACCATCAAGCAAATGCCTGTGGTTTTGGGCGAAGTCGATATCATCAAATCGATTTTATTTCTGCCAGGTGTAACCAATGCTGGCGAAGGACAATCAGGTTTTAACGTTCGTGGTGGTGGTGCCGATCAAAATTTAATTCTGTTAGACGAAGCTACCATTTTCAATTCGTCGCACTTGTTCGGATTCTTTTCGGTATTCAATCCCGATGCGATTAAAGATTTAAAATTGTACAAAGGCGGAATACCTTCTCGATTTGGCGGTCGTGCTTCTTCGGTTTTGGATATTTATCAAAAAGACGGAAATAGCAATGAATTCCACATGAATGGTGGTATCGGAATCATCTCGAGTAGATTACTTGCCGAAGGTCCAATTGTAAAAGACAAAGGTTCGTTTCTTATTGGTGGTCGAGCTTCGTATGCGCACTTATTTTTGAAATTATCGAACAACAAAAATTCGGCTTACTTTTATGATTTGAATACCAAATTAAATTACAAACTCAACAAAAACAACAATTTATACCTTTCGGGATATTTCGGTCGCGATGTATTTTCTATCAACCAAAGTTTTACCAATACATATGGAAATTCGACGTTGAACTTGCGATGGAATCATTTGTTTTCCGATAAATTATTTTCCAATTTATCGATGATTTACAGCGATTATTACTATGGATTGAACTTAGATTTTGTAGGTTTCAATTGGAATTCAGGTATCAAAAACTACAATCTAAAATACGACTTCAAATATTATCTATCAGATAAAATTAAATTGAACTACGGAGCAAACGCTATTTATTACGATTTCAATCCGGGAACGATTGAGCCAAGCCGAGACGATTCTGGAATCAACTACAAACAATTAGAAAAAAAATATGCTTTTGAGCCTGCATTCTATGTAGATGCCGAACAAAAAGTCAGCAATAAAATTAATGTAGAATACGGTTTGCGCTACAGCATGTTTTATCGTTTGGGAAATTCAACCGTAAATTTATATGCGAATAACCAACCAGTGACTTTCGATTCTGATTTGAAAATTTATGAAAAAGCAACTCCAATTGGCACCGAATATTTTGGCAAGAACAAAACGATTGCGAGCTTCAACAACTTCGAACCAAGATTTTCTGTAGCGTACGAATTGAATGAAAATCGCTCGATAAAAGCCAGTTACAATCGAATGGTGCAATATTTACAATTGGTTTCTAATACCGCTTCGCCAACGCCACTCGATGTTTGGACGCCTAGTGACAATTACATCAAACCACAAATTGCCGATCAGTTTGCAGTGGGTTATTTTGCCAACTTTAAAGACGACAAATATTCGTTGGAAGTAGAAAGTTTTTACAAAAAAATCAAAAACCGAATGGATTATATTGATGGTGCTGACTTAATTGCCAATGAAGCTATCGAACAAGTGATTTTGAATGGAGAAATGCGTTCGTATGGTTTAGAAATTATGTTCCGAAAAAATACGGGTAAATTGAGTGGTTGGATTGCGTACACCTTATCGCGTTCTGAACAAAGAACTCCGGGAAGAACTGCTCTTGAAACCGGAATCAACAATGGCAATTGGTACCGATCGGCTTACGACAAAACACATAATTTAGCCGTTACGAGTTCCTATAAATTCAATAAAAAATGGAATTTCGGAGCCAATTTCGTACTGCAAACTGGGCAACCAGTTACCTATCCAAATGGTCAATATATTTATCAAGGTATTACGGTTCCGAGTTATGGATTGCGCAATGAAAACAACTTACCGTTGTACCATCACTTGGATGTTTCGGCTACATTAACTCCAAAACACAATGTCAACAAAAAATGGAAAGGCGAATGGGTTTTTAGTATTTACAACCTTTACGGTCGAAAAAATGCCGCTTCCATAAGTTTCCGTCAAAATCAAGATTCGGGCAATAACGAAGCCATAAGATTGTCTATTTTCGGAATGGTTCCTGCCGTTTCTTATAACTTTAAATTCTAATAAAATGAAAAAAATAATAGCTCTTTTTGCAATTTTACTTCTAATGAGTTGTGAAGATAAAGTCAATGTTGCTTTAGATACTGCCAATCCAAAATTGGTTATTGATGCCAATATTTTATGGCAAAAAGGAACCGATGGAAGCACTCAAAAAATCAAACTTACCACCACAACCGATTATTACAGTAATGTAGTTCCGACTGTTTCAGGAGCTGTAGTGTACATAACGAACAGTACCAACACGGTTTTTAACTTTATTGAAACGCCAAATACTGGTGAATATGTGTGTACTAATTTTGTACCCGTAATTAACGAAAGTTATACGTTAACGGTTCAATATGCTGGTCAAACCTACACCTCAACAGAGAAACTTTTGGCTACACCTACCATTGATAACATCCAACAAACAACCGTACAAGGATTTGGCGGTGATATCATTCAGGTGAAGTTTTTCTATCAAGACAATGGTTCAGAAGACAATAATTATTTAGTTGGAGTTAAAAATTCGACCAAAGCCATTCCGGAATATGGCGTAATTAAAGACGAATTCTTTCAAGGAAACCAAATGTTCGGATTCTATTCTGATGATAAACTAAAAGCTGGTGACCAATTATTATTCAGTTTGGAAGGCATATCATTGAGGTATTACAACTACATGAACCAATTACTTAATATCGCTGGAAGCGGTGGTGGCAGTCCGTTTTCTACTCCACCTGCAACGCTTAGAGGAAACATTATTAACCAAACCAACGAAAACGAATATCCGTTAGGTTATTTTCATTTATCAGAAATTGACACGAGAAATTATACGGTTCAATAATTAATTTGAAATTACGAATTTTAAATTCTGAAATGTTTTTTACATACTTTTACGTCATTCATAATTCATAATTTAAAATTCATAATTTAGAAATGTCCTCACACCACATCGTTCGCGACGACCAAGAACCTGCCTTAATTATTGCTAATGGCGCTTCGTGCAGTTTTGATTTATTGGGGCAACTGCTAGAATGGTCGCCAATAGTTGTTGTTTTAGACAATGCAATTGAACGTGTATTGCAATTAGACATTAAAATTGATGTGCTTCTAGGCGACTTTGACGATGATTTCAATCCCGAAGTTTATAAAGAAAAACAGTTTCCGCTTGAAATTGTACATACACCCGATCAAGAGAAAACCGATTTAGAAAAAGCATTCGATTATTTAATTGAAAAAGGACATCAAGCAGTGAATGTAGTTTGGGCAACTGGAAAACGCGCCGATCATACTATTACCAACATTACTAACATTGTAAGTTACCGCAACAAACTGAAAATTGTCATTCTAGACGATCACTCCAAAATATTTTTACTACCAAATAAGTTTGAAAAATGGTATACTAAAGGAACTCCTATTTCGTTAATTCCTATCGGAAATGTTTCCGGAATAACTACTAAAAATCTAAAATATCCATTGCAAAACGAAGCCTTAACTATGGGTTACCGAACTGGAAGCAGCAACGAAGTACTGGAAGACGGACTGATAACTATCGAACATAAAGAAGGTGATTTACTACTAATGGAATGTTTCGATTAAACACATTATTATGTCAAATCAGAATATCAGAATAACAAAAACCGAAGTACTATCCAATAATTGGTATGTGCTTCGTAAAATAACCTACGACTATTTAAAAAAAGACGGTACTTGGGAAACCCAAGCAAGAGAAGCTTACGACAGAGGAAATGGTGCCACCATTTTACTGTATAATAAAGAAACTAAAACAGTAATTCTGACACAACAATTTAGGATGCCAACCTACTTAAATGGTAATGAAACTGGAATGATGATTGAAGCATGTGCCGGACTTTTAGACAAAGACAATGCCGAAGAATGTATTAAACGTGAAACAGAAGAAGAAACAGGTTATAAAATTTCGAGCGTACAAAAAATATTTGAAGTATATATGTCACCTGGTTCTGTCACCGAAATTGTGCATTTTTTCGTTGCCGAATATTCTAAAGATATGAAAGTCAATGATGGTGGCGGATTGGCTGAAGAGCAAGAAAATATCGAAGTTCTTGAAATTGAATTTCTTAAAGCATTGGAAATGATTAAAAATGGTATTATTAAAGATGCTAAAACCATCATGCTTTTACAATATGCACAAATCAATAATCTTCTAAATCTGTAAGTTATTTCGAAATTTATTCCTTATATTTGATATAGAGAAATGAATTCATGAAGAACAAAACCAACCCCGAAAAAACAACATTACATCCGAGAAATCCACACCGATTTAGATACGATTTTGAGAAGTTAATTCTTAGTTTTCCCGAATTAAAATCCTTTATTTTCATAAACGAACATGATGTCGAAACGATAGATTTTGCCAATCATGAAGCGGTTAAAGCACTGAATAAAGCGCTACTCATTTCGGAATACGACATCCAAAATTGGGATATTCCTAAAGGATATTTGTGTCCGCCTATTCCAGGCAGAGCCGATTACATTCATTATATCGCTGATTTATTGGCTAATTCCAACAATGGCAACATCCCAGAAGGTGAACAAATTGTGGGCTTAGATATTGGTATCGGTGCCAATTGTATATATCCAATCATTGGAAATTACAATTATCAATGGTCTTTTGTTGGAACCGATATTGATGAAAATGCACTTCAAAATTGCAAAAAAATTATAAGTGAAAATCCTAAATTAATTGATGTCATCAGTTTGCAATTGCAAGTGGAACCGCGGTATATTTTCAAAAACATCATTTTACCCGAAGATAAATTTGCTTTCACTATTTGCAACCCACCATTTCATGCTTCTCAAGAAGAAGCAACTCAATCGGCTTTGCGAAAAGTCAACAATCTAAATGACGCCAAATCCAACAAACCTATTCTTAATTTTGGCGGACAAAATGCCGAACTTTGGTGCTCTGGCGGCGAAATCGGATTCATTACCCAAATGATTTACGAAAGCGTAAAATATCCATTACAGGTATTTTGGTTTACTACGTTGGTTTCCAAAAAAGACAATTTAAAAAGCATATACAAAACCCTAAATAAAGTCGGTGCCGTTGATATTAAAACCATAGAAATGGCACAAGGTCAAAAAATAAGTCGTTTTGTGGCATGGACTTTTTTAAGCAAAAAGCAGCAGAAAGAATGGAAGTTTTCGGTTTAATAAAAACATAACTTTATAACTTTATAACTTTGCAACTCAGAACCTCAGAAACTTAATTAATGAAATTCCAAGTCGTATCCGATTACAAACCTACTGGCGATCAGCCACAAGCGATTGAAAAACTTTCCAATGGTATTCTCAATGGCGATAAGTACCAAACGCTATTGGGAGTTACGGGTTCTGGTAAGACTTTTACGGTGGCTAACGTTATTCAAAATGTTGAAAAACCAACTTTAGTGTTGGCACACAACAAAACGTTAGCAGCACAATTGTACTCCGAATTCAAGCAATTTTTCCCCAATAATTCGGTGCAATATTTTGTTTCGTATTACGATTACTACCAACCCGAAGCTTTCATTCCGGTTACTGGAACTTATATTGAAAAAGATTTATCGATTAACGATGAATTAGAAAAACTGCGATTGAGAACCACTTCTGCTCTACTTTCTG
>CAZNWY010000051.1:0-15988 GCA_964577105.1 uncultured Flavobacterium sp.
TGCACCTGCTCCTCTAGAAACCAAATTTGAAGCATCCATATTAGCATTATAAACCGAAGCTGGATGTGTTGGTAAAGAAACTGTACCAACACCTGTGAAATCCCAAGCTGCAATTTGTCCCCACGAAAAAGCACTGCAAAACAATGCGATGATAAGTATTTTTAACCTCATTTTGAAAATGATAATTAGTTTAAATTTTGTTTGATAGAATTGCACAACAATTCAGCTAGCAAAATTACTGCTAATTTGCAGGATTTCAATACTTTTGTATTATTAAATTATTAACAATTTAAGCAAATATTAATCGTTTTGGACTCAAAATCAATCAGTTCTGTAGAAGAAGTTGTACATAAGTTAGAAAACTATTGTGCCTATCAAGAGCGATGTCATGTAGAAGTCTACGAAAAATTGCGTTCGTTTGCTATTTCTGAAAACGAAAGAAACCAAGTAATGGTGCATTTAATCGAGCATAATTTTTTGAATGAAGAACGATTTGCTTCGGTGTTTACCATCAGTAAATTTCATCAAAAAAAATGGGGCAAAATCAGAATTAAAAACGAACTCAAAGCCCGAAAAATATCCGATTATTTAATTACAAAATCGCTCAAAGAAATTCCTTCTGAAGAATATTTCGAAACGTTTCAACTTTTGTCCGAAAAACATTGGGAAACCCTAACCGAAACCCATCTTTTGAAAAAAAGAAAAAAGTTTTGCGATTACTTACTACGCAAAGGTTGGGAAAGCGATTGGGTGTATGAAAAAGTAAAAGAACTCGAATCGCTTTAATTCTAATTGTTTTCAAAACATACTTACATTAACAGACGTGGTAAAAAAACAACTGTTACCAGTATAGCTACAATCAAATATCAAGCTTGTAGGAATAATCTCTTTTTTTATAAATTTTTATTTAATTTTTAAAAAAATACAAGTTTTTGATTTTAAGATATTTATAAAAATAAATTGTTTTCGAAAACGTTTTCGTTAATGTAAGAAAATGTAGAATTTTTTTTATATTATTTGCATTTTATCGATGTTTTTGTACATTTGGTCGAGTTTATTAAAAATAATTACTGTCAAAGCTTAACCACCCAATGAAAACAACATTACTGAACGAATCTGTAACGCACAATGCACCAAAACATGCGTCTCGTTTTAAAAAATTGTCATTTCAAAAAATTTTACTTTTTATTTTCTTTATTGGATACAGTTTGTCTGTTAGATCGCAATGTTCCCCAATTTTAGGGGATCAAACTTCCTACGGATACAACTCGTGGATTGGTTATGTTTACAACGCTGTAAACACCTCAAACCCTCCAACAAATGCTTTTACAACTACTTATAGAGGCTACATTACACAATCCGAAATTTTTAATCAAGATTTAGGCACAGGATCTATTTCAGGTGCTAATTTGTGTGGAACTTATAGCGATCAGTTTGCGATACGATTTAAAATGCAAAAAAACTTTGCCCCAGGAAATTATAGTTTCCAAGTAGGCGGTGATGATGGTTACCGATTGAGTTTTGATGGAGGAGTGACCTTTCCAATATCGAGATGGAACGATCAATCGTATGTTACTTCAACTGGAACCTATTATTTAAGTGGTATTACAAATTTAGTTTTAGAATATTACGAGCAAGCAGGATCTTCACGTGTCTCTTTTTCATATGGTCTCTGCTCTACGGCATCAACCGCTCCAACAAGTATTTCGGGAATATCAACAATTTGTTCTGGAAACCCTACAACCTTAACTGCAACAGGTGGAACAGCGGCATTAGGAGCAACATATGAATGGGGTACAGGTGCTGTGGTAGGTTCTAATATTATTGCAGGTCAAAACGGGGTGTCAATAACAGTGTCGCCTACCTCAACTACTACCTATTGGGTGCGAAGAGTAGACCCAGCTCCTTGTACCTTGACTACGTCTGGTGTTACTCAAACGGTAACTGTAAATCCTATTTCTACAGCTCCTACCTCTATTTCTGGAACTACTACTTTATGCTTAGGAAGTAGCACAACGTTAACTGCAACAGGCGGTACTTTGGCTCCAGGAAGTGTCTATGAATGGGGTACAGGAACAGTAATTGGTTCTAATACCATTGCTGGACAAACAGGCGTTTCTATAACAGTTACTCCATCAATAACTACAAGCTATTGGGTAAGAAGAGTAGACACAACTCCTTGTGCCAATACTACTTCGGGAGTTAGCACAACAGTTACTGTAAACACTCCTGTAGGAGATCAAACATCCTACGGTAGTAGCTCGTGGATTGGGTATGTTTACAATGCGGTTGACAGTGCCAATCCTCCATCAAACGTTTTCACAACAAACTACAGAGGTTATATCACACAAACCGAAGTTTTCGATCAAGATTTGGCTTCAGGTGCAATTTCTGGGCCTAATTTATGTGGCAGTTATACCGACCAATTTTCGATTCGATTTAAAATGAATAAGAATTTCACTGCTGGGTATTATACCTTTACTGTTGGTGGTGACGATGGGTATCGGTTAAGTTTGGATGGTGGAACAACCTATATAATTAACAATTTTGTTGACCATGCTTATGTTACATCAACTTCGGCTACCGTATTTTTAAACGGAAATACTAATTTAGTTTTAGAGTATTATGAGCAAGGAGGACTTTCTAGAGTTTCATTCAATTACACTTCATGTAACAATTTCTCAACGGCACCTACTGCAATAACAGGAACTACCTCGCTATGTAATGGTATGGGAGGAACTACATTAACAGCAACTGGTGGCTTTGCAAATCCGAGTGCAACTTACCAATGGGGAACTGGTTCAGTAGTAGGTTCAAATATTATTGCAGGTGCTACATCTGTATCCTATTACATAAATCCAAGTACTACAACAACCTATTGGGTAAGAAGAGTTGACCCTGCCCCACGTAATCAAACAACCACAGGAGTAACACAAACCATAACGGTAAGTAATCCTTCTACGCAGCCAACTTCCATAAGCGGGCCAACAACTGCCTGTGCAGGAAGTACTATCACGCTAACTGCTGTTGGAGGAACTATGGGCACCAATGCCACATATGAGTGGGGAACAGGATATACTGCTGGAGCAAATGTGATTAGTGGGCAAACTGGAGCTTCAATAACTGTAACAGCTACAGCTACCTCTGGATACTGGGTAAGAAGAGTTGATGGCGCACCATGTAATTCAACAACAGGTCAAACTACAACAACGGTAACAGTATCTGTAGCACCCACGGCACCTACTTCAATTAGTACAACAAATACCTCTATTTGCAGTGGCACAAGTATAGCATTAACAGCAATTGGAGGGAATACAGGAACTAATGGCACTTATCAATGGGGAACTGGTTCTGTGGTAGGTTCAAATATTATTGCTGGTCAAACATATTATATCATGTGGGTAAATCCAACGGCAACAACTACCTACTGGGTAAGAATAGTAGACACAGCGCCTTGCAATGCAACAACAAGCGGTGTAACTCAAACTATAACCGTCTCAACTCCTTCAACAGCTCCAACCACAATTTCAGGAACCACCACCGTTTGTAGTGGTACTAATTTAACTTTAACTGCAAGTGGCGGTACTATGGGTACTGGCGCTAGTTATCAGTGGGGCTCAGGAAGTACTGTTGGGTCTAACATAATTGCTGGTCAAACTGGCGCATCAATCACACTAAATCCCACAACATCAGGTTCGTATTGGGTGAGAAGAATTGACCCAGCGCCATGTAGTACTCAAACATCGGGTGTAACAATTTATATCACTGTAACACCAACATCTACAGCGCCAACTTCTATAACTGGTGCAGGTGCGGCTGCTTGTCCTGGCACAAGTACAACCTTAACAGCAACAGGAGGTGTAGCTCAAACTGGTTCAACCTACCAATGGGGAACAGGGTCTGTAATAGGTTCAAATGTTATCGCTGGACAAACAGGAGTATCAATTACGGTAAGTCCAACTACAACAACTACCTATTGGGTTAGACGATACGACCCTTCTTGTACACTTTACACCTCGGGTGTTACAACAACGGTATTAATTACGACTCCTCCTGGTACCCCTACTGTAGCAGGAAACAATGTTTGGAACTTATACGGATATTCTACTGGTGATATTACATTAGCTACAGCAGTATATGCAGGATATTACTCTGTAAGCACTTTAAATTTTGATACTCAATCTGGAACCAACAGTTGGGCAAATACAACCTCTCCATCAAGTTCTGCTGGTTGGAGTGGATGTCCTGTACCTAATGACAACTTTACAATGGTGGCCAAAAGAAAAGGATTCCCTTGTGGAAACTACACCATAGCCATGCAAAATTGGGACGATGCTGCGCAAATGTACTTGAATGGCACTTTAATTTGGTCGAGTGCCACTTGGAGTGGAACAGGAAACTATAATGTAATTGTGGGTACTTATGCTTTAGATGCAACTTCTGAAATTGAAGTTAGAGTTAGAGAAAACACAGGAAATTCCAACATGAGTTTTACATTAACCAATACCAATGTTTCTTCAACAGCGCCAACCGCAATAACAGGAACTACAGCAATTTGTTCCGGTTCTTCAACAACTTTAACCGCAACTGGTGGTGTTACAGGTACCACAGGAACTTTTGAATGGGGAACGGGAAATACGGTAGGTCTAAACACCATTTCTGGACAAACTTCGGCTTCTATTACTGTAAGCCCTACTACAGATACTACTTATTGGGTAAGACGTGTAGACAGTATGTGTAACCTAGCAACCTCAGGAGTTACTTTATCCGTATCTGTAAGTAGTGCAACTGTAGCTGGTACCTTAAGTTCTGCAAGTACAACTATCTGTAGAAATACCACGCCTAATCCTATTGTATTAACTGGAAATAATGGTACTGTTATTAAATGGCAATATGCCAACGATAATGCTTTTACATCGGGGGTAACCGATATTACTTCAACAGCAACCACACTAACTAGTGCTCAAATTGGAGCTTTAACCACTACACGTTATTTTAGAGCGGTAGTTCAAAATGGGGTATGCACAGCAGTCAACACTACGCCTATTGGAATAATTGTTCCTGCTGCAGTAACTTATAACGGAAGTTGGAGTTCTACTCCATCTGCAACAACACCTGTAATTATTTCTAGTAACTTAACATTAAGCGGAAATCTAAACGTTTGTTCTTGTCAAGTTACCAATACCGCAGTAGTAACTGTTCCTGCCAATAGCACTTTAATTGTTCAAAAAGACATTTTAGTAGCGGCTACTGCTAATATTGTGGTAGAAGATAAAGGAAGTTTGGTTCAAGTAGATGACACTGCGGCTAACATTGGAAGTATCACTTTTAAAAGAAATACAACGCCTTTAAAACAATACGACTACACCTATTGGTCTGCTCCAGTAGCTAGTTTAACATTAAGTCAGTTAGCCACGCCATCCATCTATTACTCATTCAATCCAAGTATTAATAATTGGGCTGCCGAATCGGCTTCAACAGTGATGACAGCTGGTAAAGGGTATATTGCTAGAGCTCCCAATAATTTAAACTATGCTTCTCCACAAATACTGCAAAATGTATTTAACGGAACTCCAAATAGCGGTGTTATCAGTACAACTATTGTTAAAGGAAGTGGAACCACCTATAATTTAATAGGTAACCCGTATCCATCTGCTATCGACATTGATTTGTTTCTGACAGATCCTGTAAATAGCACTTTAGTAAATGGAACCATCTATTTATGGACACACAATACGGCTATATCTAATACCATTCCGGGTACTGCAATTTATAATTACACGAGTAATGATTACGCAAAATACAATTTGACTGGAGGTGTAAAAACAGGATCTGCTGCCATTTCTGGTGGTGTTACTCCAACAGGTAAAGTGGCTGCGGGCCAAGGATTTTTCATCGAAGCAAATTCAGCTTTAACTAATGGGACTTACCAAGCAAGCTTTAAAAACAGCATGCGAATTGCGGCAAACAACGACCAATTTTTTAGACCTGGAAACATTGTTAATAATGGTCCGCATATAGGCGATTCAGAAGTTGTAAATCTAATTGAAAAAAATAGAGTGTGGATTCATGTAACTAATGCTGGTGGTGCTTACGATGAAACACTTGTAGGCTACATTACTGGCGCTACAGATGGCTTAGACAATATGTATGACGGAAAAACATTGCCTGCTGGAAATGTAGTTTCACTGTATTCTATACTGGCTAGTTCTAATTTAGCGATTCAAGGTAGAGCCTTACCATTTAACGATAGTGATGTTGTTCCGTTAGGATTTTCAACAACTATTGCAGGTGATTTTACCATTGGTTTAGAAAATTTTGATGGGCTGTTTAGCAATCAAAACATCTATTTGTTAGATAAAACTACCAATACCTATTACGATTTAAAAACGCAAAGTTGTACATTCAACATGGCTGCAGCCGGAACCGTAAACAATCGTTTCGAACTGCATTTCACCAATGGCGCTTTATCTAATAACGAATTTAACAGCGTTGAAAACAACATTGAAATCATTAAAAAAGACAAACATATTGCGGTTAAAAGCAGTTTGGAAACCATCAGTAAAGTGGAAATTTACGACATCATTGGAAAACTAATTTACTCTAAAAATAAAATCGATACTAATGAATTTCATTCAGCTGACATTAATGTTGCACCTCAAGTGCTCATTGTCAAAGCCACTTTAGAAAACAATCAAGTGGTAACTAGAAAAGTGTTGATGAATTAGTGGTATAAAAAGAATGAAAGCCACCAAAGTAATTTTATTTTGATGGCTTTTTTATTTTGATAGTAAGATACTCACGGCGTTTCCGCCAAACCCAACGGCATTTATTAATACTTTTTGGATGTCTTTTCTTTGAGGTTGCTTTTCAGCAAATGGAACTCCGATAAATTGTTGGTGTTGCATCATTAAGATTGCCAACTCCATATTCAACATACCCGAGGCACCAAATGTGTGTCCAACTTTCCATTTATTGGTGGTTAACATAGGCATTTTTTCTTGTGCTGAGCCTGTCGAAGTACCGAAAACTTTATGAATCGCTTTGTATTCTGACGAATCGCCTTTGATGGTTCCAGGAGCATGCATTACGATGGCATCGACTTCATCTAGATTGGTATTTTGTAACGCCATTTTCATGGATTTTTGAAAACAATTCGCTTCTTCAGAAATGGAAATATTGTGTTCAATATCGTCGGTAGCATAGCCAATTCCTTCGATATAGGCTAGAGCATTTTCGGGCTCACCCAATTCCAAACAAGCTACAGATGCAGCTTCGCCCAACACCATAGTGTTTTTGGTTTTGGTAAAATCGAACGCACGACACGGATATGCCGAGGGTTCTTTGGCATAAATTTTCAACGCTTGCATTTGTGCTAACGTAAACGCCGTTAATGGCGCTTCACTACCTCCAACCAAAAACTTCGTTGCCATACCCGATTGCAACCAAGCCACCGCATTCAACACCGCGTGCAAAGCGGTAGAACAGGTTATAGAATGGGATATTTCGGGCCCGTTGTTTTTTAAATCGTGTGCCACCCACGAAGAAATATTTCCCAAAGTGGTGGTTGGCGATGTTAAGGTTGCTGTTTTGCCTGTTTCTAAAAATTCTTGATGGTTTTTTTCAAACAATTGCGTGGCACCGCGAGACGAACCAATGTTAATTCCGAAGGCATCACCTTTGTTCCAACCTGCTTTTTCTATAGCTTGGCGCGATACTAAAATGGCCATCAAAACGGTTTCGTCTAAAGCTTTGTATTTGATATCCGATTTGCGTAACGCTTCTATTTCTTGACGTAAATCGTTGGGAATGGTAGCCACAAACTGACTTTGACCGTTAAATTCTTTGGAAGAAATTAAGGTTGCATCAGAAAGATAGTGGTGCCAAATCGCTTCGGGTGAAATTCCCAAAGGCGAAATGGAAGTTAGAGCAGTTATGGCAATTTTTTGTTTCATCATCATTGATTGGCACGAAGCAATCTAATTTATCAACCGCAAAGTTCGCAAAGTTTTTTGCAAAGTGCGCAATGATTTTGGGTTTTATATTTAAACTATTTCGATGGCTTTTTCGATAGTTTGATATACTTTCTGCAACTGTTCGTTGGTCATTACATACGGCGGCAAAATGTAAATGATATTCCCTACTGGTCGCAAAATGATTCCGTTTTCAATAAAGAAATTATAAAGCTTGTTGCGCATGGTGCCGTAATAACTTTCTTCAGAATTGGTTTTAATTTCTAAGGCAAAAATCACTCCGAGAACGCGCGTGGTTTGTACTTTTGGATGTTGTTTTATTTTGGCTTCAAACGCCAAATGCGATTGATTGACGCTAACAATGTTGGCCTGCATTTCTTCGGTTTGTAACAAATCGATACTCGCTAAAGCCGCAGCACAACCAGTTGGATTGGCCGTAAAAGTATGTCCGTGAAACAATGCTTTATTCACATCGTCGTCGAAAAATCCGTTGTAAATTTCTTGTGTAAACGTAGTAATCGCCATCGGAATAGTACCGCCAGTTAACGCTTTGGACAAGCACATCATATCGGGTTTATTAGTCAAATAGTCGGTAGCAAACGTTTTTCCGGTTTTTCCGAAACCCGTCATGACTTCGTCGGCAATGGTAAAAACTTTATGGTGGTTGCAAACAGCAATCATTTGATCTAAAATTTCTGGAGCATACATAACCATTCCGGCAGCGCCCAAAACCAACGGTTCAAAAATAAAGGCAGCGTATTCGTTGGTTGCCACTAAGGTTTCTAAGGTTTCTAACGCTCGTTGCTCGTTGCCAACTGTGGGAACAGGAACACGAACTACTTCTAACAAAGAATCGCGAAAGGCTTCGGTGTAAAAGGTGATGCCACTGGCAGCCATTGCTCCAAAAGTATCGCCGTGAAAAGCATCTTCAAACGCTATGATTTTGGTGCGTTTGGCACCTTTATTATAAAAATATTGCAAAGCACCTTTAATGGCTACTTCAACTGCGGTTGATCCGTTATCAGAATAAAAGATTTTGTGCTGATTGGAAGGTAAAATTTCCATCAGTTTTTCTGATAGCAAAACCGCTTTGTCGTGCGTGAATCCACCAAAAAGCACATGCTCTAGGGTAGTCAATTGTTGGTAAATGGCATCAGCAATTACTGGATTGGAATGTCCAAAAGGATTAACCCACCACGAAGCAATAGCGTCGATGTATTCTTTTTCGTTTTCGTCCCAAAGCAAAGCGTCTTTTCCTTTAACAATGGCCGGATGCAATCGCGCTGTTTTATGTTGGGTGTAGGGATGCCAATTGTATAGTAAGTCTCTTTCAGAAAGGTTCATTTTAGAATTTTATTTGTGTTATATTACTAATACAGCCGCAAAATTACTATTTATTATTTTAGTTACATTAAGTAATGTTTTTTATCCTAGGTGAAATTAATTGATATATTTGTAAAAATTTAAAAATAAATACTTTATGAAACGAGGTTACTCCTTTTTATTATTTTTTGTGCTTTTGATTACCAATGCAACTATTGCACAAAATATATCGGGTGAAAATGTAGATTATCAAATACTAAAAACACCTAAATTCCCTACAGAAGAAGCACACAGACAATTTAAAGTGACCGTAACTTCGCCATACAATTTAACTGCTGATGATGTCATTGCACAATCTAAAAAGGAGTTTGATGAAGAACTTAAAAATTACGACAAAACCGTTGCAAATAGCGAAGTTGAATTTCAGAAAAAATTGAGTGATTATGATACTGAAGTTGCTAATGCCAAAGCAAAATTTGAATTGGAATCGGCAGAATTCAAAAAACTATCCATGTTGGAGCGATTGACAATGACCGACCAAGGAAAAAACCCAAAATTAGTTACTCCAACTAAACCAGTATATTACAAACCAGCAAAACCAGTTTACCGTGATCCAAACTTGAACGATTACATCATTGTAAACAATAGCGTTTTGGCTACGCAAATCAACATCAACGGATTTGTTCGTGAAGGCAATTATGTTGATGTGAACTTGGACATTCAAAAAATAAAATTCCAAGATAATGCTGGACAAACTTTTGCTAATCAACCTACCAAATTGATTGTAAAAGTGAATGGAGTTGAAAAAGTAAATACCACTTTTTTCCAAGATTTCAAATTTGTTTCTTCATCGCCAAGCAACAACATCAACAAACCATTAACCGAAAAAAACTTTCTAAACGAAGTAATTGCTACCGTAAACCAATATTTGAATGACAATTTTGGTTACCAATTATTGAAAACGTCGGTTCGTCTTTTAAGCGTAAAAAATAAAGGTGGAAAATATGATGATTTGGAAAAAGCAGATATTTATGTATCGACCAACTTAAGAAAAATGAATCCAGAAAATCCAGCAATCACTGCGGCAGCCATGACTGGTATGCAAAAAGGAGTTGATATTTGGAAAAGCACGTTAACAAAAATTGATTACAAAGACAAAAAATCGGATTTTAATGCCAAAATCGCTCAAATGATTTATTTCAATCTAATGCGATTGAACTTGGCTTTAAACAATAAAGCGGAAGCTGAAAAGTATTTGAATGAAATGCAAGAAAACATGATCTACATGAAGTTATCTTATGATGAAGAGAATGAATTGAAGCAACTTGAAAATCAAATTTACAAAACCAAATAATAGTTCTCATTCTAAAAAATCATACGATGAAACTCAAACTAGTTAGCCTGTTTTTTTTAATGCTGTTCATAACGGCATCGGCACAAAATCCTGTTGTGATAGGAGAAAAATTTGATTTTGATAGTAAATATGAACAAGATCCACAATTGGTTTTGAAAGACAATTACAATCATTATCTATTTACGGTTAAAAATCGTGACGGAATGTTGGCAGATCACCACATTGTTTTGAGAAAATTTGACCAAAAAAACCAATTGGTTGACACCTATTCTCAAGATTTTGCCATCAACATGTTTACCTTACACAATTATTTGGGTGCTTATGAATTGAGTAACGACAAGCTAGTGGTATTCATCAATTCGTATTCTAACAAAACGAGTAAAACCGAGTTGTATCAATACGTTTTTGACAAAACAACTGGTAAATTTACTGCAACAGTAATTGCTTCTTATCCTATTGCTTCGTTAAGTAAATCGGGTAACTTTTCTATTTCAAAATCAGAGAACAATCAGTTTTTTGGTGTGGTGTATCAAAAATACAGTACTAAAAAAGAACCAGAAGAAAGCGATTGTACGTTGTTAAATGCTAAAACTTTAGATGTTATTTGGAAAAAAACCGTTTCGTTTACAGATGAATTTTATACTACTGATGGGATTACAACCAATTCTGGAAAAATCATCTTCTTGAGAAATCCTAGAAGCTATAAAGAAACCAATTATCTTTCGGTAATTGATGGTCAAGGACAAGAAATGAAAACCTTTGAAGAAAACACTAAAGTGTATAGACCTTTAGCAATTTCTATTGGAACACAAGACTATTTAATTGCTGTTAACTACCACAACAAAGGCATTAGAAGAGGTGATTTTGGTAGCATTATGTTCTACGATTTAAGTCAAGGAAAAATGCTTAGAAACAACAATATTGATGATTTCAATATGGTTAAAGACATCAAAGAAGTGAATTTTAGAAATGTTTTTATTCAGAATAACGAAATTCATTTGTTTGTAGAAGGCAAATTCCAATCGGGAACTAAGCCAAGTGTTGATTTTCCAAATTCTGCATTTACCGATCCGAAATTCAATTATGGTCCAGCCAATTTGTTGGTTTTTTCATTAGAAGGTGAATTAAAACAAAACATCAAACTTCCTATTAATAACGACACCGAAGCCGATTTTTATCATTCGTTTGGTTTGTTAAATATCAAAGGAAATTATTTCTTGAATACTGGCTTGTATTATAAAAACAGTAGTTATTACTACGGATTTAATAAAATAGACCCGAATAATAAAATGAGTATGACTTCTGTTGGATTGAACTACAACAACGATTATTCCTATAAATCTGTGAACCAACTGATAGCTTATTTTGTAGACAGTAATAAATTACTTTTTGCAAGAATGTATGGTGCAGATAAAATGTATTTTGCGAGTATACCTTTAGCACAATAATATAAAGAAAATTAAAAAAAACACCGCTAGAATTTAGCGGTGTTTTTTTTTTATAATTTTAGTAAAGGCTCTCTAAACTTATCGGCATAATACTGAATCACGTTTTGATCAAAATAGGGTTCATTATCAATTCTTCCGATGAAAGCAGCACCTGTTTTGGAAAGAATTATAGATTCGGATGCTGTATTTTCGTCTCCAGAAAAAATGATTCCAGCTACTGCAATATTTCTATTTTTCAAGGCTTCGCAGGTCAACAACGTATGATTGATGCTCCCTAAATAATGACGTGAAACGACAATTACTTTATAGTCTTTTTGAATCAAATCGATAATGCAATCGGTATTGTTTAATGGAACTAAAATTCCGCCAGCACCTTCAATCACCAAATGATTTTTAGTTTTAGGCTCGATGATTTGTTTTAAATCAATAGTGATGCCGTCTATTTCGGCAGCCAAGTGCGGACTTGCTGGAGTGTTTAGTTTATAGCTATTTTCGTGAATAACCGTTTTGTCATTTGAAATGTACGATTGAATTTTATGACTATCGGATTGATCTAAATCGCCTGCTTGAACAGGTTTCCAATAATCGGCTTCTAAAGCTTGAGTAACAATGGCTGATGTTATGGTTTTGCCAACATCAGTTCCGATTCCTGTTATAAATAGTTTCATAGTGTTGTACCACAGATAAAACGGATTGAACGAATTATCACTGATTTTTTAAATTAATTTTCCTGTTATTTGTGTAGATTATTCTTTTAAATTCGGGCTCATCACCAAAATTTAAAAGTAATCCAACTTCTATGGGTGTTGCTTTTAAATAATTCATTATTTGAGCTACATGTACATTCATTATCAGTTCACAAGCCTTCAACTCAACAATTACCTTGTCTTCTACAAGTAAATCTGAATAATATTCACCAACAAGTTGTTTCTTAAAATAAACATTTATTTGCTTTTGAGCTTCTACTTTAAATCCCAAAGATTTTAACTCAAAATACATTGCATTTTGATAAACTTTTTCGAGAAAGCCATAACCAAGTTGGTTATAAACTTCATAATAAACTTTCAAAATAGCATCTGTAATAGGCTTGTGTAATAGTGTTGTCATCTGTATATATCTGTAAAATCCGTTTTATCCGTGGCTAAAACACAAATATACTTAATGTTTGTATCACCTCCGAAATTTCTTTTTCAGAATTGTAGGAATGCAAACAAAACCTTAAACGCTCTTGTCCTTCTGGGACGGTTGGCGATAGAATGGCTTTGACGTCAAAACCTTTTTCTTGCAATTGATTCGCAATAAATTTCACCTTGTCATTTCCTGGAATAATAGCACATTGAATGGCCGATTTACTGTAAACAAAAAGAGGTTTTAATCCGTATTGCACTTTCTCTTGATTGAAATGAACAATATTATCTTTAAGCAATTGCAAGGCTCTTTTTTCAGTAATCAAATGCTGGTATGCCGTTAGAATTGTGGCCACCGAATGAGGAGAAAGTCCTGTGGTATAAATAAAACTTCGAGCAAAATTGACCAAATAATTTTTCAGTTCGGCACTTCCTAAAATGGATGCGCCGTGGCAACCCAATCCTTTTCCGAAAGTCATAATTCGAGCAAAAATTTGGTCTTGCAATCCTACACTTTGTACCAATCCTTCTCCTTGCTCACCAAAAACTCCCAATGCATGCGCTTCATCAATCACTAAATAACCGTTGTATTGTTCTGAAATCTTTACTAATTCAGGCAAATTAGGCGAATCACCATCCATCGAGAAAACGCTTTCGGTTACGATAAAAAAGGTTGTTGGTTGATGGCTTTCGGTTGATAGTTTTTGAAGCAAACGTTCTAAATCGGCAACATCATTATGTTGAAATTTATAGGATTTAGCATGACTCATTTGGATACCATCTCGAATGGAAGCGTGACATAATTCATCGAACAAAATCACATCATTGCGCTGTGGAACCGAGCTAAAAAACCCCAAATTGGCATCGTAACCCGAATTGAAAATTAAAGCCGCTTCTGATTGATGAAAATGGGCTATACAATCTTCGGTGATTTGGTATAACTTATGGTTTCCTGAAATTAATCGAGAGCCTGTTGCTCCATTGATTTTAATATTATGTTCTAAAAGATAATCGTGTGTATGATTAAATATTGCTTCCGATTGGGCAAAACCTAAGTAGTCGTTGGAAGCAAAATCGATGAGATCATTAGGAACTGGCAATTTACGCAGCGCATTGTTGGCTTCACGTTGTTGCAGTTTTTGGGATAATGCTTTAGGAAATTGTTTCATAACGTAGTTTTATCCACCCATTTAAAATCGCCTTTTACTGTGGCATCTAGTAAATCGATATTGAGTTTATTAGAAATATTTAAGGCAAAATCAAAGGCAGGCTTTTCCTCATCAAAACTATACATTTCGTAGTGTTTGTTACCTGTATACCAAAGTAGCGTTTGATAAAATTCATTATCATCTTTAAAAACAGAAACGTATTCAAACTCTTGTATTTTGGCTACAACATCATACGAAAACATACCGACTTTATATCTCGAAACCAATTTATTGACATCGGTATCTATTAAAATATCTTTAATCAATGAAAATCGAAGTCCAAATCCTAGACCAAAGACTCCGTATTTAGCCAATCTATAAGCGTCATAATATAAAATTCCAGACAAAGGTTTTACAAAAGCATCAATTAGAAAAATTACAATTAGAACGGCTGTTACGCTAAAAAATAAGGCCGCTAATACAATTTCATACCAACTCCTTTTCCCTTCTGAGATTATGACTTCAAATTCTTTTTCTGATTGCATTTTCCAAAAATAAAAAAAGCCAAACAAATATGCTTGGCTTTTCTTTATTATTTATTGCGTACAGTGTGTACACATAAACCAAATTGTCTTAGTCGGCTAACACAATTACTTTATTATCTTTCATTTCAATAGTTCCTGAATTGATGTCTAAAGTGTAGTTTTGGTCATTTACTCGTGTAAATTTATCTTCTAGTTCTTTTTCAAATTTAAAACTAGAAGCAGCAATTTTTACTGTTCCTTGTTTTAAAATAGAAACTATCGGAGCATGGTTGTTCAAAATTTGAAACGAACCATCAACACCTGGCAAAGAAACCGAAGTAACTTCTCCTTTGAATAATGTAGCTTCTGGTGATACTATTTCTAAAATCATAATTTAATTAATTACGAATTTAAAATTACGAATTACGAAAATTATTAATTCGCAATTCATAATTCATAATTCTATTACGCTTCTGCTAACATTTTTTCTCCTGCTTCGATAGCGTCTTCAATAGTTCCTTTAAGGTTGAAAGCTGCTTCTGGCAAGTGGTCTAATTCACCATCAATAATCATGTTGAATCCTTTGATAGTATCTTTAATATCAACCAATACTCCAGGAATACCAGTAAATTGCTCTGCTACGTGGAATGGTTGAGATAAGAAACGTTGTACACGACGCGCTCTTGATACCGCTAATTTATCTTCTTCTGACAACTCTTCCATACCAAGGATAGCAATGATATCTTGAAGTTGTTTGTATTTTTGAAGGATTTCTTTTACTCTTTGAGCACAGTTATAGTGATCATCTCCTAAGATAAGTGGTGTTAAGATACGAGAAGTAGAATCCAATGGATCTACCGCAGGGTAAATACCTAACTCAGCAATTTTACGAGACAATACCGTTGTTGCATCTAAGTGAGCAAACGTTGTTGCAGGAGCAGGGTCAGTTAAGTCATCCGCAGGTACGTATACCGCTTGTACTGAAGTAATAGATCCTTTTTTAGTAGAGGTAATACGCTCTTGCATCGCACCCATCTCAGTTGCCAATGTTGGTTGGTAACCTACCGCAGAAGGCATACGTCCTAAAAGTG
>CAZNWY010000052.1:0-15820 GCA_964577105.1 uncultured Flavobacterium sp.
GCGGAAAGTTAAGCGGTTACGAAGTTCGCCACTTCTTGAAGCCGCGACACGTTAGTGGCAATTTATGCCGTATATCTTTTAAAAAAACAATGAAATATTTTAAGCTAATCCTTTTACTATTATGTTTTCCTTTAAACTCTTGTAGCAAAAAACAAGAATTAAAAAGAGAAAAGAACTCTAATGATTCACTTATCATATACAGTGAGGATGATATGTATAAAATACAAACTGGTAAAATTAAAGTAATTGACACTTTATGTATCAATGAAGAAAAAAAAGCTAGAGAAGATATCAAAAAAGGTAAATTAGTATATTCATTTTATTTTGGATTAGGAAGTTTCGAGGTAAGCAATGCTGAAATGATAAAATTGCTTTCTAAATACAATATCGCTGTTGACACAATTTCTGGAGTTTGTTCTAGACCACCAAAAGGGTTTAAATGGAATTGCTATAAAAATTTGATGAATGAAACTATTAATAAAAAATTTGGATTTAAATTCATTGATTCGTTGAGAAATATAGCTGACAGAGAATTTATTAAAAACAATCCAAATTTTATTTTCAGTTTCTTTGATTGCGAAACAACTTCGAGATACGTTAATGCAAAAAGCTATGAGGATTTTTTAAAAAAACCCGAAGATGATTTTGTAGATGGATTAAATTATCCCAAACTGAGTAAAAATCAAATTAAAAAAGAAAAGGCAAATACTGACGTTTCCTTTGTTATTTATAGAAACGGAACTGTTGGAAAAATAAAAGCAAAAAGTGATTTTAATATCACAAAAAACAAAGAATTCGCAAAATACTTCGAAAGAGAAGCCATTAATTTTGTAAAAAAAGCAAAATGGAAACCCGCAGAATATAGAGGGATTAATGTGAATAGTGAAATGCAATTAAACTTATACAATAAATAAACTGCCACTAACAGCGGTTTCAAGAAATGGCGAAAAATGTGGTAAATTCACATTTTTCTTTCGCAAGTTTTTTTATCTTAGTGGAAAATTAAGCGGTCACGAAGTTCGCCACTCCTTGAAGCCGCGAAACGTTGGCAGTAATGTTAACGCAGAAAATCCAAAAAACAAATGAAAGAAAGTTTGTATTTAGAAGAACTTCTTCAGAGAATATCCGAAAACCAATATGTTGGATTGGGAAATCCTAACGCCAAAATATTATTTATAGGAAAAGAAGCTGGAGCTGAAATTGAAGAGGAAATATATCACGGAAGTGTTAAATCTTGGAGAGAAAAAAAATTTAATTATTCAGAAAGATATACTCCTAAAGAAGAAAAAATCAGAAACCTAAATCATACTTGGCAAAGGTATCAAAAGCTGTATGAATCTATTTTGTTGAATTTAAATATAGAATTTGACAAAAAAGACAAATATGAAATCAGTTTTATCGAAAATGTATTTACAACTGAATTGAGCAATTTACACGCACCAAACACAAAAGACGCAAAAAAGCAAGTGAAATTTGGGCAAGAACTAAAATTAAGAAAAACAGAATTTTTCAAAAGTAAATTTATTGAAGAATTTCAAATAGTTATTATATTCGCTAGTGACAATAAATACATAGAAACTTATCCAGGTGAAATTTGTGAGTTATTCAATGTAAAATTCATCGAATTACATAATCCAAATGCGAAAGATAAAATTTGGATTCATACAAAAAATGAAACTGGAAAAAAACCAAAATTACTTATTCACACAAGACAATTAACAAATCGGATTACTACAGAATTGATACCTACTATTAGTGAAATCGTTGCGGAATTTATGAAAACAAATTTAATAAAATTAGAAGAATAACAAAAAAACACTACTGCCAACAGCGGTTTCAAGAAATGGCGAAAAATATGGTAAATTCACATTTTTCTTTCGCAAGTTTTTTTATCTTAGTGGAAAAATAAGCGGTCACGAAGTTCGCCACTTCTTGAAGCCGCGACACGTTACCAGCAATATTCACAACGTAAGTATAAATAGAGATGAAAAAGATTTTAATCTTATTAGTATTCGTGTTTTCAAATCTAACTTTTGGGAATACTATTGACAATTTAAAAACTGCGAAAGATGTAGAAAACTTCATCAAAAAAGTCGAGCCTCGCTTTGGTGAAGAAAAATCTAAAAATTACGACTATGGAAGCTTTAGAATTGTATCTACCGACAGCATTTATAATAGTCTGAAATGCAAAGACATTTTCAAAAAGTCTGACATTACAGATTGGCAAAAAGTTGATATAAATAATGACGGGTTAACCGATTTGCTCTTTATTCCCCACTATTATGGTTATTCCCAATATGTAATAATTGATCAAGGAAACGAAAAATACAAATTATTGCAGTTATTGCGAAACTTTGATTCATGTGAATATACAAAACCAATCGTCGTATCTAAAAAAAATGAAATTCAAATTAGAAAAGTAAAAAGCACTTGGTATCCGAAACGGGAATCAACAGTCACAATAGATACACTGACATATAAATTCAATTCTTTTATAGAACTAAATCAAAACGAAGTAACACAATACAAGATAAAATCTATAGAAGTCAAAACTGATGGCTGTTATGGAACTTGCCCAGTGCTTGAACTTAAAATTGATAATAATGGAAATGCCAAATTTAATGGCTTGGGCTACACAAAATTCAAAGGAAAATCAGAATCGGAAATAGATTTACAACTACTTAATGAACTAAAGGATTTGATAAGTTACATTGAGTTAAAAAAACTTGAAAATAAATATAGTGTAAATTGGACAGACGACATGACTGTTAACTTAAGAGTAGAATTTGAAGATGGTTCTGTCAAGGAGATTGAAGATTATGGATTAAAGGGAACTTATGGACTTACAGCATTGTATAGTAAATTAATCCGAATTGGAACCGAAACCGATTGGAAATAATACTGCTGGTAACAGCGGTTTCAAGAAATGGCGAAAAATGTGGTAAATTCACATTTTTCTTTCGCAAGTTTTTTTACCTTAGTGGAAAATTAAGCGGTTACGAAGTTCGCCACTTCTTGAAGCCGCAAAACGTTAGCAGAAAGTTTATACAAAGTAGAAAGTTTATACAAAATAGCACAAAAATTGATGGTCTTAATATTTATTTTATTTTTAGTAATCTTTTTAATAATTTTTTTAATATGCTTCTTAATTGTGAACATATTTATGAATATTACTAGAAAAAAAATTACCAAAACACCAAAGTCTGTAAAACTCAATCTAATAATATCTTTATTTTTATTTTTTATCACTATTTTTTATTTTTTGTTTTATAATCCAGCGACAAATTTTAAAACCGCTTATATAGAAAAATCAAATGAAAAATACATAATAACTGTTAAAGGAAAAAGAAATTTAATGGTGCATGACCCAATTTCTTTATTAAAGAAAGGAACATATATTGATAGTGCGAAATACGTAATTTCAAGACCTTACGGAATCATTAAAGGAAAAGAACTTCCAAATGGACCTGATTCGTACCCAACAATTAATAATAACGCAATTACCATAAAAGGAAATTCATTAAAAATAAATCTGATTTATTATAATTTTGATGATAAAGCGAATAAATCAAGTGTATGGAACGGAAATTATAAATTAGTAAAAAGAAACTTCTGAAAAAAACCTTCTGCTAACAGCGGTTTCAAGAAATGGCGAAAAATGTGGTAAATTCACGTTTTTCTTTCGCAAGTTTTTCTATCTTAGTGGAAAATTAAGCGGTTACGAAGTTCGCAACTTTTTTAAAGCCGCGAAACGTTAGCAACAATAATATTTGGACGTTCTGAGAAAAAAAATTACCTTTGATACTATCAAACGATAGTATCATGAAACCACCATATGACATTACTCCTAAAATATTAAAATTAATAACTTCTATTTCTGAGAAATTAGGAGAAGTTAATGCTAATTATCTTAACAAGCAATCTCCACAACTAAGAAAACAGAATAGAATTAAAACTATTCACTCCTCATTACAAATTGAAGGTAATACTCTAACTGAACAACAAATTACAGCATTAATAGAGAATAAAAGAGTTATTGGTCCTGAAAAAGATGTAATAGAAGTTCTCAATGCAATAAAACTTTACAATAATATTGAAAAATACAAATACTATTCAGATAAAAGTTTTTTAAAAGCACATTTTGAATTAATGAAAGGACTGATTGAAAGTGCTGGAAAATATAGAAATCAAAGTGTTGGAATTGTTAAAGGAACTAAAGTTGAACATGTTGCTCCTCCATCTGAGAACGTTCCTTTTCTTATGAATGATTTATTCGAATATTTAAAAGATTCCGAAGAATTAACTTTAATCAAAAGTTGCGTTTTTCATTATGAAATGGAATTTATTCATCCTTTTTTAGATGGAAATGGTAGAATGGGAAGGCTTTGGCAAACATTAATTTTAATGTCTGAATATCCGATTTTCGAGTTTCTACCATTTGAAACTTTAATAAGTAAAACCCAAAGTGAATATTACAATTCTTTATCCATGTCGGATAAGTCAGGAAAATCGACAATATTTATAGAGTATATGCTTGATGTGATTAATAAATCTCTTGAAAGTTTATTGAACTACAACAATAGGACTTTTAAAGATATTGACAGATTAGAGTATTTTATAAATCTTGGAATAAAGGAGTTTACAAGAAAAGACTACATGAATACTTTTAAAGATTTATCATCTGCAACAGCAAGCAGAGATTTAAAAAAAGGCATTAAATTAAAATTATTTGAAAGTGTTGGAAACATGAACAAAACAAAATATATCATAAAATAATTACTGTTGCTAACAGCCGTTTGCACCAATGGCGTGGCTTGGGATTTATCAGAATGCGTAAGTGATTCTCTTTTTTCTTTCAATCAAATTTTTTGCTTTAAACTTTTCGGTATATTTGTTTCCGTCAGTGTCGAAAACCGCCACTCGGCGCAAGCCGCGATACGTTAGTGGCTATTATTCAAAAAATGCTTAAATTCAAGAACTTAATCATGCAGATATCTAAAAGACAAATATTCGTTTTAGTTTCATTTTTATTAATTTATGGTTGTAAATCAGAAACAGAGAATAAAAATGACCTCAAAGAAAATAATTTATACGGAAAAGTAAAATCGGTAAAACAATTTGCAGCAGAAAGTAAAACAGAACCTAGCGTATTTAATAAGTTTTACAATCCCAACGGGAAATTAAACAAAATTTTTCAATCTAATAAAGATTTCACTACTACAACAACTTTTGAGTATAACAGAGACGGAAAAAAAACTGTTGAGAATATAAATACTATTTTCCAAGGCCATCCTTCTTTTCATAAATTTACATTTGAATATGACGATAAAGGGAATATAATATTAGAGAAAGTATACAATTGCAATCCTCATTTAAAAATTGAACATTCAATAGAACACATTTACAATAGTTCAAATATTCAAACTGAAGAAATAGAATATGATGATAAAAATATTAAAACTCGCATAAGCAAGTTCCAATATGACGATAGCGGAAATTTAATTGAAGAAAAATGGTATGATTCTAAAGGATTAAATAGTATTATAATAAGTGAATATGATAAAAATGGAAATATCACAACACGCAAGGTAATTTATCCGGACGCATCCAAAGGAACTTCAGTCACCTATAATTTTAAATATGATAAATATAATAATGAAATCTATGAAGAGGCATTATCTTCTGATAAGCCGACTTTTATCACATATTCATATGAATACGACAATCAAGGTAATTGGATAAAGAGAATTGAAATCGTCGATAACAATTCAAAAAAAATTACAGAAAGAGTAATAGAATATTATTAGCCCATGCTATCGAGCGAATTCTTTAGCGCGGTCGTAAAAAATAATAACAACCACTAACAGCGGTTTCAAGAAATGGCGAAAAATGCAGTAAATTCATGTATTTCTTTCGCAAGTTTTTTTATCTTAGTGGAAAATTAAGCAGTTACGAAGTTCGCCACTTCTTGAAGCCGCAAAACGTTAGCACTAATAATTGAAAACTAATGCAGAAACCTCTACTCTATTTTGAAAAGATAAAGATTTGGGAAATCGGAATAATGATTTTTTATGTTATCCTTTCTCTAGAGTTTATGTACTTTTTGAGGCTATCGAAAAGTGAAACTCAAAATAATTATCTCTCAATTTATGCAATAGGAGGTCAATTCTTTATGTATACATTTTTGTACAAATCTTTACGGAACTTTAAAGTTTATGTTTTTTGGTTAATTATCGGTTTTCTTCATCTTTGTCTTTATTATTTGCTTAAAGAAAATGCTTCGCTAATATGTTTTCACAACAATAATATAACTGGCTTGAGAAATACCATATTTTTAGTCATGCTCTTTCAACTTTTAAGGTTTATAAGTTTGAAAACTCAAAACCAAGAATTAGTCTGCATTGGAAAAAGCAAAACCGATATTTTTGACCAAAGAGAAATTACTAAGACGGATTCTATATTGTACACAATATATATAGCTGTAATATTTATTTTACTAACTATATAATAATTACTGGTGCTAACAGCGGTTTCAAGAAATGGCGAAAAATATGCTAAATTCACGTTTTTCTTTCGCAAGAAATACTATCTTAGTGGAAAATTAAGTGGTCATAAAGTTCGCCACTTCTTAAAATCGAAAACGTTAATTGTCATTTTAAAAATACGAAATCTAAAATGGAACAAAACCATATAATAATTGATAATGTTTCAAATCAAAATATTGAAGACATTTTAATGAACCTTGCCAATCTATACTCTGACACAGGCTATACTAATGGTATTCAATTATACAGAAAAAAGAATAGCACTAGTACATTTTTAATATGCTTTACAAATTCACCAGATTTTGAAAGATTCAACTACTTTGTAAATTACATTAGATATCCTGAAGGACAAGATAACTTTAACCCAATTGTCCGTGGATATTATCAAACTAAAGACATAAAAAACAAAAATGACTTTTCTAAAGGTGATTGGCTAATGGTTTATGTATCAAAAAACGACAAAGAGTTTGATAATGTAAATGTTGTCAATTCTGAAAACGAAAATTATTTATATGATTTTGGTGGAAAAATAAAAAAACTTGATATAAATGAAGAAAAATTTGAGTTAAACCAACTAGATTTAACAAACTACAATCATATCATAGATATTTTTCCAGGCGAAACTTTTGAAAGTTCAACTAAACCTTGGTGGAAATTTTGGTAAAAAAGTCGATTAACAAAGGTTTTAAGAATTGTCGAAAAATCTGTTAAATTCACGTTTTTCATTCTCAAGAAATAGTATCTTAGTGTTAAATTAAATAGCTACGAAGTTCGCCACTTCTTGAAACTGCGAAACGTTGTCAACAATAATTTAAAATGATAAAAAGACATGTTCATCGTAGTCATCACAACTTCACTTCTTTTTACTTTTTTTATGAGTACTTTCCAATGGCACAAAGTATTACGAAATGAAACTAATTATAAAATTTTCGTTTCATTGTCAATATTATTGCCGTTAGCGATGCTAGTTGAAGACCTATCAACTGAAAGTGGTACAATAAATTTTCTTGTATCTTTTGGACCTTTTATTTTTCTTATTTTATATAATTTTTTTGACAGAATAATTTTCAAAAAATTTAATCGCCGATTTTTTTTTATACAAAATATTCTACTCAGATGGAGTCAGTAGAATCTACTTGGCTGGAGTTTCTTTTTCAAATGATTCTTTTCTTCATTCCTTTTTTTCTAATGAGCATCGGAAGTTTTATATTCAAATTTGTTTATTAATTACAGCCACTAACAACCTTTTGCACCAATAGAGTTGCTCTAGATTTATATGGAATAACGCCTCTGTAAGCAAGTCTCTAAACGTTAGCCCACCCTATGAGCGACTTTATGAACATAGGGCAAACGAACAGATTATTTCACTTTTACAACAACTTTTCCCTTAGCGCGACTTGACTCAACATATAACAGAGCTTCATTGGTTTGTTCAAACGGAAAAACTTTATCAACTATCGGGCGAATTTTTCCAGCTTCAATCAACTTGGTAATTTCAGTTAACTGTGTCCCTTCTGCTCTCATAAACAGAAACTTAAAATTAACATTCAATTTCTTAGCGGTTCTTCTTACTGAAAAACTCAACAAATTCATTAAAACTTGCAAATGCCAACCTAAACCAAGTTCTTTGGCTAAAACGCCTGTTGGTGGACCAGTTAAAGAAATCAATGTACCACCTGGTTTTAGTATTTTTAGAGAATTTTCAAGCACTTTTGTCTCTCTATTGCTATGAAGCACGACATCGTAATCTTTTAAAATTGTAGCAAAATCTTCTTTTTTATAATCTATAACTAAATCGGCACCCAAACTTTTAACTAAATCAGTATTTGCCGAACTTGTTGTAGTAGCTACAAAAGCACCAATATGCTTCGCTAACTGAATAGCAAATGTGCCAACGCCACCTGAACCTGCTTGAATAAAAACTTTTTGTCCTTTTTTTAAGTTTGCAATTTCAACCAGCGCTTGCCAAGAAGTAAGTCCAACCAACGGAATTGAAGCGGCTTCTTCCATAGAAGTATTTTTGGGTTTTAACGCTAAATCGCTTTCATTTACAGCAATTTGTTCTGCAAAAGTCCCGATTCTGAAATCACCTACTCTAGCAAAAACTTCATCACCAATTTTAAATTTGGAAACATTAGCTCCAACTTTTGTAATCACACCGGCCATATCGTGACCATTAATAAAGGGTGTTTTGTAGGGCAAAAATAGTTTGAATTCGCCATTTCTAATAAGTGAATCCAATAGGTTTACCCCTGCACTATGAATTTGAACCAATACTTCGTTTTCTTTTACTGTTGGTTCATTGACATCTGTTAAATGTAAGGTTTCTTTTTTACCGTATTTTTTTACTATGAATGCTTTCATTTATAATTATTTTATAGTTTCTAAATAACTTTTTCTTAATTCATCGGTTCCACTGGATACTTGACCAAAAAAAGTGATTTCAGTTTCAATTCCACAAAATCCAAAAACACCATCATCAATTACACGCTTTTGAGCAGTATTCATATGTGTAGCTTCATAAATAGCAGTTGGTGTATTCGTATTAATATAAATCTGTGATGTTTTACCTTTGAGTAATGCCTCTACCCCGTTCTCAGAAATACTAAAAGCAAAACCATAAGAAAAAACTCTGTCAATAAACCCTTTCAGCATAGCAGGCATTTGTCCCCACCACATAGGATAAACAACAGTTAAATGGTCTGCCCAAGTAATCATTTCTTGATACTTTTTAACATCTTCTGGCATTTCTTGCCCCATAAATTGATAACCTACATCGGGCATACCCAATACAGGGTTGAATTGTTCACCATATAAGTCGATAATTTTTACTTCATCACCTTTGGCAAGTGAATTTTTTTGTACTTCATCCACAATAGCTTTTGTAAAACTTGCTGGATTTAAGTGCGAGTAAATTATAAGATGTTTCATAATTGTAAATTTTAAATTGTTATTATTTGTTTAATTGTTTAAGGATATTTTTTTCTAAAATTCCGTAAGCAAAATGTTGCATATTAATAAGAGTTGAAGACCCTTTGCCTACAATATTTCTAAATTTTGGTTTCTTGGTTTGAATCACTTTAATCACATTTTCTACTACAATAATTGGATCTTCTGCCTTAGTTACTAATTCATCAGAAAATTTTTGAATCTTATTTCTTAAAGAGTTGTAGTCAGCAATTTTATTTGAAGCAGCAGTTGAATTAGTTATGACATTTGTTTTAAATGCAGCTGGTTCAATCATAGCTACCTCGATATTAAACTCATTCAATTCGTATCGTAATGATTTGAAATAGCCTTCTAAAGCGTGTTTGGATGCAGCATAGTAAGCTGTATTAGGAAAAGAAACAAGTCCAATGATGGAACTTATTGTAATAATTTTACCAAACTTTTGTTTTCTAAAATGTGGTAATATTTCATTTGTAACCTTGATTGTTCCCCAAAAGTTGGTTTCTAATTGTTGTCTTCCCAACTCTATAGGTGTTTCTTCTGCTATTCCTGATACATAAAACCCTGCATTATTGATAAGAATATCCAATTGAGTAATTTCCTTAAATAGCCTTTCTGAAAAAGTACTTATTGATTGCTCTGAATCTAAATCTAATGCGATCATTTTGAACGGTACAGTTGCCGCAAACTTTTCGGGATTTCTGCTCGTACCTATTACATTGAAACCCGTTTTATGTAATTGGTTTGCTATTAACAAACCAAATCCTGAAGATGCTCCTGTAATTAAAATTGTTTGTTTCATTTTGTTTCTTTTAAATATTATTTTATAAATTTGCTTGCTTTTTGCAAGTGCAAATATACAAACAACTTTCAAAATGCAAGTGATTATTTAAAATATTTTTACAAAATGGAAAAAACTAAAAAAAGATCGGAATGTCCTATTAGCTGTTCACTTGATATTTTTGGCGACAAATGGTCGTTGTTGATTATAAGAGATATGATGTTCTCCAATAAATCAACCTATGGTGAATTTTTAAAATCGGAAGAAAAAATTGCGACAAATATTTTGGCTTCAAGGTTGCAAAATTTAGAAGAAAATAAACTTATTAAAAAGTTAGAACACCCAGAAAGTAAAGCAAAATACTTATACAAACTCACTGAAAAATCAATAGATTTACTACCTGTTATCGTAGAAATTCATTTGTGGGCAGATAAAAATTTTGAACTTCCAACCGAAATAAAAAATATAATAAAAGAAGTAAGAAAAGACAAAACCGAATTTATTAAAAAAGTTACAGCACAATTGAAAAAACAAATTGAAATGTAGAAAAAGGTCGAACGATTAACAAAGGTTTTACGCTGTTGCTAGGCTTGGTTTTTATTTGAAAAATTTAGTGATTATTTTTTCTTTCAAAGTTATTATTGTATCTGTTAATGCTAGTCCAAAATATACGCAACAGTCGTAAAGCCAAAAAAAATAGTTAATAGCAAGCTTTTAACACCTCAAAGAATTTAATAACTTAATGCAAAAAATGATGAGAAAATTCATTAAAATCAATGAAACCTAGCTTTGTACCATGTATAAATTGGCTTTTCAAAACCATAATATAATCCTATAGACAACAACCATAATAGGGTAAAATTTCTATCTGGTAAAAATACCCACGATTTGAGTTTTAGATTTGCATAGCTAATATGAACCAAATAAAAGGCAAATGATGCATTACCTAACAAAACCATTATTTTAGAAGATAAAAAACGCTGTAAATAAGTGCGCTGGTTTATCAATCCTTGAAACAAAGCCATAATAAAAAAAGGAAGTACCAAAAAGAGCAACAACTTGCCTTGCCAATGATTGGTGCCGTGGTCTACTCTACTCATTTGAAAGAAACCAATGCCATATAAAATAAGGCAAAAACCAAGTGCACCAATTGTGGTAGTATGATGAACTATCTTCATACGTTGCCAAATGTTAGGATATTGCGCCAATACTATTCCGGCAACGAAAAAAATCGATTGTCATGCAAAAGTACTCATTAGCACAAAATCAAACGGCATAAAATAATGGTTTGGATTACCATTACAGTGAGTCCAAACTTCACCTGCTAACAGACTGAAACCAAATAAAGCCACTAAAAATAGTAACAGATAACCTATCTGTTTTTGCAACAAAAGCATTAACAACGGTGCCAATATATAGAAAGACATTTCTACAGTAAGCGACCATGATTGAGCTATAGCATCTAAAGCAAGATCGGATGAGAATCCTTGTAATAATAAATAATGAGGCAATGAAAAATGATATTTCCCAAAGGTTGGATCAAGATAAAATAAAGTAAGTAACAACCAATACAATGGCATGATTCGCACGAAGCGTTGAAAAATATATTTGCGATAATTAGAAACTGATTGCAAAGGTTGAACTCCATAACTTTTGGCAATCAGAAAACCACTAAGTACAAAGAATAATTGTACCCCTAAATTGAATTCGCTACACCATCTAAACAATTCGGGATGCAAGCTATCCTTCCAATACTTGCGGTTATGGTACACAAAAATCATAAGAGCAGCAATAGCTCTAATTCCAGTAAGTGCTTTAAAATGAGTTGGATTGGTTTGGTTTGATGTCATGCAAGCCTTGAACTACTTAAAGAGGTAAATATACATCATTATAAATAGATTCAAAGGAAGATTAATTTATGTAATCTGATTTCTTAATCTAGGTTAAGAACGCTTCTACTTTTGTCGTTATACCTTTGCAGTGTTAAAATAAACATATGAAAACATTGCATTTTGTAGTTATAGGAACCAACGCTTCAATAGTTCGCACATTGGTACGTGTGATTTCGACCAATGAAAACTGGACGTGTTTTGGATGTAACGATACTGAAGCGCTTTATAATCATTTAAAAGAAAAAAACACTGATCTAATTTTATTGAGTTCTGGACTTGATGTAGAAACCGAAACAGAAATTAAAATGAAAGCAGTTCACTTTGTTCCATCAGTAAAAGTAATTGAACATTATGGTGGCGGTAGCGGATTATTGTATAATGAAATAGCAATGGCTTTAGAAAAAAAATAAAAAATTATAACTTAAAATTTTAAAAAAATGGCAAAATCAACTTGGGCAATTGACCCTACACACTCAGAAATTGGATTCAAAGTAAAACACATGATGTTTACTAATGTATCGGGGAAATTTAATTCTTTTGAAGCAACTATTACCAATGAAGATGATGTTTTTGAAACTTCTAGCATTGATTTTTCGGCTGAAGTAAATTCGATTGATACTAACAATACCGATCGAGATAATCATTTAAAAAGTGCCGACTTTTTTGATGTAGAACATTTTCCTGCTTTAACTTTTAAAGGAACTTCTATTAAAAAAGACAGCAATGGAATGTTTCACATTAGTGGAGATTTAACTATTAAAGGAGTAACCCAAAATATCACTCTTGAATCTGAATATAGCGGTTTAATGAAAGATCCTTGGGGCAATACAAAAGCGGGACTTTCTATCACAGGCAAGATTAATCGTAAAGATTTTGGTTTGACTTGGAATGCTGCTCTCGAAACAGGTGGTGTTTTAGTAGGTGAAGAAATCAAATTAATAATTGATATTCAGTTAATTAAACAATAATTATTTATTAATTATTTTTCAAAACCGCATGGCTTGGGCTTTGCGGTTTTTTTATTTTGAAAAAATAATAACGACAGACTACTTTGATATCTATTCATTAAACAAAAACATTATTATTAAAATAAAGTAAATTTATTCTTATAATTTGATGAATTATTATTAACAATTAGCATAATTCTTTTGATTTTTTATAATTATTGTTTATGTTTGAGATTAAGAATACTTTACCCAACTTATTATGAATTCAAATTACTCAAAGAAATTAGAACCCTTTTATCTAATTGGATTGCTTTTATACATTTCAGTATCTTTTGGACAACAATCAAATGCTAAAAAATATTATGTAAATGACACCGATGATAAAGGTGATGTTTATACAACAAACCTTGGCAACGATACTAATGATGGATTATCTCCTCAAAATCCAAAACAAACCTTAAAAGCTGCTTATGCTGTAGCAAAATCTGGAGACATTATATACCTAGACACTGGTATTTATGAGGACATTGATGCTAAAGGAAATCTTACTTTTGAAAATGCCAAAAAAATTCAAATTGTAATGCCGCAAACTGTTAATGTTGCTGTTCCCAAAACACCTCTGCCTACAGTAGATAAATCAACTCCTGAAGATTTTTACATCATAGATGATAAACCTGTGAGTAAAGAACTTTACATGAAACACTTACAACAATCATCTAAAAAACAATAGTATGAAGTTGTATTTAAAATTACTAGGCTTGATTGGATTTTGCGTTAGTTTCAACACTAATGTATATGCACAACCATCAAATGATACTTGTGGCACTGCTATCGTTTTAACTGAAGGCGTTGGTACTTGTAATTCTATTTTATATACCAATGTAGCAGCAACTACCAGTGGAAATCCATCTACACCAGGCTGTTGGAACCCTAATTCAATGAGCAATACTGTTTGGTTTTCATTTGTTGCTACTAGTGCCGATGCCGAAATATCAACAAATTTTGCAGGAACTTTAGCCAATACACAACTAGCCGTTTACAGCGGAACCTGTGGTGCCTTAACTCAAATTGCCTGTCAAGAAGATGTAAATACAGCTGGAGGTCTTTTTCATACCGATGTTATTTTACATGGACTCACTGTAGGAAATACTTACTATATGGCTGTTGATGGAAATGGAGGAAGTACAGGAACTTTCGGAATTTGTGTACAACAAGCATTGCCTGTTGGACCGCCTAGCCCTGTTCAAGATTGTGTAACAGCTCAAACTTTGTGTAATTTAAATAATGTTTCCGTGGCAGATGGTACTGGGGGTATCGGTGTTAATCAAGAAAGTCCTACTTGTTTTGGATCTCCCGGTGAACGTTCTTCAAATTGGTACACTTTTACAGCGGCTACTTCGGGAACTTTAGCATTCACTATCACTCCTACCTCACCTATTGATTATGACTTTGCAGTTTTTAATACGACTACTAGTTGTCCGGGAACCGAAATCTCTTGTAATTGGAGCGGCACAATAGGAGCCACAGGAACTACTGGCTTGGGATGTGCTGGCACACAATGTAATCCTACTATTACTGTTACCGCAGGTCAAACTTATACCATTTTAATAGATCGATATACTTCTACTTCGTCGTCTGGTTTTACTTTAAATTTTGCCGGAACAACAGCTACATTTGCAAGCCCAAATCCTTCTTTTACAGCCACTACTGCTTGCTTGGGAAGTGCCACGCAATTTACAAATACCACCAATGGAAACTTTACTTACAATTGGAATTTTGGAGATGGATTTACTTCTAATGTAGAGAATCCAAGTCATACATATGCAACAACAGGTCCTCATACAGTCACATTATTATTAACTGCTGTTCCTGGTGGTTGTCAAAATCAAATTACTCAAATAGTTAATGTTAATCCGCCACCGACTGTAGACGCGGGTCTTGGCGGTACAGTATGTTCTGGCGGATGTTTAACTTTAAGTGGTTCTACTAATGCCGTTGGGTCGGTTGGAACATCAAGCTTTAGCAATAATACCACTTATGCTATTCCCGACAATAGTACAACAGGTGTTTATTCTCCCATAGTAGTTTCTGGTGTTGCGCCTGCAACCATATCAGCTTCATCTATTGCCTCTGTTTGTATGAATTTGACCCATACTTGGGATAGTGATTTGGATATTTATTTGCAGTGTCCTGATGGTACTCGATTAGAATTATCTACCGACAATGGGGTTTTAGGAGTTAATTATACCAATACCTGTTTTACTCCAACAGCATCAACGTCTATCACAACTGGAACCGATCCATTCACTGGAACTTGGGCGCCTGAAGGTTCATTTAATGTATTAAATGGCTGTACCACTAATGGAACATGGCAATTGTTTGTTCAAGATGACGCAGCAGGTGATATCGGTAATATTGTTAATTGGACCATTACATTTAATAATAATCAACCTGCCTTTACATGGTCTCCTACCACTGGAATGACTAATGCAAATACACTAACTCCAACAGTATGCCCCACAGTAACCACAACTTATACCTTAACTGCCAATAATGGTTCTGGTTGTGTTTCTACCGACACAGTGACTGTTAATGTTAGTGGGAGTATTACACCAACCTTTGCAGCCGTAGCTCCAATTTGTTCGGGTGCAGCTTTAAGTGCTTTACCTACAACATCCACTAATGGAATCACGGGAACTTGGGCGC
>CAZNWY010000053.1:0-14320 GCA_964577105.1 uncultured Flavobacterium sp.
CAATTGCCTAGTGCGCATCGAAGTCCAATAAAATCTCAAGAAGTTGATGCTCCTTTTAAAAATCTAAATCCTGAACTTAAAAATCCGTTTGTGATTCCAGGCATTAGAAACTTAAAAATCGAGTCGCAACTGAATCCTAATTATAGTTTTGACAATTTCTTAGAAGGAGATTCTAACCGATTGGCACGTTCTGCTGGTATGGCAGTTGCTAACAAACCTGGCGGAACTTCCTTCAATCCATTACTAATATTTGGTGGTGTTGGATTAGGAAAAACACACTTAGCCCATGCTATCGGTGTTGAAATCAAAGACAAATACCCTGAGAAAACGGTATTGTACATTTCTGCCGAAGTGTTCACCCAACAATATATCGATTCGGTTAAGAAAAACAACCGCAACGACTTCATTCATTTCTATCAATTGATAGACGTGTTGATTATTGATGACGTTCAGTTCCTATCTGGAAAATCGGGAACACAAGATGTATTCTTCCACATTTTCAATTACTTACACCAAAACGGAAAACAAGTAATTCTTACTTCAGATAAAGCACCTGTTGACATGCAAGATATCGAACAACGTTTGTTATCACGTTTCAAATGGGGATTGTCTGCCGAATTACACCAACCCGATTACGAAACAAGAGTTTCAATTTTGAATAACATCTTGTATCGTGATGGTGTAGACATGCCAAACGAAATTGTTGAATATGTAGCTCAAAACATCAAATCCAATGTACGCGAATTAGAAGGTGCCATCATTTCTTTGATTGCTCAATCGTCTTTTAACAAAAAAGAAGTGACTCTTGATTTAGCCAAAAGCATTGTAGAAAAGTTTGTTAAAAATGTAAAACGCGAAATATCTATCGACTATATTCAAAAAGTAGTTTCTGATTATTTCCAATTAGACATCGATACACTACAATCTAAAACGAGAAAACGTCACGTGGTTCAAGCCAGACAATTGGCAATGTTTTTTGCTAAAAAGTTCACCAAAGCCTCTTTAGCCAATATTGGTTCGCAAATTGGAGACCGAGACCATGCTACCGTTTTACACGCTTGTAAAACAGTTGACAACTTGGTTTCTACCGATAAGCAATTCAAAAAATTTGTTGAAGATATTCACAAAAAATTATCATTATAATTATTGGTATTTGTTACTTTTGCACTTTAAAGTAAAATACGAAACCAAATTATAGTATGCCCATTAAAATACTAATGGTTTGCTTGGGTAATATCTGTCGATCACCATTGGCAGAAGGCATTTTAGCATCCAAACTTCCTAAAGATAAATTTGTTGTAGACTCAGCAGGAACTGGTCATTGGCATGTCGGAAAACATCCTGATGAGCGCTCTATTACTACGGCAAAGAAAAATGGAATAGACATCTCCAACCAAAAAGGGCAACTCTTTACACCCAAACATTTCGACGAATTTGATTACATTTATGTAATGGACAGTTCCAATTATGAAGACGTTATTTTCTTGGCAAAAACAGAAGAACACAAAAACAAAGTAAAATTAATTTTGGATGAGCTTTTTCCTGGAGAAAACGTAGATGTTCCCGATCCATATTATGGCTTACAAAATGGATTTGATATGGTATATGAAATGTTGGATGAAGCCACCGATTTATTAGCAACAAAATTAATCGAGAAACACGCTTAATGACACCCAAAACTCCCAAAGGAAAATTATATTTAATACCGATTACACTTGGTGATCCTAGTAGTAGTGAACCGCTAAAACAGAGTAATCCGTTAGATGTTTTGCCTCAAACTGTTAAAAGAGCCATTGAGTTGTTGGACACTTATATTGTTGAAAACGAAAAGACAGCTCGTAAATTCATCAAAAGCATTTACCCCGAAAAAGTACAAGCTTCTTTACATTTAAGCACTTTAAATAAACACACCGAAGTTTCAGAACACAATGACATGATTAAGCCATGTTTACAAGGAATTGATATCGGATTAATGAGCGAAGCTGGATGTCCTGGTGTAGCCGATCCTGGTGCAGTAATTGTTAAATTAGCTCACGAAAACGGAATTCAAGTAGTGCCACTTGTGGGGCCTTCTTCAATCCTACTCGCTATGATGGCTTCTGGAATGAACGGACAAAGTTTTGCCTTTAACGGCTATTTACCTATTGATAAATCGGATAAAAAATCGGCCATAAAAAATTTTGAAAAGCTATCTTACGATAAAAACCAATCACAACTTTTTATTGAAACACCTTATAGAAACAATAAGTTATTGGAAGATATATTGCAAACACTACAACCCAACACCCATTTGTGTATAGCAGCAGACATAACGCTTCCAACCGAATACATCAAGACGATGAAGGTTTCTGAATGGAAAAAAGCTAAAATAGATTTGCACAATCGTCCTACAATTTTTATCGTACACAAAATGTATTAAAACAGAAAAACATCCAAATTGGATGTTTTTTTTTATAAAGTATTTGAACCTTATTGCACTTTAGCCGTACTATCTGCTTTGATGTTATGAGTTTCGTAACCACCAAATTGCTTTAGATAGCTTCTTATGGTAGTTCCGTAACCATCTTTACATTTTTTTCTTCCATTAGATTCTAAATATTTTCTAACGGAACCCGCACCACCTAAGTGAGCAGCTGCCAAAATTCCAGATTCTGTTACCCTTACTCCATCAATAGTTTTACCTCTATACTCCTCAATAACATCTTTCAATTTCGATTTATTAATTTTTAACAAAGCTACAAAGGCTTTCTCTTGCAATTCTGGATTGCTTAAAAACGCAGCATTATTTTTAATTCCAATAAAACGCAAAGCAGAAGTACCAAACTGGTACTTACCCATATAACCTAATGAATTGATCAAACGATACTGCCCTTGCGATTCTTTGAATGCAATGGCTTCTTTAAAACCAACAAAATGTTTTCCGAGATAAGGTAAAGATAGATTGATATAGTCTGAAGGTTTTTCTGAAGGAAATTGATACAACAATTCCTCATTTTCGCTTACATAAAACCATTTTTGATTTAAAGTATCTAAGGGCTTAAAAGCAGAGCTTATAAATCCAACAATCAGAAAGATTCCTATGTAAAACGACCATCTATTTATCATAAATTGTAATTTCCAAGCGCTGTCACCATCTTGATATTGACGGTGCAAAGATACAACTTATTTTTAAATAAAATTGAAAATCAGATACTTATGTATTTTAGAAATACAAATAATGGAATTTAGAATTTCCTAAACCATTGATTTCAAAGGTAGGAGCTGGAATTTTTATCGAATTGAAAATGGAAAAAAAAGTCTTTAAAAAATGTGATTTTGTCTCAATTTTAGTCAAATCGGCATCCAAACTAAGGTAAAATTGTCGTGTTCTTTGGATTTCAGGAGTCCAAAAACCATCATTTGTTTCGCTCCTTCCAGTAATCATTCCATCGGCACCATAGCCAATAGCCAAATTGAGCCATTTCGGAATTTTAGATTCCTTAAAAAACGAGCGCAAATTAGTCGAAAGCCAATACGTTTGCCCATTATAATCTTTCAAGATTTGTTGAGATAAAGAACTTCCTAAAACATTTGGCCGCATTGCAGCATATTGTGTGGTATGAAAGGAGAATTTGGGAACAATGCGCTGTTCCTTCCACAACAATTCTTGAGAAATATACAAGGTAGTTCCTGTGGTATTAGCCACCATATCGCCCCAAGAAAAACCCCATTCAGAAGAAAATCCATCAAAAACCTCAACCGTCGTCATGAATGCTAAACCAACAGTTGCTCCATAAAGCAATTGACTTTTTTGGTTACAACCACTCCATCGCAAAGCTTCAGCACCAAAACGTCCGAGATGATACGACGAAAACAGATGCCCAGCCTTATCCATTTGAAGCCATTCATCATTATCGTTTACAGAATGCAACCCTGAATGTGCATAATCGGCATACCACAATTGATTAAGCCCAATCAAAGCGCCAGAAGCCAAAGTCGTTTCGGAGAGAACCACGCCTTTAAGCCGTTGCTTTTGCAAACTATCGGCTGGTTTTAAAAAGGAAAAAGTATGTTGAGAAAATCCAACAACAGATTTCAACAATAAAAATACAAGCAGTATAAATTTTGAAGGATTCACAGCCTATTTCACTCCGTGACTATCACACCAATCGGAGTAGCGTTTAGCATTTACTAAATGTTGCGCATAAGTAACTGCAAATTCGTGGTATCCAAATCGGTCTACACTAGCACAAAAATATAAATAATTGTGTTTTTCTGGATTAAGAACAGCGTCGATAGCGCTAATATCAGGCTGCGTAATCGGCCCAGGAGGCACGCCTGTATTGACATACGTATTATAAGGAGAATTAATCAACAAGTCGTTATGCCAAACTCTTTTAATCACTTGATTAAAATTATTATCTCGTAGTTTAATAGCATAGATTACGGTAGGATCACCTTGCAAAGCCATACCTTCTTTCAATCGATTCAAATAGGCACCAGCCACTTTTGGACGCTCGTCAATTTTTACCGTTTCTTTCTGAACAATCGATGCTAAAGCCATTACTTCTTCTGGCGTCATTCCTAGTTGTTTTGCCTTAGCCATTCGCTCTTTATTCCAGAATTTTTTGTATTCTTCTAACATTTTATCGCGAAATTTCTCTGCCGAAGTATTCCAATAAAATTCATAGGAATTCGGAATAAAAATAGACAAGACGTTTTCTTTAGTCAATCCGTTTTTCTTTAAAAAAACACTATCTCTAAACGCCGTTATCAATTGCAACGAATCGGGCTCAATCTCAGAACCAATACGCTGCGCTACATTTTCTAATCGCTCTTGATTATTGAAAGCTATTTTTACAGGAACATTGCGACGCAAAGAGGCAATCATTGCAAAATTTCCCATTCCTTTTTTAAACAAAAATCGTCCTGGTTTTACATTTTTATCATACGAACGCAAACTCGCCATTAAATCGAAACCACTCATATTATCGACAAAAGGCGCTACAATCTTTTGAACATCTTCATATTTAGAGCCTGTCGGAATTTCTACATACAATTCGGTTTTAGAAAACTTGGTATTGTTGGTGAAAAACTTGATATAAGTAATGATAGCAACAACCAAAAACAATCCGGATGCCGCTATAACAATGGTTTTTAACTTCTTATTCAAAATAGTATTGATTTAATGTTTTGGGTTAATTAATTGAAAAACAGCTTCGTCTTGGTAGGTATTATGAACCCGAATCCAATCTTTTTTTATGCCTATTTTCTGAAATCCAAAAGTAGCAAAAAGGTTTAAACTAGAAACATTATCCACGCCAATATTTGCATAAAGCTGGTGCAATTGCAATTGTTGGAAAGAAAAATTAATTAACAACGCTAAGGCCTCTTTGCCATAACCTAGACTTCTATCTGCATCATGTTGTATAACAATTCCAATTCCAGCACGATTGTTTCTAGGATCAAAATCGAATAAATCAATCAATCCTATGGACATTTCAGAATCATTTTTACAGATTGCCAAACGCAGTTGTTTAGCCTCATAAATATCTTGATGCGCATTTTCTAAATACTGCCGAATCAAAAATTTACTATAGGGTGTTTGCGTGTTGCTTACTTCCCAAATAGCTTCGTCGTTTTCTATAGCGTAAACAAACTCCAAATCTTCGGGTTCAAGGGCACGCAAATAAATTTTAGTTCCTTTTAAAGTTATCATCAATCGGTTGGTATTACAAAGTACAATGCTTTTAAATAGTTACATCAATAATGCCTTCAAATACAAAAGTGGCTGGTCCTTCTAAAAAAACATTTTCAAAACCTTTATCTGTTTTTTCAAAAGAAACTTTTAGTTTTCCGCCTTGCACGTCTAAATCGACTACACTTGAATTTGTTTTTCCAATAGCATGCATAGCTATTGCCGTAGCGGTGGCACCGGTTCCACAAGACAAGGTTTCATCTTCAACACCACGTTCATACGTACGCAATCGAAAATGATTATCCGTTAATTGATGTACAAAATTCACATTGCTTCCAGCTTTTCCATACAAATCAGAATAACGAATAGACGCTCCATTGGTTTTAACATCATAATGTTCTATATCATTGACCAACGTAACATGGTGAGGCGAACCCGTATTTAAAAAAACATATTCGTTTGTAATTTTCACTTCTTGCACATCTTTCATTTGAAGGGAAACTTTTCCATCTTCCAAAATGGTAGCATGATGCAAACCATCGGTCGCAATGAAAGTCGTTGAAAAACCAATAACATCTAAACTTTTGGCAAAAGCAACCAAACATCGACCACCATTACCACACATCGAACTTTCATTTCCATCCGAGTTGTAATACACCATTCTAAAGTCGGTTTCGGCATCATTTTCCAACAATATCAATCCATCGGCACCTATTCCAAAACGTCGGTCGCACAATTTTTCAATAAGTTGTACATCATTCTTCGGAAAAAAACCTTGACGATTGTCAATCATCACAAAGTCGTTTCCTGTTCCTTGGTATTTATGAAATTTGATGAGCATGATATCTATTTGTATAAGTACAAAGTTACAAATATTAATGAGAAGTTAAAGATTGTTAAACGAGCGTTAAACCATTGTATCAAAAATAATAAATTTATAATTTTGAGGTTAAATGATTTAAATAATAGTAAAAATATGAAACGATTATCCAGTTTATTTCTAGTGTCTTTGTTAAGTGGTGCAACGACACTTGGTGCTTACAAATTATTTATTGAAAAAGGAAACGGAAGAAATTCCATCATAACCGAAGCACCAGCATATTATGGCAAAACAGTGGGTATGGGTGCCGAAAATATAGATTTTACTACGGCGGCTGATAAGGCGGTGCACACTGTAGTACACGTGAAAAATGTTTCGGTGAGAACCGTATACAATCCAATTATGGAGTTCTTTTACGGATCACGCGGTGGCAGCCAACAGCAAGAGCAAATTGGTACGGGTTCTGGTGTTATTATTTCTGAAGACGGTTACATTGTAACCAACAATCACGTGATTAAAGACGCAACCGATTTGGAAGTGACGTTGAACAATAAAAAGGTATACAAAGCCAAACTGATTGGAACCGATGCCAAAATGGACATTGCATTGCTCAAGATTGATGCCGATGAAAAACTGCCCTTTTCGGCTTTTGCAGATTCAGATCAAGTTCGTGTGGGCGAATGGGTATTGGCCGTTGGAAATCCTTACAACCTAACATCAACGGTTACAGCTGGAATTGTATCGGCTAAAGCTAGAAATTTAGACACGAACGGAATACAATCATTCATACAAACTGACGCTGCGGTAAACCCAGGAAATTCGGGTGGTGCTTTGGTGAATACACGTGGAGAATTAATCGGAATTAATACTATGATTTCATCTCCAACGGGTAGTTATGCCGGATATTCGTTTGCCATTCCATCTAATATTACTCGTAAGATTATTGAAGATATTATGGAATTTGGAAACGTACAACGCGGTGTATTGGGCGTGGTTGGAAACGAATTGAACGGACCAACTTCTAAAGAATTGGGCATTAAACAAACGCAAGGGTATTATATTTCTAAAGTAATTAAAAACTCAGGTGCCGAAAAAGCTGGATTGAAAAAAGGCGATGTTATTGTAAAATTAGACAATCAAGCTATTGCAACCTATCCAGAATTGACGGGTTATATCAGTACCAAACGACCAAACGATAAAGTTCAAGTGACCGTCATTCGCGATGGTAAAAACCAAGTGATTCCAGTTACTTTGGTTAAAAATGACATCATCAACACCGATTTTAAAGGGTTGGAATTAGAAAATATAGATGCCAACGACAAAAAACGCTTCAAAATAGATTATGGAGTAAAAATTAAAGAAGTCAATAACGACCGCTTGAAACCCTATCAAGATCAGTTGAGTGGAAATATTATTCTAACCATTGACGGCGCAAAAGCAACCGATGTAGAAACCGTTTCTAAATTAGCCGACGATAAAGACGAAAATCAAAGCGTTAGTATCGAAATGATTAATAAAATGGGGCAAATTATTCGAATCATCATCTAATAATTTTATATATAACAAGGTTAGAAAACCATCCTATACAACTAGGATGGTTTTTTTTGTAAAATAGTTGACATTTTATTTTACGAAAACGTTATAGTTGATTACTTTTGCACCGAAATTTATTTTTTGAAACTGAGGCTCTAGTGAACTATAGTCTCATAATAAACAACACAAACTTAACTTTTTTCTTTTCTTATGAACAAAAACGCGTTATACGAAAAAGAGTTGGCTTTTCAAGCAGACAGAAGAAAAGCAGCCGTAGAATTTATTAAAATCATTAGCGATTTATGGTACGACAAATCGATTGAACTCATTTTTTTTAGAAATCAATTGATCGACCGAAATGTAAGTGACATTATCAATTTGCACGAATATGCAGGCGAATTTGTTCAAAAACCAATCAATGTATTTGATACTGTTGAAATAGCCAATGCCATCATGAATTTGGATTTACCACCATCACGTCTTGATATTGGTAAATTAACCTACGAGTACCACCTTGAAGACAACAAATACCACGACGCAATGGCTTTTGTTTTAGACAAATTGAAAGGTGCTAAAGAATCACAAGAAATCAAACCTAAAGATGTGGTTCTGTATGGTTTTGGTAGAATTGGTCGCCTTTTGGCTCGTGAAATGATGAGCAAAATTGGTAAAGGACAACAACTTCGATTGAGAGCTATTGTAACACGTGATAGAAACGACGCACAATCATTAGAAAAAAGAGCTTCGTTATTGCGTTACGACTCAGTGCATGGTGACTTTGAAGGTTCGGTTTCTGCCGATCCAGAAAACAATGCATTGATAATCAACGGAACAACAGTTCATATCATTACAGCCAATGCTCCTGAAGAAATTGACTATACTAAATATGGTATCGAAGATGCGTTAGTCATTGACAATACTGGTGCTTTCACAACGGAAGAAGCATTGAAACGTCATTTAACTTCTAAAGGTGTAGATAAAGTATTACTAACAGCACCTGGAAAAGGTGTTCCAAATATTGTTTATGGTGTAAATCATAACGATTACAATCCAGATGAAGTAACTATTTTCTCTGCGGCATCTTGTACAACCAATGCCATTACTCCAGTTTTAAAAGCAATTGAAGACACATTAGGTGTAGTAAAAGGTCATTTAGAAACTATTCATGCTTATACCAACGACCAAAACTTGGTAGATAATATGCACAAAAAATACCGTCGTGGTAGAGCTGCGGCCTTAAACATGGTAATTACCGAAACAGGTGCTGGTAGCGCTGTTGCCAAAGCATTGCCAAGTTTAGCAGGTAAACTAACATCGAATGCTATTCGTGTTCCTGTACCTAATGGTTCCTTGGTGGTTTTAAATTTAGAAGTAGGAAAAGAAACTTCTATCGAAGGAGTAAATGACATCATGAGACATTATGCGCTAGAAGGTGAATTGGTAGAACAAATTAAATATTCGTTAAACAACGAGTTGGTTTCTTCAGATATTGTTGGAACTTCTGCGCCATCAATATTTGATAGTAACGCTACAATTGTTTCTGGTGATGGAAAAAATATCGTAATGTATGTTTGGTACGATAACGAATATGGATACAGCCACCAAGTAATTCGTTTAGCAAAATATATTGCTAAAGTTAGACGTTATACTTATTATTAATAGTTATTAGTTCAAATACTTAAATCCGTTTAACTCTTTACAACAGAGTGGAACGGATTTTTTTCATTAAGATTTGATTAATTGACAACATAAAAGTTAATTTATTAAAAAAAAAGTATATTTTAGCCACGTCAACAATAGTAAACCCTATCTACTAATGAAAAAAATAACACTATTAATGCTGTTCGCTACTTTTCAATTGATGAGTGCACAGAACAAAAACACCACAGTTACAACTTACAAATACGGCTACAACGGAATGGAGTACATTGCTACTTCACCCAAGGAAACTATCATTGTGAGTACATTCAATTCAAAGTTGAATATTAAAGGCGAAATAGCTGAAAAAATATTCAATTACTACAAAGAAAATAAAAACACCATTTCTGAAGACAGCAACACCATAACAATTCATGGAAACGACGCAAAAGTTACCGGAAAATTTGTGGTTACCAAAAGAGGTAAATTGATAGCTGTTGAGTTTTACTATGAAAAAGTAGAATGGAATTCAGGTCTTACAGAATTATACAAAAAAAATATCGGATAAGTTGTGGAACACAATGTAGCACAAGCCCAGAAGTATCTGGGCTTTTTTTTATTCTATAGAAAAAATAATTTGTAAGAATTATATATTTATTTTTTATAAATTAATGTATTACATCGATTTTATTTGTTACTTAAACGAATATTAAGTACTATTACAATCCCAAATCAACACAACGTTCTTATTGATAACATTTAGATATTTTCCCCAAATCTATCTATAAAACTTAACCTACACTATGAGAAAAATTATATTTATCTTGTTACTGTCATCGTATTACTCATTTGGTCAAAACATCAAAAAAGTAGAACAGTACAATTACGGAAAAAACGGAATTGAGTACATTGCCAAAAGTAAAAGTGGCAAAACAATTATTGTCAGCACTTTCAATTCACGCCCAACAATCAAAGACGAAGTTGCCGTGAACGTATTCAACTACTTCAGAGAAAAAGCACCTAAAGATGGTGATAAAATTACCATTCTTGCCAATGAAGCAGTAGTAAATGGTACGTGTTACATCAAGGTAAAAGATAAATTAACTTCTGTAGAATTCCACTACGAGACGGTTGAATGGAATAACGGTATAACCGAAGTGTACAGCAATCCAGAGGTTCATGCAACATCGGTAATAGCTGACGGCGACGAATAATTTTTTTATAGCATAAAATAAAAACGCTCCATTTTAAATGGAGCGTTTTTGTTTGTTATAAGTAGATAACTAATTAAGCATTACCTGCAGCAGCGATTAAGTTTAATGCTGAACCTGCTTTAAACCATCCAATTTGACTGTCATTATAAGTATGATTAGCCAAAATATTCTCTACCGAACCATCGGCATGAGTAATTTCGATAGTTAATGGTTTACCTGGAGCAAAACTAGTCAAGTCAACAAAGTTAAAAGTATCATCTTCCTTAATTTTATCGTAGTCTGCTTCATTAGCAAAAGTCAAGGCTAACATTCCTTGTTTTTTCAAATTGGTTTCATGAATACGTGCAAACGATTTAACTAAAACCGCTTTAACACCCAAGAAACGTGGCTCCATAGCAGCATGTTCACGAGAAGAACCTTCTCCATAGTTTTGGTCACCCACCACTATACTCGGAACTCCAGCCGCTTTATAAGCTCTTTGAACCGCAGGAACGGCACCATATTCTCCAGTTAATTGATTTTTAACTTTATTAGCTTCTTGATTAAATGCATTTACAGCACCAATCAACATATTATTAGAAATATTATCCAAATGTCCACGGAAACGTAACCATGGTCCTGCCATAGAAATATGATCCGTAGTACATTTTCCAAAAGCTTTGATTAACAACTTAGCTCCTGTGATGTTCTGACCATCCCATGGTTCAAACGGAGCTAACAATTGTAAACGCTCTGAAGTTGGAGAAACTACTACTTCAACACCACTACCATCGGCAGCCGGAGCTTGAAAACCAGCATCTTCAACAGCAAAACCTCTTGTTGGTAATTCATCACCGTGAGGAGGATTCAATTTAACGGCTTCTCCTTTATCATTCAATAAAGTATCGGTAATCGGGTTGAAGGAAAGATCTCCCGAAATTGCTAAAGCAGCTACCATTTCTGGTGAAGTCACAAAAGCATGAGTATTTGGATTACCATCAGCACGTTTAGAGAAGTTTCTATTGAAAGAGTGAACAATGGTGTTTTTCTCACCTTTATCAGCACCTGCTCTATCCCATTGCCCAATACATGGTCCGCAAGCATTGGTAAATACTTTAGTTCCCATTTTTTCAAATGTAGCAATGATTCCGTCTCTTTCAATCGTATAGCGAATTTGTTCTGAACCTGGATTAATACCAAATTCTGCTTTTGGAGTAATTCCTAAAGCAACAGCCTGCTCTACAATAGAAGCAGCACGAGCCATATCTTCATACGATGAGTTGGTACACGAACCAATTAATCCCCATTCTACTTTTAAAGGCCAATCGTTTTTGGCAGCTTCCTCTTTCATTTTAGAAACTGGAGTTCCTCTATCTGGCGTAAAAGGTCCGTTGATATGTGGTTCCAATTCCGATAGATTAATTTCAATAACTTGATCAAAATAAGCTTCAGGATTAGCATAAACTTCAGCATCACCTGTTAAATAATCTGCTACTTTATCGGCAGCATCAACAACATCTTGACGACCAGTTGAAGCTAAATAACGTCTCATAGAATCATCATACCCAAAAGTAGAAGTGGTAGCACCAATTTCGGCACCCATATTACAAATAGTACCTTTACCAGTACACGACATATTAGTAGCACCTTCGCCAAAATATTCTACAATAGCACCTGTTCCACCTTTTACAGTAAGAATATCAGCTACTTTTAAAATGACATCTTTTGGAGCGGTCCATCCATTCAATTTACCGGTTAATTTAACACCGATAAGTTTTGGAAATTTCAATTCCCAAGACATGCCCGACATTACATCAACAGCATCTGCACCACCTACTCCAATGGCCAACATTCCCAATCCACCTGCATTAACTGTGTGTGAATCGGTACCAATCATCATTCCACCTGGAAATGCGTAATTTTCTAAAACGATTTGGTGGATAATCCCAGAACCTGGTTTCCAAAACCCAATTCCGTATTTGTTAGAAACGGAAGAAAGAAAGTCAAATACTTCTTTAGATTGTGTATTAGCTACCGCTAAATCGGTAGTAGCACCTACTTTGGCTTGAATCAAGTGATCACAATGTACTGTTGTTGGTACAGCAACTGTTTTCTTTCCAGCATGCATAAATTGCAATAAAGCCATTTGTGCTGTGGCATCTTGACATGCTACTCTATCGGGAGCAAAGTCTACGTAATCTTTTCCTCTAGAAAAAGCTTGAGAAGGTGTTCCTTCCCATAAATGGGAGTATAAAATCTTTTCAGAAAGTGTCAATGGACGACCTACCAATTCACGTGCTTTATCAACACGCTCAGCCATAGTACCATACACTTTTTTAATCATTTCAATATCGAAAGCCATAATAAAATAGGTTTTTTTGTTTGCAGAGCAAATTTACGAAATCGATGTTCCATTAAAAAATTTTTAATCAAATATCTTTATTGAAAGAAATAATTTGCGAAAACAAGAATTTCACTATACAATTTTTATTAAAATCGCATTTTTAAGAAGAAAAAGTAAAAATTAGTTAATTTTTGAAGCCAATAATGAGATTACAAATCACCACTGAAGTTTACAAATAGAATTACTGCAACAGTCCTTTTCCTGTTAAGTAGTAATTTAGATACAATAAAAGCAATGTTAGCAATGCACTCAACAGAAATATTCCAACTTTTTTAAGAGTTGAATTATACCAAGAAGTACATTTAAACAAGTACAAAACACCTAGTAGGACAGCATACAAAACTACAATCATCAATACTAAAATTGACAATATTAGTATAACTGCTGAACTCGTAAAACTGCTTAAAAAAATCAAAAGAAAGCTATAACAACTTAGCAATAATTACTTCTTCGGTAATTCCTTCAGCATCGGCTTTGTAGTTTTTAATGATGCGGTGACGCAAAATTCCGGTCGCAACGGCTTTTACATCTTCAATATCTGGAGAGAATTTTCCGTTGAAAGCAGCATTAGCTTTGGCAGCCAAAATTAAGTTTTGCGAAGCTCTTGGTCCAGCACCCCAATCTAAATAATTATTTACATACTCGTTAGCCAACGGATTATTTGGTCGTGTTTTTCCAACCAAGGTTACGGCATATTCGATAACGTTATCCGCCACAGGAATACGACGAATTAAATGTTGAAAATCTATAATTTCTTGACCAGAGAACAACGCATTGATGACTGGTTTAACATCCGATGTAGTACTTTTAACCACTTCTACCTCTTCTGCAAAAGTTGGATATTCCAATTTGATAGCAAACATAAAACGGTCCAATTGCGCTTCTGGTAAAGGATAAGTTCCTTCTTGTTCAATCGGGTTTTGCGTTGCTAAAACAAAATAAGGCAAATCCAATTTATAATTTTGTCCTGCGATAGTTACCGCACGTTCTTGCATGGCTTCAAGCAAAGCAGCCTGTGTTTTTGGCGGAGTTCTATTAATCTCATCGGCAAGGAT
>CAZNWY010000054.1:0-14018 GCA_964577105.1 uncultured Flavobacterium sp.
CTTGCTGTGGTTGCAACTCTTTTTTACTGTCGGATGAAATTGTAATTTGCACGTCATGCCGACACGAAATTCCGCTAACGAACCATCACAAAATTGCCAATAACGAAGCTGTTGTAAAATTTTATGGTCGAATTCCTATCGAATTTGCTGCCGCTTTATTTTATTTTCACAAAAAAGGAATCGTTCAAGAACTCATTCACAAACTGAAATACAAAGGGCATCAAGAAATTGGCAATGCTATTGGCAACTGGTATGCCGAAGAATTGAAATCGGTAGCCATCATCAACACCATCGACTGCATCATTCCCGTGCCTTTGCATCCAAAAAAACTGAAAGAACGCGGTTACAATCAAGTGACTACTTTTGGTGAAGCCTTGTCTGAAAGTCTGGAAATTCCGTTTGATGCCACTATTTTAATTCGAAAAGTATATTCAAAAACGCAAACCAAAAAATCGATTTTAGGAAGAAGTGAAGTGGTTGAAAGCATCTTCGGAGTAACATTTGACGAAAGTCACCACCACAAACATTTTTTATTGGTTGACGATGTCATTACGACTGGCTCTACCTTGGAAGCTTGTTGTCGAGAATTACTCAAAATTCCGGGTGCAAAAGTCAGTATTGTCTGTATGGCGATGACGCAGTAATGATTTTTAGTTAATAATACATAAAAACATTTCGTTTCCTCTAAATATAATTGTTATTTTGCCTTGATAAAATTATACACTGATGCAAAAAATTTATTCCAAATATATTTTGATTCTTTTGACTTTGGCTGTGGTGAGCTGTGCCAAAAGAGGAACAATCACTGGTGGAGCTAAAGACACCATTGCTCCAAAAATGATCAATAGTCTTCCGAAAAATTTTAGCACCAATTTTAACGGCAAAGAAATTAAAATAACTTTTGACGAGTATGTAAAATTGAAAGACATCAACAAACAGTTGATTATTTCGCCTCCGATGAAACGTCAACCCGAAATTTTACCTTACACCGCAAGTAAATACATCACCATACGAATAAAAGATACCTTACAACCCAACACAACCTATAGTTTTAATTTTGGAAAAAGCATTCAAGACAACAACGAAGGAAATCCTTATCAGCAATTTAAGTACGTTTTTTCTACCGGAAACCATATTGATTCGTTGAAATTGGGTGTTAAAATAAAAGATGCTTTAGAGAAAAAAACCGACAACTACGTTTCGATTATGTTGTATGAAGTAAATGATAAATACAACGATTCTGTAATTTACAAACAAGTTCCAAGATACATTACCAATACTTTAGATAGTTTGAAATTATCTGTTTTAGAAAACTTGAAAAAAGGAAAGTACCGACTTGTTGCTCTAAAAGATGTTAACTCGAACAATAAATTTGATCCCAAAACAGATAAAATTGGTTTTCAGAAAGATTTTGTTACCATTCCAAATGATACTTTGTACGAATTAGAATTATTCAAAGAACAAATTCCTTTTAAAGCATTGAATGTAGCTCAAGCCTCGGCAAGTAAATTTACGATGGGCTATGAAGGAAATCCAAAAGATGTGAAAATCAACATCAAAAGAAAAGGTGAAAGCTTACCTTTTGTTGTAACGCAACTTCCCAAAAAAGATTCATTACAAGTTTGGTTCAAAGGAACTAAAGGCGATTCTTTGAGCATCGATGTGTCTAAAGAAAAGTTTAAAAAAACCTTTTCTTTGAAAGTTAGAGAACAGAAAAAAGATTCATTAAAATATTCGACCGATATCTCGTCGACTTTGCATTTTAGAGAAACTTTTGCCATCAATTCTACCATTCCGTTATCCAAATGGGATGTGAGTAAAATGAAATTAATCAATAAAGATTCGGCTGAAGTGAAATTCACCACAGAATACGACGAATTCAATCAGCAATTGAAGTTTAATTTCAAAAAAGAACCGATGGAACGCTATAGTTTAAAACTTCTTCCTGGTGCTTTACTCGATTTTAATGAAAAAGTCAATGATACCTTAAAATATGGTTTTTCTACTGACAATGTATCCGATTATGGAAATTTAAAATTGGTGTTGGAAAAAGTAAAACGTTATCCGATAATTGTTGAACTTACCAACAACAAAGGTGAAGTTTTGGCCACTGAATATTCTGAAAAAAGCAACATCATTACGTTTGATTTATTGGAACCGAATAAATTTACAGTACGCGTAATTTATGATGACAATAAAGACAAAACTTGGACTCCAGGTAGTTTTCTTGAACAGCGTCAAAGCGAAGAAGTGATTTACTTTCCGAAAGAAATTGATGTGCGCGCCAATTGGGATGTTGAGCAACCATTTGATTTGAGCGCAAAATAAAAGCACAAAGTTTTAAACTATTTGAAAATCATCTTTATCGTTTAAAAACGCAAATTTAGCTCTAGTTTGTAGCATCGTATTTTTGTCTAATTCAACTATAAAAACACCTTCGTGTTCTTGTGGTTCTAAAAGATAATTTCCGAGAAAATCTACCACTTGAGAATGCCCAATGTATTCGTGCTGATTTCCGTCTAGACCAGTACGATTTACTCCAACAACATAACTCATATTTTCTACCGCTCGAGCTTTTAGTAAAATATCCCAAGCATTTATTCGTGGTTTGGGCCAGTTGGCAACATACAACAACACATCATAATTCTCAACGTTTCTAGCAAATACAGGAAAACGCAAATCGTAGCAAATGAGCGGACAGATTTTAAATCCTTTGTAATCAACGATACGTTTTTCTGTTCCAGGAGTATAAATTTTATCCTCTCCAGCTAAAGTAAACAAATGGCGTTTGTCATACTTTTGAATCGTTCCATCAGGAAATACAAAAACCAATCGATTGAAATAATTCCCATTTTCTTCAATTACAATGCTTCCTGTTAAGGCACAATTTTTGGCTTTGGCTGTTGCTTTCAGCCACAAAATTGTGTCGCCTTGCATCGTTTCGGCAACGTCTTTTGAATTCATTGTAAAACCAGAAGTAAACATTTCTGGCAATACTATCAAATCTACATCTGAAGCAATTGAGTTGATTTTTTCTTGCATCAACTTTAGGTTTTCAGAAGGGTTTTCCCAAACTAATTCGGATTGAATCAGAGCGATTTTCATCAGTTAAAATATTACAAATCGGTTAGTATTATTTCGCAGTTTCTGTTTTGTTTATGTTTCTCATCGTCGCAATTCACTTTAGTACAATCGTATATCAATTGGGTATCTGAGAAACCTTTGCTTTTTAATCTTTTAGGATCAATACCATTCTCAATAAGGTAATCTACAATAGCTTTGCTTCTACTTTTGGCTAATGATTCTTTATCTAATTCTTCTGCATCTGCATGACCAAAGATTTCTATCTTAAGAGAGTTGTATTCTTTTAAAAACTCGGTGATCGTAATTAAATCATTAGTATTTGTAAATTGATGGTTGTTTTTATTGAAAAATATCATCGTAGGAATGCTAATTTTTTCAAATTCCTCTTTTTCTGCAACATCTTTGATTTGGCGATTTTTTTCACTTTCGTTTACTGTAATTTCGTCAATAAAGATGAAAGCATCGCCACCAAAACCCTGATGTTCTTTTGGAAGTTTTCCATAATTATGAGCCACTACTTTTACATAACGAGCCGTCAAAGGCGCTGGTGTTTTAAAGAAAAAATCGTTGATTTTTGTTTCATTATCCATTACCGCAATGTCGTTTTCAACGGTTTCTGCCAAAGTAAAATTGGTGTTATCTGTGGAGACATAATAATCTACTTTTTGGGGCATTACAATCCATGATGGAGAGTCTTGTAAACAATTGGCAGAAAACGAAGTGATAGCTTGTTCTTTTTGCAAATCGATTACCGCTTCAAAATCTTGTCCTTGATAGCCTTGCCAATCTCCTTTTCTCCAATTTTTGGTGCCGTAGATTCCGTCAATCAATCCTTCTGGACCACCAGCATGATATTGCGGATTGTATTTAGATTTGATGTTTATGGTAAAATTATTAGGCTTTTTAAAGAAAAAAGCTGATGTAGCTTTACTTCTTAATCCTTCATTCTCTGCATATACCAATAATTTTGAGGTTTTGGTTACTTCAAAAGGTTTTTCATATTTCACATAAGGAATAAAAAACATGGTAGTATCTTTTGGAAAATTGTAATAATAAATTTCATCTTTCGGATTAGAAGATTTCAATTCAACGATCATTGTATCTTTAAATGTTTTGCCTTTCGCTTGAATTGTTGGAACTGGTATAATTTTTTGATATCCAATAGTTTGATTTAATTTATCATTTGTTGCTTTAATTCCAATTCTTGAATTGTTGGAAGTTTTAGAAATAAAATTACTCGTTCCGTCTTCAAAGTTAATCTTGGTTTTCTCAAATAGTGGTTGAGTTTGTTTCCATTCTGGTAATCCAGGCGTAACAGCATAAATTCCCATCGAACTCAACACATACCAAGCGCTCATTTGTCCGCAATCCTCATTACCTATTAATCCGTCGGGTGTATTTTTATAAAGATTATTTAAAATATAATGAACCTTTTCTGTTGTTTTTTCAGGTTTTCCTACATAATTGTACAAATACGTCATGTGATGACTCGGTTCATTTCCATGAGAGTATTGCCCTATTAAGCCTGTAACATCGGCTTGTTCTCGGCCCGTAGTACTACTTTCACTATTGAACATTTCATCCAATTTCGCTTCAAATTTTTCCTTTCCACCATAGGCTTCTATCATACCAGGAATATCTTGAGGTACAAAAAACGAATATTGCCAACTGTTTCCTTCTGTAAAATTATTGTTGATTTCTCTAGGGTCAAATGGATTGTCCCAACCGCCATTTTTTCTTGGTCGCATAAATCCTCTATCCCAATCGAAGACATTTTTCCAACTCTGTGAACGTTGCATGAAATATTTATAATCTTCTGGCTGATTTAAAATCTGTGCCATTTGAGCAATACACCAATCATCGTAAGCATATTCTAACGTTTTGGAAACACTTTCGTGTTCGTCATCCATTGCAATAAAACCATTTTTCTTGTAAGCATCTAAACCTAAATGATCGAGCATGGCCGAATGTTTGGCTGCTTCAAATGCTTTCTTGTAATCAAAACCTGTAATGCCTTTTGCCATAGCATCTGCCATCACCGAAACCGAATGGTAACCAATCATGCAATCGGTTTCATTGGAAGCCAACTCCCAAACCGGCAATCGACCACCTTGTTCGTATTGTTTGATAAACGTATTGATGAAATCGGCCGTACGCTTCTTTTCAATTAAAGTATACAATGGATGTGCGGCTCGAAACGTATCCCAAAGTGAGAAAACAGAATAATAATCGAAACCTTCTCCATCATGAATTTTATTATCTCGACCGCGATATTTTCCATCAATATCTTGGGCAATGTTCGGTTGAACCATCGTGTGGTATAAAGCCGTATAAAAAACAGCTAGTTTATCTTTATTGGTTTCGGTAATTTCTATTTTACTCAATTGTTTGTCCCAAGCTGATTCGGCTTCTTTTTTTACTTTATTGAAATCCCAACCTTTAATTTCAGACATATTTAACTTGGCTCCATCATAACTTGTAGGAGAAAGCGAAACTTTAACTAAAATTTGTTCTCCTTTTTTAACTTGTTTAGAAAAACTCATTTTCAAGATAGTTCCAGAATAAAAATCAGTTCTGTTGTCTTGATTGGCTTCTACTTTACTTATCTGCATTGGAACATTAAACTCAATTCGAGCATAGACATATTGGTCTTTGGCCCATGCTTCACTTCTGCGAAGAATTTCAATAGTTTTAGCATCGATAACTTTTACATCACCATACAACAACTTATCACGATGATTTAAATCTAGAATAATATTGGCTTGCCCAGCAGTATTGAAAGTATATTGATGAAAACCCACTCGAGTTGAAGCGGTTAAATTCACATCGATATTGTATTTGTTTAACTTCACCGAATAAAATCCAGCAGAAGCTTTTTCATTTAAATGAAAAAAAGAAGAGCCGTATTCTTTAGGATTAAAACTTGGTTCACCTAGAGTTGGCATTAACATGATATCTCCATAGTCGGTACACCCAGTTCCGTTTAAGTGCGTATGAGAAAATCCATAAATAATTGAATCATCGTAGTGGTAGCCCGAACAGCCGTCCCAACTGCCATCAATTCGTGTGTCAGGCGAAAGCTGTACCATTCCGAAGGGCATAGTTGCACCAGGATAGGTATGTCCGTGACCACCTGTTCCAATCATTGGATTTACGTATCTGTAATAACTTTGCCCGTAAGAGATTATTGAAAATAAAAGAAGTAAAATTGAAATCTGCTTTTTCATTTTGTTGTAGTATACTGCTCCACAAAATATAATTTGTTTGCGCTTTGTTAGTTTGTAAATTCAAAGATAAAAAAAACGCATCCAACTTAATGAATGCGCTTTTATTATTTAAAAGTTCTTTTTATTGTAACACGTAACTAAACGAACCCAATAAAGTGTGAGTTATAGTAGTAAGATTTACGCCATCACAAGTAGTAAAATTGAAATTACCTTTAACTAGTTTAGTTGAGGTATTGTAACTTGTTATAGTTATTGAACCACCAATTGTGTTTACTGTTTCAGCAGGCAAAACACCCGAAATATCAAAATCGGCATAATAACCACCAGTAACAAGAGTAGAATTAAAACTATGTGTTCCTACGGTAATATCGCTTTTAGGGATGACTACTTTAATGTTATAAATTTTATTTCCGATTTTAGCTTGTTTACCAGAACCTAGATTTTTATATCCTTTTAAAAGGAAATAATCGTTTCCATACTCGCCTCCTGTAGCATCGGCAATATTTCCTCCGTTTTGAGGTGGCGTATCATAAATAACTCCATCAATACGTGTGGTCATTGCAACTGTAGTATCGCTACCACCTGTTCCTCCACCACCTGAATTATCCGTAGAAGAGTTATCTGAGCTACACGAAAAAAGTGTCGTCAAAACGATAACTGACAAAAGAATCTTTTTTATCATAAACAATTTATTTAATACTTGCTTTTAAATATTCTCTATTCATTCTAGCAATATTTTCTAAAGAAATACCTTTTGGACATTCTATTTCACAAGCACCTGTGTTGGTACAGTTTCCAAATCCTTCTTCGTCCATTTGACGCACCATATTTAATACACGTTGTGTTGCTTCAATTTTACCTTGTGGCAACAACGCATATTGCGATACTTTAGCACCAACGAATAGCATGGCCGAGCCATTTTTACAAGTAGCTACACAAGCACCACAACCGATACATGCCGCTGCTTCAAATGATTTATCGGCATCATGTTTTGGGATTGGAATAGCATTGGCATCCATAGTTCTTCCAGAAGTATTTACCGATACGAAACCACCAGCTTGTTGGATTCTATCGAAAGCACTTCTATCAACCACTAAATCTTTAATTACTGGAAATGCTCTACTTCTCCATGGTTCTACATAAATAGTATCGCCATCTTTGAACATTCTCATATGCAACTGACACGTGGTGATGCCTGTATCTGGTCCGTGAGCACGTCCATTGATGTACAACGAACACATTCCGCAAATTCCTTCACGACAATCGTGGTCAAATGCAATGGGTTCCTTTCTTTCGTTAACTAATTGCTCATTCAATTGGTCTAACATTTCCAAGAATGAACTCGCTGTAGAAACTTCATTTAAAGTGTAAGTTTCTAGGTTTCCTTTAGCTTTGGAGTTTTTCTGACGCCAAATTTTTAGGGTAATATTTATATTTTTTGCTGCACTCATTTTTTTATTTTTTAAAAAATCAATTTATAATTTCCATTGCTATCTTAAAACTTCTGATATCTGTTTACCATCTATCTCAACAACTCTGAATTCATCAGCATTTCTAAATAAAATTTCTCCTTTTTCGTCGCAAATTGTGATTACTTCAAATTCTCCTTCTTCAGTATTTTTCAAAAATTTAAAAACTCTATGTTCAGAAACTTCTTTGTAATACGAAAAACTTGATCCTATTAAGATAAATTTTTTTTTGGATGCTATATTTTCAACAATAATTGCCATTTAAGATATATAAACCATTACTTATAGTTACGCGCTGCAATCTTAATAAACTCGTATTTCAATTCTTCTTTGTGAAGTTCTTCTTTACTAATGTCGTCACCTTTATATTCCCAAGCACCAACAAATTTAAAGTTTTCATCATCACGTAACGTTTCACCTTCAGCATCTTGGTATTCTTCACGGAAGTGACCTCCACAAGATTCTTTACGCTGTAAAGCATCCATTGCCATTAATTGTCCTAATTCTATAAAATCAGCTACACGAAGTGCTTTTTCTAATTCTGGATTCAATTCGTCTGCACTTCCTGGAACAAATACATCTTTGTAGAATTCGTCTTTTAAAGCAGCAATTTCAGCAATAGCTTCTTTTAAACCAGCTTCATTTCTACCCATACCTACTTTGTTCCACATAATTAAACCTAAACGTTTATGGAAATGATCCACCGTTTTCGTTCCGTTATTGTTCAAGAAGAAATTGATAGAATCTTTCACTCGTTTCTCAGCTTCATCAAATTCGGCTGTTTGAGTAGAAATTTTTCCTGTACGAATATCATCTGCTAAATAATCAGAAACCGTGTATGGCAATACGAAATAACCATCGGCTAATCCTTGCATTAAAGCAGAAGCTCCTAGGCGGTTTGCTCCGTGATCTGAGAAGTTAGCTTCACCAGCAACGAAACACCCTGGAATAGTAGATTGTAAGTTATAATCAACCCAAACTCCACCCATAGTATAGTGCACTGCTGGATAAATTTTCATCGGGGTTTCGTATGGATTTTCATCGGTAATCTTTTGATACATCGTAAACAAGTTACCGTATTTCTCTTCCAACCAAGCTTTTCCTAATTTTGTAATTTCTTCTGGAGTTGGATTGTGATTTCCTTGAGCATAAGCTGCTTGTTTTCCTTTGTTTTGAATTTCTGTAGAGAAATCAAGGTAAACACCTTCATTAGTATCATTAGCTTCAATTCCGTAACCCGCATCACAACGCTCTTTAGCAGCTCTTGAAGCTACGTCACGTGGCACTAAGTTACCAAACGCAGGATAACGTCTTTCTAAGTAGTAATCTCTATCTTCTTCTGCAATTTGAGTTGGTTTTAATTTACCTGCTCTAATCGCTTCAGCATCTTCTTTTTTCTTCGGAACCCAAATACGACCTGAATTACGTAATGATTCCGACATCAATGTCAATTTAGATTGATTAGTTCCGTGAACTGGAATACAAGTTGGGTGAATTTGTACATAACATGGGTTAGCGAATAACGCTCCTTGTTTGTGCACTTTCCAACCTGCTGTAACATTACTTCCCATGGCATTAGTTGAAAGGAAATATACATTTCCATAACCCCCAGAAGCAATGATTACTGCGTGCGCTGAATGTCTTTCAATTTCACCTGTAACCAAATTACGTGCTATAATTCCACGAGCTTTTCCATCAACTTTTACCAAATCCAACATTTCGTGACGGTTGAACATTTGTACACGTCCTAATCCGATTTGTCTCGATAAAGCAGAATACGCTCCTAACAATAATTGTTGTCCAGTTTGTCCAGCCGCATAAAACGTACGTTGTACTTGTGTTCCACCAAACGAACGGTTGTCTAATAATCCGCCATAATCACGAGCAAAAGGAACACCTTGTGCCACACATTGGTCGATGATGTTACTTGAAACTTCTGCTAAACGGTGCACGTTAGCTTCACGAGCTCTATAATCTCCACCTTTGATAGTATCGTAGAACAATCTGAAAGTACTGTCACCATCATTTTGATAATTTTTTGCTGCATTGATTCCACCTTGAGCGGCAATTGAGTGTGCACGACGCGGAGAATCTTGAAAACAAAATGCCTTTACATTATATCCCATTTCTCCAAATGATGCAGCAGCAGAAGCACCTGCCAAACCAGTACCAACAACGATAATATCTATTTTTGGTCGGTTATTTGGTGCCACTAATTTTAAATGATCTTTATAATCGGTCCATTTCTGTGAAATGTGTCCTTCTGGTATTTTAGAATCTAACTTCATTATCTAGGAACTATTAATTATTGAAAAAATGATGAAACAAAGCAATAAATATGAATCCGAATGGAACTACAATTGCGAAAGCATATCCAAGTTTTTGGATACTTTTTGAAAATTTATTGTTGAACCCAACCGATTGAAAAGCAGAGCTGAATCCATGCCATAAGTGCAACGAAAGCAATAAAAAGGCTAAGCAATACAATCCTGTGCGAATTGGATTTTCAAATTTAGCCACCAACTCTTCGTAGTATCTAGTGGTGTCCACAGGATTTACATCTACATATTTATAGGTAATTTCTTGTAACCAAAAATCATACATGTGCAATCCAAGAAAAGCCAAAACAACTAATCCAGAAATAATCATATTTCTAGAAGCCCAAGAAGCATTTGCTGCTCCATTATATTTTGCATAAGCAACTGGTCTTGCGTTTCTGTTTTTCATCTCTAAAACGATTCCCATAATGAAATGGAAAGCAACTCCAGCAACTAAAATAGGCTGCATAACGAATTGAATCAACGGATTGTATCCCATAAAATGAGAACATTTGTTGAAAACATCTTCGCTAAAAACAGAGGTTAGATTTATAAAAAAGTGAAGCGCTAAAAAGGTAATTAAAAAAAGTCCTGATAGTGCCATTGCTACTTTCCTAGCAATAGACGAACTTAAAAATGCAGATTTTGCCATAAGATTGTATAATTTATTTTAAAAAATCAAACAAAAATACAGCTATTTGATATTAACTACAACCTTTTCGGTATAATTTATAATGAATTTAAAGTGAGTTTAACAATTGTTGATTTTCAGCCATTTAAAAGCCAAAAAATAGTGTTTTTGGTTAAACAAAACTACTTTGTATACGATGGAATTAAACCACGAAGTCCCATATCAACTACAGTTTCTCCAGATGCTGGGTCGTATTTTCCGTCATTATTCAAGTCAATCCATTCGAAACTTTTATTGGTTGATAAAGATAACGTCACTTCAACATTCTTTTTTTCAAGACCAGAAATAGTTAATGGAGTTGCAAATTTTCCAGTTACCACACATGAGCCTGCTGGAATGGGTGATGTTGCAGCAATCGGATTAGGAACTGTGGTAGCTCCTGCAGGAGCTTGACCTGATGCAGAATAAGGCAAATCGTTCAAAGCAAATGCCCAATATCCTTGTGGTTTATTACCGTCTACTTGAAAGAAAGCGTTTCCAATAGAAAACGAACTAATGTAGGAATTGAATCCCACAAAACTGGCCAAAGTTCCTAAATAATCTTGTCCCGAATTGTGAATTGAAATTTGGTAATTTTGATACGATAACGAAACGCGCATCCATTCATAATTTCCTGCAGCAACTGATTTTAATGGAATTTCCAAAAAAGCTTCGCCTTCTGCCACAATTTTGGCTTGACTAAAATCGATAGCATTGGCACCTCCTAAAGTGGTTTCAGGTGCATGATATAAAATGGTTCCATTTCCTAATTGTGTGTTGGCATCTGGAGCCAATTCGATATAATGAGATGATATCGTATTGAAAACTGGTGATTGCGCGCCGTGTCCTGCCGGAACAACTGCTGGTTGCCCTAAGTTATTCAATCGAACTTGAGTTGGATCAAACTTAAATCGGATGATGAGCATTGGCTCTTTGGCATTATCATCTTGATCTTCGCAAGAAAATAATGACATACTTGTGATTACTATGGTGAATACTAAAAGTAATTTCTTCATACTATGGTTTTGGTTTTAGCCCTGATCACAGCGACACCTTGTAAAGCGGAGAGCAGGAATAGGGATTACAAAAAGGCACTACCGATTCGCTTCAAAAAATAAGACGAAGCTAATAGGTTTTTGTTACATCCTCATCTATAACGAGAATGTAGTCGGCTTTATTGTAATTTTCTGTTTCTAATTTTTCTAAATCTTTTTGTTCCACCGATGCAATGGTAACAATTTTAATATTTTGATGATAGGTTTTTAAATACCAACTGATGCCTTCAAAATTATCGGAATGGTAACTGCCGTTGTAATGAATAAAAACGGTGCCTTCTTTTAAATTGGCATTGATAAAGTACGCCATCGTAGCATCTTTACTGGCTTGTGCTTTGGGCATATTCGGACTCGTGTGATCGCCCATCATTTTCATCATTTCTACATAACCTGGAAGATTGGCATCGTATGGAATGGGTTGTGGTGCTATCCACGATTTTTCTTCGTCGGTCAGTGTTTGCAATGCTTCGAACCCTTTTTTAGAAACCATGGCAGCATAGCGTCGTGGAATATTAGTCGCAATAAATGGATTTTTATTTTCTTTAGCAAAATCGACTAATGGCTTGTAATCGGTTGGATAGTTTTTCCAAAGTCGTGCCGTAGAATCTAACTTTTTTTGGTCGATTTCTCCGTTTAAATATTGATTCAATTGTTTTTGGTTATCGGCTTCGAGCATTTCGGCACCTTGAACAATGGATTTTGTTGCAGCAACATCTTTAGTCAATTCTAATTCTAACCAATGTGAAATAGCGTTGTTGTGAAACTCACCAAACAATACGACTTGTGTTTCTGAAGCTGATTTCAATAGTTTTTTATAAGTAACTTTCTTTCCGTTTTTATCAAATAATTGGTAGGCTTTTTTGTCTTGAGCTTGAAAAACAATAGAGGAAAGCAATAAACAGATTAAAAAATATTTTTTCATGGTTCAAATTTTTCATAAAAATATAGAATTTAATGGCAGGTGAAAACTATTTAGATATTTTTGTTGAAACTTTTTCAAATGTCAATTTCAAAATCTAACGATACTTTTCTTGATTATTTGTGTCAATTTATTGATATGAATGATAAAGTAGCACTTGAATTGATAGTAAAAGCAAGAGAAAAATTCCAAGTTTTAAATCTTAAGAAAAACGAATTCTTGGTAAAAGAACATGAAGTTTGTCAGCATTTTTGTTTTGTAGAAAGTGGCATTTTACAACATTCCATAGAAGTTTTGGACGAAGAAAAAACCACCTATTTAGCCTTGCGAAACTCGGTTACTTCTTCCTTAAGCAGTTTTTTATTTGGTAAACCTTCCAGAAAAAGTATCAAAGCTATCGCTGATTGCAAGTTGTGGATTGTTGACTTAAAAACCTTCAAAGATTTAATTGAAAACAACAAAGCGTTTCATCAGTTTTATTACAATGTCATTGAAAAACAAATTTGTTTGATTGATGATTACCGCATTGATTTACTGACATTAACACCCGAAGAACGCTACAAAAAACTTTTGGCTACCGAACCTAAATTACTACAAGAAGTTCCGTTGCATTATTTGGCTTCTTTTCTCGGAATTTCGTCGCGACACATGAGTCGTATTCGTAAGAACATTTTATAATTATTTTTAGGAACACAGATTGGAGAAATTTTAAAAATTATTATAATTTCTTAAATCTGTGTTGCAAATCTATTAGTAAAAATGAGAATAAAAATAACGCCATTTGGCTACACATTACAAAAATAGTTTGTGTAATTTTGGTATATAAAATTATCGAATTGTCTAACAATCCAAAAATCTAATAATCTAAAATGAAATACCATCAAATAGACCGTGACTTGTTTGTAAAAAACAGATCTAAATTCACGGCACAAATGAAACCTAATAGTGTTGCCGTTTTTAATTCGAACGATATTTATCCTGTTTCAGCCGATTCTACTTTGCCGTTTGCACAACACCGTGACATCTTTTATTTATCGGGTGTTGATCAAGAAGAAAGTATTTTGTTGCTTTTTCCAGATGCACCTTATGACAACTTGAAAGAAATTTTATTCTTAAAAGAAACCAACGAACACATCGCGATTTGGGAAGGTGAAAAACTGACAAAAGAGCGTGCTTTTGAAGTTTCGGGTGTGAAAACTGTGATTTGGTTGCAAGATTTTCATAAAACCTTGAAAGAAGTCATGACGTATGCCGACACGATATACATCAACACCAA
>CAZNWY010000055.1:0-13466 GCA_964577105.1 uncultured Flavobacterium sp.
AATTGGTTATTAAACCTTGACTCAAGTAAAAGAGGTCTTTTCTTTGCTGCTCTTTTTCTCATGTCTTTTCTTTAAAAGTTTAAAAATTACTTCTTAGCGTCTTTTGGACGTTTTGCACCATACTTAGATCTTCTTTGCGTTCTTCCTGCTACACCTGAGGTATCAAGCGCACCACGAACGATGTGGTATCTAACTCCTGGTAAATCTTTTACTCTTCCGCCTCTCACTAATACTATCGAGTGCTCTTGTAGATTGTGTCCTTCTCCTGGGATGTAAGCATTCACTTCATTTCCATTAGTAAAACGTACACGCGCTACTTTACGCATTGCAGAGTTTGGTATTTTTGGAGTAGTAGTGTAAACACGCGTACAAACACCTCTTCTTTGAGGACAAGAATCTAAAGCAACCGATTTACTCTTCTTAGTGATCTGAGTTCTTCCTGTTCTTACTAATTGTTGAATAGTTGGCATAATTAAATACTAAAAATTACTTGTTTATAAAATTCCCGCTTTTTACGGGGTTGCAAATGTAGTAATTATTTTCAATAAAAAAAATCATAATTCATTAATTTTCAACAAGATTTCTCAACAGCTGAAAAAATATATGAATCTTTGCTTTTTTGCGTTATTTTTACATCGATAACCTAAATTAAAAAGGTTTGCTCCATAGCCCGATTGTAGGAAATGCCATGCATGACGAAAAGCGGGAAAAGGCACAACCGATAAAACCCAAGCCATTCGCTGCTGTAAATGAAACCATTAACCTTGCTTTTTACGTTCTTATTTTGTCTGAATAGCTTCGGACAGCGTTTGCATTTAAAAATTACTGGAAGCACCGAAAAGCAAAACAAAACTATTGACTCGTTGGGTTACACTTCTACTTTTAACAATGCCAAAGGTATTTTGGACGAAAATAAATTGTTTGCTGAAAAATTATCGAAACTGGGGTTTTTGGAACACCAACTTTTGGAAACTAAAAAGCAAAATGACAGCTCTTTTGTTTACTCATATAATTTAGGTTTCCAAACAAAATTCATACATATATATGTAGGTAACAATTTAGATATCGAAAATTGGAATTTGTATGAGATAAAAAATGATACTTTGGTTTTGCCCTTTTCGGAAAGTGAATCGTTTTTGAATACCACCTTAAAGAAATTGGAAACCAAAGGATTTTCGATGGCGAAAGTGAAATTGGTCAACATCAAAAAACATCGCGATTTTGTAACTGCCGATTTAAACATAACATCAGACAAAAAACGACAACTAAACGACATTGTCATTAATGGCTATGATAAATTTCCTGTTGGACACAAAAACAATTTGAAACGATTGTACAAAAAAAGGATCTTCAATCAAGACAACTTAGATAAATTGTATCGAGATATTGCGCAATACCGATTTGTAAAACAAACGAAATATCCTGAAATATTATTCACTAAAGACTCAACCAAAGTTTTTGTGTATTTAGAAAAAGCGAAAGCGAATAACTTTGATGGTTTTGTTGGTTTTTCTAATGACGAAAACAAAAAAGTCATTTTTAATGGCTATTTAGATTTGACGCTGAATAACGCTTTGAACTCGGGTGAAAAAATAGCGCTGTATTGGAAAAGCAACGGCAAAGACCAAAAGACATTCAATTTAGGTGTTGAAATTCCGTATATTTTTAAAAGTCCGATTGGTTTAAAAACGCAGTTGAATATTTTCAAACAAGACAGTACGTTTCAGAACACGCAAACTGCTATAGATTTAGGATATTACTTCAACTATAATACCCGAATATATTTAGGATATCAATCGGCCGAATCGAGTGATATTAAAAACATAAATTCGGCAACTCTAAGTGATTTTAAAAACAAATTTTACACCAGCAACTTTGAGTATGTAAATTACAAAAACGACGATTTTCTATTTCCGGAGAAAAGCAATTTCAATATTAAAATCGGAACTGGAAAACGCGATTCGAAATTTCAAAACAACAACCAATTTTTTGGAAGCTTTAACTTAAAACACAATTTTTATTTGAACAATAAAAACGTCATCAACATTAAAAGTCAGAATTTCTATCTGCAAAGTGACGAATACATTATTAATGAATTGTACCGATTTGGAGGCATCAATTCCATTCGTGGTTTTAACGAAAACACGCTACAAGGCAATGTGTTTTCGTCGCTATTAACCGAATACCGTTATGTTTTATCACCTAGTATTTACGTACATTCCATAATGGATTATGCGTACTTTCAAGACAAAACCACTAACTTAAGTGGCACGTTACTCGGACTCGGATTTGGATTTGGAATTTTAACTAAAAACGGTCTGTTAAATCTGGTTTATGCTAACGGAAGTACTAAAGACCAAGCTATAAAACTATCCAATTCTATTGTACATATTAGTTTGAAAGCAAACTTTTAATCAATTATGAATTTTAAATTACGAATTACAAATCAGAAAAAACGTTCTTAAACCATTCCCAATTCGTAATTCCTAATTCCTAATTAACTATCTTTGCGCCATGGAAAAAGAAAACCAAATCTTCGGAATTAGAGCAATAATAGAAGCAATTAACGCTGGAAAAGAAATCGATAAAGTATTCGTTCAAAGCGATGCTCAAAGCGAATTGATGCAGGAATTGATGAAAGTGATGAAAAAAAACAGCATCAATTTCTCGTACGTTCCAGTAGAAAAATTAAACCGATTAACACCCAATAATCATCAAGGTGCGGTAGCAACTATAGCGCCGATTACGTTTGTAAAACTCGAAACGCTAGTCGACAGTGTTGTAGAAAGTGGCAAAATGCCGTTGTTTCTAATCTTAGATCAATTGAGCGATGCACGAAATTTTGGTGCCATCATTAGAACTGCCGAATGCACTGGCGTAGACGGAATCATTGTGCAAAAAACAGGTTCAGCTCCAGTAAACGGTGATACCGTAAAAACTTCTGCTGGTGCGGTTTTTAATGTACCGATTTGTAAAGTTGACCATATTAAAGACGCTATTTTCTATCTTCAAGGAAGCGGTATCAAAACGGTTGCCGCCACTGAAAAAACAGACGAAAGTATTTATGATATTTCTTTAAACGAACCGGTTGCTATTATTATGGGAAGTGAAGATCGCGGTATCAATCCGTCGGTGTTGAAAATTGTGGATGCTAAAGGAAAACTTCCAATGTTCGGAACTATTGGTTCGTTGAATGTTTCTGTAGCTTGCGGTGCATTTTTGTATGAAACCGTTAGACAGAGACAATAACAAAAATGAATTCTGACTTCAAAATCATCAACACCAATACTTGGAAAAGAAAAGAGCATTTTGATTTTTTTTCCAAAATGCACAGTCCCTATTTTGGAATTGTCTCAGAAGTTGATTGCTCTTTAGCCTATGAATTTTGTAAAAAGAATAACATCTCGTTTTTCTCTTACTATTTACACAAATCAATGATTGCGGTAAATAGTATAGAAGAATTAAAATACAGAATTGTTGATGGTGAAATTCATGAATTCAAAACCATTGATGCCGGAGCAACGATTGTAAGAGAAGATGAAACTTTTGGTTTTATTTATGTGCCGTTTTCAGAAGATTTTGAAACATTTAATTTTGAATTACAAAAAGAAATCATTGCAGTAGAAAACTCAAGCGGACTGAGACTTAATAATGATGATATAAAGAAAAATCTAATTCGCCATTCGACCATTCCTTGGACCTCTTTTTCGGCAATTTTACATCCAACCAATTTCACCAAAGACGAATCGGTTCCAAAAATTACATTTGGCAAATTTTCTATTCGTGATGATAGAAAATATCTTCCAATTTCCGTTGAAGCACACCATGGATTGGTTGATGGATTGCATTTGGCTAAGTATTTCGAAGAATTTCAAAAACAATTAGATTCCCTTTCTTAAAATCTAATTATCTTCTTCTTTATTTTCTTTAAAAACATAAACATACTGTATTGGCTCCGATAGAATTTCTTCATACTCCACTTGTATTTCTTCAGGTTTTGGTGGATTTACAAAATTTCCATTTTCATCAAAGCGTTTCATAAAAGCATCGGTGCTTGGATCAAAATCGGGTTTTTCCCAATCATACTGAATATCTTTGACGTAATCGGGTGTTTTAAATCGTATGGCAAAAACAAATCCTGTGAGTAATCCCGCTAAATGTCCTTCCCATGAAATGGAACTTTCGCCTACAACTTCGGGTTGCGGAAACACATACCAAATCATACCGCCATACAATAAAACTACGGCAAACGACAACGCCATCAATCGGTAATATTGTGTTCGCAATCCTTTAAAGAAAATAAACGAAACCAAAACATAAATCAAACTACTAGCACCTATGTGATAGGACTCACGACCAATTACCCAAGTAATGAATCCAGAAAGCAAAATTCCGTATACCAAAACTTTTAAAGAAACATCGCGGTAGAAATAAATTAATGCCGTAGTCAAAATAAAAAGCGGTACTGTATTGCTTGCAATGTGATTCAAATCGCCATGTAAAAACGGACTAAAAACAACACCTTGTATACCTGAGAAAGTCCTTGGATAAATTCCGTGTACATCTAAATTCAGATGAAAAGAATGATCAACATAAAAAACAAACCAATTCAACAACAGCATCAACGTTGGAATAATCCAAGTTGCTGGTGAAAATTTAAAATGATTGAGTTCGTTATTGTGTATCATATTGACAAATCATTTATCAAAAATACAACCAATAATGATTTAATGCTATTTTGTCAGATAATGTTGATTTGGTTATTTGTTGATTTGAATATTTAAAAACAAAAAATGTATTAATTTTGACAAATGGTTAGCTACAAATAACCGAATTACCAAATCATCACAAAAAAATGGAAGCACCTTTAGCCGAACGCATTCGTCCTCAAAAATTAGAAGACTATATTAGTCAGTTGCACTTGGTTGGACCCAATGGTTCGTTGACGCAACAGATTGCTCGTGGCGTAATTCCGTCTATGATTTTTTGGGGTTCGCCAGGCACTGGAAAAACTACGTTAGCACAAATTATTGCTAAACAAAGTCAGCGTCCGTTTTACGAATTGAGTGCCATTAATTCGGGTGTAAAAGACATTCGCGATGTAATTGAAAAAGCCAAACAAAGTGGCGGATTATTTACGGCTAAAAACCCAATTTTATTCATTGATGAGATTCATCGTTTTAGCAAATCACAGCAAGATTCCTTGTTAGCTGCTGTCGAAAAAGGTTGGGTTACTTTAATTGGTGCGACTACTGAAAATCCGAGTTTTGAAGTCATTCCGGCGTTATTGTCACGTTGTCAGGTATATATTTTAAATCCGTTTTCCAAAGACGATTTGTTATCGCTTTTGGATAGAGCCATAAAACAAGACGTTTTCATTTCGTCTAAAAAAATCAAAATCAAAGAATCGGAAGCGTTGTTACGACTTTCAGGTGGCGACGGACGCAAACTCTTGAATATTTTCGAATTAGTGGTAAACGCTAGTCCCGAAGGTGCGATTACCATCACCAACGATAAAGTTCTAGAATTAGTACAACAAAACACGGTGCTGTATGACAAAACTGGCGAACAACATTACGACATTGTTTCGGCATTCATCAAATCGATTCGTGGCAGTGACCCAAATGGTGCCGTGTACTGGTTAGCGCGCATGATTGAAGGTGGTGAAGATGTGAAATTTATTGCTAGACGTATGCTCATTTTATCGAGTGAAGACATTGGAAATGCTAATCCGACCGCATTCATCATGGCGAATAATACCTTTCAAGCGGTATCTACAATTGGTTATCCTGAGAGCAGAATCATTTTGAGTCAGTGTGCCGTTTACTTGGCCACTTCACCCAAAAGCAATGCGAGTTATATGGCTATAGGTGAAGCGCAAGCTTTGGTAAAACAAACTGGCGACTTGCCAGTTCCTATTCATTTGCGAAATGCTCCGACCAAATTAATGAAAGAATTGGGTTATGGCGACGAATATCAGTATTCACACAATTATGCCAATAATTTTAGCGAGCAAGAATATTTACCTGATGCCATCAAGGCGACTAAATTCTATGAACCTGGCAATAATTCAAGAGAAAACGGTACGAGAGAATTTTTAAAAAACCGTTGGAAAGATAAATATAGGTATTAATTTTACTTTAAAAACTCAACTTTAATTGTTTCCGATTTTAAAACATTTTTATCATAATATTCAAAAAACCAACTGTTATTTTTATTAATTAAAATACCGTTAACTCCATCACGATTGACTATAAAAACATCATTTACAGAAGTCTTAAAAATTTGAAAAACCTTATAGTCACTAGCTACAGCAAGTAAATTATATCCTGTTTCGGTGGCAACTGCAGTATATTTTTTAGTATCCATACTGCCTTTTGCGATTTCTTTTGTCAAAACATCTTCCTTTTTTATAGCAACATCCGTTTGCGCTGGATCGACAACCATTCCCATGCTTTTTTCTGAAGGTTTATATTGGTGCGTTTTTAAAACACTAAAACTATCAAAAGCCGCACGCAAGGCTTCATTATAGGCTACTCGATATTCTTTATCACGACTCGAACCTTCTTCAGAAGAGCATAAAATTGTTCCTTTACAATCTTTTATTACGACTTTTACTTTTGTTGTAAAAATTCCACTATTTGATATGATATCAACAAAGATTTTATTACAATTTGTTATAGCAAAATCTTCCGTAGTAACTTCATTGGAAAGATAAGTTTCAAATCCATATTTCTGCAAGAACATTTTTGTTAACACATTCAAATTATACATGTTCTCCTCTTTCAAAAAAGAAAATTTTGAAGGCACTAAAGCGTACTTGTATTGGTTCAGATTTTGAGAAAACCCAACCGTTGAAACTAACAGCAATAAAATATAATATCTTTTCATTATAAGTGATTTTTTAATTCAATTAAGTGATTTACTTGTTTAATGTGCGGTGGAATTTCGATTTTACTTTCGTTGAAGAATATAGCATCAATACCAAAATTCAAAGCTCCGTTTACATCAGCATCAATACAATCACCAATCATGATGGCATTTTGTTTTTGAGCATTGGCTTGCGTCAAAGCAAATTCAAATATTTTGGGATTTGGCTTTTTTACACCAGCCATTTCCGAATTGGTTACCGAAACAAAATAATGAGCTATACCCGATTTTTTTAGTTTTTTATACTGAACATCTGCAAAACCATTGGTAATGATATGCAGTTTGTATTTAGAATTTAAATAATCCAACACCTCTTTAGCACCATCAAAAAGCCTATTGTTTTCGGGTAAAAAAGTAATGTAATCAATGGCCATTTGATGGATTTCTTCATCAGAAATGGTATAATTTAAAGCGTCAAACGAATCTTTCAATCGCCTATATCGCAACTCATCATGTGAAATTTTATCGACTTGATACAATTTCCAACACGCTTGATTGATGGGTGCATAAACCGCAACAAACTCTTTGGTATTGATAGATGGATGTTGTTGTTTAAAAATCTTATCGAACGCCAATTCAGAATTTTTATCAAAATCCCAAAGCGTATGATCTAAATCAAAAAAAATATCGGTAATCTGATTCATAGTTTAAAATATTCCTTCGTCGTTAAAACTGTAATAGCCTTTTTCAGTAATGATAACGTGATCAAGCACTAAAATATCGAGTTGTTGTGCGGCAGATTTTAATTTACGCGTTACTTCTTTATCGGCATCACTAGCTTGTAATTTTCCTGAAGGATGATTGTGTGTCAAAATTAGCGAAGTTGCGTTATATTCCAATGCGGTTTTAAAAATTAATCGGTTATCGACAATTGTTCCTGTGATTCCGCCTTTAGACAATTGAGCTTTATGAATCACTTTATTGGAATTATTAAGATACAACACCCAAAATTCTTCATGAGGCAATTCACCTATAATGGGTTGCATGATTTCGAAGACAATTTTACTGGAAGTAATTTTATCTAAGACAACAGCTTCTTCTGCTCGTCGTCGTCGACCTAATTCTAATGCTGCAGCAATAGCAATGGCTTTCGCCTCACCTATTCCTTTAAATTCGGTAAGTTGTTGAATGGATAATTTTCCGAGTAGGTTTAGATTATTATTGGTCGAGGCTAATATTCGCTGACACAATTGAACGGCACTTTCGTTACGTGATCCTGAACCGATAAGTATGGCTAATAATTCTGAGTCAGATAATGCGCTTTTGCCTTTAAGAAGGAATTTTTCTCTTGGGCGATCGTCTTCTGCCCATTGGTTGATTGGTGTATACATCATGATTTTGGCGTTTAATACTTCACAAATGAAAAGAAAATTTCATTACACTCAAAATAAACCAATTAGAATTTCCGTTTGATATAAAAATTAATTTATGAAACTATTTCCGATTTTCGTTATTATCTGTTTGTCCTTAGGTTGCAAAAAAAATGAGCATCTATATTCTCCAAGAGATAAAGAAGCACAAATGTTGATTCAAAATCCGAAAAATTTTAAAGAGAAATTATCCAATGCGGCTCTTTCGATTATCAATCCCAATGTAGTATACACACCCAATTACACTGCTATCAAATATCCAAATGGTGATGTTCCTGCTAATACTGGCGTATGTTCGGATGTAGTGATTCGCGCCTATCGAAAACTTGGCATAGATTTACAAAAAGAGGTTCATGAAGACATGCAAACTCATTTTTCTTTATATCCTACCAAATGGGGTTTGAAGAAAACCGACACCAATATTGACCATAGAAGAGTACCCAATTTGGAAGTTTTTTTTACTCGAAAAGGAACTAAATTAACCGTTACAGAAAATGCCGACGATTATAAAACAGGTGAAATTGTAACTTGGATGATTGGCGATAAATTACCGCACATTGGCATTGTAACAAATAAAAAATCTGAAGATGGTAAACGCCCGATGCTAGTGCACAATGTTGGCGCTGGACAAGTTCTAGAAGATTGTTTATTCAACTACAAAATTGTAGGCCATTTTAGTTATGAAAAGTAACTCATTCTACAACAATCTTTTCTACTTTCTCGATACCCCAAAATCCTTTTTTTGTTTCTAAAACTAGCGTTTTATTGATAACCTCTTGTTTGTCTAAATCCAACAAGTAATTATTTTCAGGATCATAGATCGAAATGTTGATACGATTATTTTGGTTTACTCCTACTTGATAATCAATGTTGAAATTTTTCTCAAAATGAAAACGTCGAAGTTCTCTTCTGGTTCGTCGGTGTTGTAACGGGTTGTAAATATTTGTGATTTTGTATTTGTTGGTTTGAGATTTGACTTCTTTAGTTGAAAAATACATCAACGATTTAAAAGCCACATTGGAAGCGGTACCAAAACTTGCATAAGACAACATCAAACTAAACACTCCGTAGAACAAATAGAGTATGATGGTGTAAATACTAAACTTCGATTTTGTGTTGTAATCAAAATATTGTTTGAATTTCAAATTGAAATACACTACTCCAAATCCAATCGGTATAATTTGAAAAATAAGATAATAGCGGTAATCGAGATTCAAAAATTGTTCTTCCCAAAACATCCAATTGGCCAATCCAAACAACACAAAAATCAAGAAAAGCACGAAGAGTTTACTGCTTTCTTGTTCAAATAATTTCTTCTTATTATTGCGCTTCTCCTTGAGAATTTTATTTCTTCGTTTGTCCAAAAAATTATTGAATTAAACCTTTTACTTCATCAAAATTCAATCCGCCATAATTACCCGAACTCATTAACAACAATGCCGAATTATCAAAATTTTGACTGAACAAGAAATTTTTAAAATCGGCTGGATTGGTGTAAATAATCAAATCCTCACGCTGGAAGGATTGCGCAATTTTCTCATAAGTTACTTCTTCCAATTGTTTAATTTTAACCGCATCTGGCGAATAAAACACTACAGCTACATCGGCAGCTTCAAGTGCTCCTTGGTATTCTTTTAAAAACTCGGCATTCAAACTACTGTACGTGTGCAATTCTAAACAAGCAATTAAGGTTCTGTCTGGATATTGATTTTTCACCGCTTTTGTAGTTGCAGCAACTTTACTTGGCGAATGCGCAAAATCTTTATAGGCTACTTTTCCTTTGCTTTCGGCTATTTTTTCTAATCGTTTACTTGCACCTTTAAAACTGGCAATAGCTTCATAAAAATCGGCTTCATCAACGCCCATGCATTGGCAAATCCATTTGGCACCAGCCAGATTATTTAAATTGTGTGCGCCAAAAACCTCAATTGGCATTTGTCCTTCTGGCGTTTCCAACAAAGTAGTTCCGTCTTCAACCGAATAACTTGGTGTTTGATACGGAATTTTTCGAATGGCATTTACAGAAGACTCGGCTACCTTTTTTACGGTGGCATCTTCTTCATTATATACCAAAATACCTCCTTTTGTAATTTGGTTTACAAAAATTTCAAATTGCTCTACATAATTTCCAAAAGTAGGAAACACGTTGATATGATCCCAAGCAATACCAGAAAGCAACGCAATATTAGGCTGATACAAATGGAATTTTGGTCGTCTGTCTATAGGAGAAGATAAATATTCATCGCCTTCTAAAACGATAAAATCATTGTCGTGCGTGAGATGCACCATGGTGTCAAAACCTTCTAATTGCGCTCCAACCATATAATCTACGTCAATATTGTGATAATGCATCACATGCAAAATCATAGAAGTAATGGTTGTTTTTCCGTGCGAACCACCAATAACTACTCGCGTTTTATTTTTGGATTGCTCGTATAAAAACTCGGGATAAGAAAAGATTTTCAAACCCAATTCTTGCGCTTTTAACAATTCTGGATTATCGGCTTTGGCGTGCATTCCGAGAATGATTGCTTCAATATCGGACGTTATCTTTTCTGGAAACCAACCCAATTCATTGGGTAGCAAACCTTTTTTTTCCAAACGTGATTTAGAAGGTTCAAAAATCGCATCATCGCTACCAGTTACTTGATATCCTTTGTTGTGTAATGCTAATGCTAAATTGTGCATGGCAGCACCACCTATGGCTATAAAATGTGTTCTCATCTTTTTAGTTATCGGTTATCGGTTGTCCGTTTTTATGATGTAAACGGAAAACCGAAAACTATTTTTCAAATTGTTCTTTTACTTTTTGTGCTTTGTTTTTATCCTTAATTTTATTCAAATATAAATTATATAGCTTTTGAAATGTAGTTTTAGAATTTCCAATTTCATGAGCTTTAATATAATTTGCTTCTGCTTTGGTGTACCGATCAAAATACTCATCAATATAGCCTTTGGCCAAATAGCCGTCAACCTTTGAAAGCGCCATTAATTCGTCGGCATATTTCTGTGCTTTCTTTTCACTTCCGCCAATAATTCCGGGTAATTCGATGTACAACATTACTAACGCCCAACGCGCATCAATGTGTTTAGGATCCAATTTAGCGGCTGTTAAAAATGATTCTTCAACTTCATCAATCATTCCAAGCGCTTTAAATTTGTTGACCGATTTGGCTTTCATTCCCAAAGCACCACCGTATTTATAGTAATAATTCGCGGTTTTGGGAAATTGGTTTTTCAAAATCCTGTATTGTTTAATCGCCTCATCCCACTTTTTTTGATGACCTGCGATATCTCCTAAATATTCTATGGTTTTATAGTTATTGGGATTGGATTTTAAAAAAGCATCAAACAACAGTTTTGCCTGATCAAACTTTTCTTGTTTGAATAGTTTTTCAGCTTTATCAAAATCGGTTTGTGCCATCGTTTGAAGAGAAAAAAGTAAAACGATAAACTTTAGAAATTTCATTTTTTGAATTATATTTTTCAAAAATAAGAAATTGGTTTTGTAAAATAGAATTCATTTGAAATAAGTTGTCAAATGTTAACTAGATTACTCGCTAGCCCTGATTGCAGTGGAAATATAAATATCTTGAGGGTTTCAAGATATTTATATTGAAACGAAAAGCAGGAACATGGATTGCTGATAAATCCCGTACCATTCGCTCAAAAAAAAACTCCGAACTAATTACTTAATTCGGAGTTTCTATTTTCCCTCGACTGCGCTCGGGATGACAATTTATTTCACCAAAGTCATTTCGTCTACAATGTGTTTGGCACCAGAGAAATTCTCGATTACCCACAATACATAACGAATATCAACATTGATAGTTCTTTGTAATTTTTTGTCGAAGATTACGTCGCCTGCCATCGCTTCAATATTTCCGTCGAAAGCAATTCCGATTAACTCTCCTTTTCCGTTAAGAACTGGTGAACCTGAGTTTCCACCAGTAATATCGTTATCGGTTAAGAAATTCACGTGAAGCGAACCATCTTTATCTCCATAACGACCGTAATCCTTGTTTTTAGCCATTTCTAAAACTTTGGCTGGCAAGTCAAATTCTTCGTCGCCTTTTTTGTATTTTTTTACTTGGCTGTCTAATGTTGTGTAGTTGTTAATCGCAACTGGATTACGTTTGTCTGCTGGTAAAGCACGAACTTTTCCGTAGGTTAAACGTAAGGTTGAATTAGCATCTGGATATTTAATATCACCAATTTTTGATTCGCGTAAACCTTCTACTAACAAACGGAACGAAGCACCAAAATCGTTTTGAGCTTTAGCAATTTCGTCTGATTTAGAATTGAAATGTGCTAGCATATCATTAGACAAAGTATACAATGGATCGTTGTCTAACATGCCTTGACTTGGCACTTGCAAGAATGCTTTTACGCGATCTAAAGAAGAAAACAAACTTAAATCAACGGCAGCATTTACATATTTAGTAAAATCATTTCCGTTTTCATCACCAATTTTCTTAACCATTGGCGCAATAGCATAACCCGTAGATTTTGTAGCATACAAATTCAATTGTGCTGCCAAAATATCTTTTTCAGCTGGTACATGTAAATCTTCAAAGAATTTAGAAGCAAATTCTAAAATTTGTGGCGCCATTGTAGCACGTTTTGCCGCATCGGCTTTTACATAGCTGTCCAATTGTTTTCCTAAAGTTCTACCCACTGGTCCGAAAGCAGAGGTTCTAAATAATTGTTGTAAATAATTATCGTGGCGCGCTTTTTCGTTGGTTAAAGCATAAAACTTGTTGATAGTAGCTACTACATTTCCGTATTTAGCTTTGTTTTCAGGTTTGTTAGCCCATTTATCAAATTTAGCTTCTTGAGCTGCTTTTGATTTTGAAGTTTGGAATTTGGTTAACGCATCAATCATTCCTTGACGGTTTTTCCAATAGTTGGCTGTTGAAGCATATTTAGAAGCATATACCAAACGAAGCGCATCACTTTGTTCCATATATTTTTTCATATTATCCATTCCGGTTTTAGCACCTTCAACCCAAGCAGGATAAGCAAATTTTACATTTTGCTCGATTCCGCCAGCTGGCATCCAACGATTGGTTCTTCCTGGATAACCCAAAATCATAGCGAAATCGCCTTCTTTTACACCACTTAAATTTACTGGTAAGTAATGTTTTGGTTGCAACGGAACGTTGT
>CAZNWY010000056.1:0-13372 GCA_964577105.1 uncultured Flavobacterium sp.
ATCATAATCCAGTTTTATTAAAAGAAACCGTAGATGGTTTAAATATCAAGCCAGATGGGGTGTATGTAGATGTAACTTTTGGAGGTGGTGGCCATTCCAGAGAGATTTTAAGACGTCTTGGGGATAATGGAAAATTATTCGGATTTGATCAAGATGAAGACGCTTGGGAAAATGCGTTGCAAGACAATCGTTTTACTTTGATTCAAGAAAATTTTAGATACATAAAACGTTTTTTAAGATTTCATGGCATTAAACAAGTCGATGGAATTTTAGCCGATTTAGGAGTTTCTTCTCATCAATTTGATGTTCCAGAGCGCGGTTTTTCTACTCGATTTGATGCCGATTTGGATATGAGAATGAGCAAAAAAAACGAACTGGATGCTTATAGAGTGATTAACGAATATGATGATGCCAATTTGAGGAGAGTTTTTTTGGATTATGGCGAATTGAAAATTGCTCCGGCTTTGGCAAGAACAATAATTGAAGCTCGAGAATACAGAGCTATTGGAACTACAGATGAATTAAAGTCGGTGTTGCAACGATTCTTACCCGACCAATTTAAAAATAAAATATTAGCACAAATCTATCAAGCCATCCGAATTGAAGTGAATCAAGAAATGGATGTTTTGAAAGAATTTTTAGAACAGTCATTAGAAATTTTAAAGCCAGAAGGACGATTGAGTGTGATTTCTTACCATTCCTTAGAAGATCGATTGGTAAAGCGATTCATGAAAAACGGAATGTTTGAGGGCGAACCAGAACGTGACTTTTTCGGAAATTTTTCGGTTCCATTCAAATTAGTTGGAAAATTGATTGTGCCAACCGAAGCTGAAATTAAAATTAATAACAGAGCTCGAAGTGCAAAGTTGCGAATAGCAGAAAAAAAATAATGAAAGGCGGAGTTTATAACATATTAAAAGCAAGGTTTCTTGTGAATGAAGACGCTACTAAAAACTGGCGTTTTATTCTTTTTATAGTAGTCTTAGCAATTATTATGATTGCCAACTCACATCGATTTGATCAAAAAATATTCAAGATTGCCGATTTGACCAATGAAGTAAAAGAATTACGTTCCGAGTTTGTAGATCGTCGTTCAGAATTAATGAAGTTGCGAATGGAATCGACGGTTTCAGAAAAAATGGAAAAACGTGGTGTGGTACCTTCTCAAGTGCCGCCTCAAAAAATAAAAGTTAAAAAACCAGAAGAAAAAAGTCTCTTCAAAAAAATATGGCAGTAGAAGATAAAAATATTTCCTATCGTATTTACTTGGTTGCGTTTGCTATCTTTTTAGGAGCTATCGCAATTACAGTAAAACTCACTAATATACAGTGGGTAGAAGGAGATTATTATCGAAAATTAGCTCAAGAAAGAACGGTAAAAACCTTCGTAATCCCTGCTAATAAAGGAAATATTTATTCGGCAGACGGAAGTTTACTAGCAACATCTATTCCTAATTATACCATTCGTTTTGATGCGATGGCGCCAAAAACGAGTGATTTTGATGCTAAAGTTGATTCGTTGGCTTTGAGCTTGTCAAAGTTGTTAGGGAAACCAAGTTCTTATTATAATTCGCTTTTGCGAAATGCTCGCACCAGCAAGAGTCGCTATACTTTAATCGCAGAAGATTTGAGTTATACTGAATATGCTAAAATTAAGAAAATGCCACTTTTCAATAAAGGATCGTATAAAGGCGGAATCATTGTAGAACAAAAAACAGTACGCGAACATCCAATTGGAAAAATTGCTGAAAGAACCATTGGCTACGATCGAATTGATGAAGATGGAATGAGAAAACGTGTAGGTATTGAGGGTGCTTTTGGTAAATATTTAAACGGAAAAGACGGCAAAATCTTGAAGCAAAAAATTGCAAAAGGACAATGGAAACCGATTCGTGATGTTAACGAAATTGATCCACAAGATGGTTACGATGTTATTTCGACCATTGACGTGTATATCCAAGATATTGCACACCACGCTTTGTTGAAACAATTGCAAGAATACGATGCAGAACACGGATGCGTAGTGGTGATGGAAACCAAAACGGGACAAGTGAAAGCGATTTCTAATTTGGGTAAAGATGAAAAATCGGGTAATTATTATGAGACCATCAATTATGCTGTGGCTGAAGCTCATGAACCTGGTTCTACGTTCAAATTAGTTGACATGATTGCCTTGCTTGACGATCATAAAATAGATACTAGTATGGTGTATGATAGTCATGGTGGTATCATTGATTTTAGAGGAAAAAAAGTGCGTGATTCACATGAAGGGGGTTATGGCAAAATATCGCTTGCAAGAGGATTTGAAGTTTCTTCAAACACCGTGATGGTTCAGGCTGTTTATGAAAATTACAAAAGTAATCCTCAACAATTTGTAGATCGAATTGATAGAATGGGATTAAACAAACCATTAGGATTGCCATTTCAAGGTGAAGGAACTCCAAAAATTCCTCAGCCTTCAGAAAAAACATGGAGTGCCATTTCGTTACCATGGATGGCTTTTGGCTACGGAGTTGCGGTTACGCCATTACAAACGTTAACGCTTTATAATGCTATTGCTAACAATGGCGAAATGGTAAAACCACAATTTGTTTCGGAAATTAAAGAATGGAATAAAACCATTAAAAAGTACGACAAACAAGTAATCAATCCGAAGATTTGTTCTGACGAAACCATTAAAAAACTAAAAGCCATCATGAAAAATGTGGTCAAAAGAGGAACAGGAGCTAAACTCTATTCTAAAGATTTTTCGATGGCTGGAAAAACAGGAACCGCTCAAGCAAATTATGCAGTAAATGGTGGTTCAGAGAAGCATTATATATCTTCTTTTGTGGGATTCTTTCCGGCAGAAAATCCAAAATATTCTTGTATCGTAGTGGTGCATAAACCAAATACTTCTAAGAATAATTATTACGGAGCCGATGTGGCCGGACCTGTTTTTAAAAGAATAGCGCAAAAGATTTTTACCGATGCACCATCGACTAACGAAATTAAAAATATTGATAAGAAAGTAGCCAAACAAGAATACAAGTACAACGAATATTTTGCCAAAGCACAATCGGTAAAAAATACTATTCCCGATTTAAAAGGAATGCCAGGAATGGACGCTGTAGCATTACTCGGAAATTTAGGTTTGAAAGTGAAAGTAAACGGAATTGGTAAAGTAAAAAGTCAATCCATTCAAGCAGGTGAACCACTAATTAAAAATTCAACTATAACACTAGAATTACTGTGATTGTTTTAAAAGACATATTATATAAAGTTGCCATCGAAGCGGTAAAAGGCTCAACAGAAATTGCTGTGAATAAAATCGAATTTGATTCGAGAAAAATTCAAGAAAATGATGTTTTTGTAGCTATAAGAGGAACAGTTTCAAACGGACACGATTTCATCGAAAAGGCAATTAGTCTAGGTGCAACAACAATTATTTGTGATACACTTCCACAAGTTATTGCAACCGGAATTACGTATGTTCAAGTGAAAGATACCAATTCGGCTTTGGCCTTTATGGCGAATAATTATTACGACAATCCGTCGTCAAAATTAAGATTAGTTGGTATTACAGGCACTAATGGAAAAACCACGATTGCGTCATTGTTGTATCAATTATTTCAAAAAGCAGGTTATAAAGTAGGATTACTTTCTACGGTTAAAATCATGGTTAATGATGTTGAATACAAAGCCACACATACTACACCAGATTCGTTAACCATCAATTATTACCTAAACGAAATGGTAGCAATGGGTTGCGAATATTGCTTTATGGAAGTGAGTTCGCATGGTATCCATCAAAAAAGAACCGAAGGATTGCATTTTGAAGGTGGTGTTTTTACCAATTTGTCGCACGATCATTTAGATTATCATCCAACGTTTGCAGAATATAGAGATGTTAAAAAATCGTTTTTCGATCATTTGCCTAAAACCGCTTTTGCATTAACTAATGTTGATGACAAAAATGGTGCAGTAATGATTCAGAATACAGCGGCACGAAAGCTAACGTATGCCTTAAAATCATACGCCGATTACAGAGCTCAAATCTTAGAAAATCAATTATCTGGATTGTTGTTAAAAATTAATGATAACGATGTTTGGGTAAAATTGATAGGAACTTTTAATGCTTACAATTTACTAGCTATCTATGGAACCGCGGTTCAATTAGGTTTGGATAATATTGAAGTATTGCGATTGTTGTCAGAGCTAGAAAGTGTTTCGGGACGTTTTCAATTTATTGTTTCGAAAGATAAAATTACGGCTATAGTTGATTATGCACATACGCCAGACGCCTTAGAAAATGTATTGAAAACCATTAATGATATTCGTACTAAAAACGAACAATTAATCACAATAGTAGGTTGTGGTGGTGATCGTGATAAAACAAAACGACCAATAATGGCCAACATTGCTACAGAAATGAGTGATAAAGTTATCATCACATCAGACAATCCAAGAACAGAAAACCCAGCAACGATAATTGCTGAAATGGAAGCTGGAGTAGCACCACAAAATTTTAAAAAATCACTTTCTATTGAAGATAGAAAACAAGCCATAAAAACGGCTTGCCAATTGGCAAATGCTAACGATATTATTTTAATCGCCGGAAAAGGACATGAAACCTATCAAGAAATTAATGGTGTTCGTTACGATTTTGACGATATGAAAATAGTTAAAGAATTTTTAGAACAATTAAATAAATAATTACGAATTAAAAATTTTCAATTACGAATAACCAAATAACCAAATAACCAAATAATCAATATGCTATACTACTTATTTGAATATTTAGATAAAACTTTAGACGTTCCGGGGACAGGAGTGTTTCAATATATCACCTTTCGTTCGGCATTAGCTCTGATTTTATCGCTGATGATTTCTACTATTTATGGTAAAAAAATCATCACGTTTTTAAGAAATCAACAAGTTGGAGAAACCGTTCGTGAGCTTGGTTTAGAAGGACAAACACAAAAAGCAGGAACGCCAACAATGGGTGGATTAATCATCATTATTGCTACTCTAATTCCGGTGATTCTTTTAACGAAATTGAACAATATTTATATCGTTCTTTTGATTATTACAACACTTTGGATGGGAACCATTGGTTTTATTGATGATTATATTAAAATCTTCAAAAAAGACAAACAAGGATTGAAAGGGATTTTCAAAGTTATTGGTCAAGTTGGATTGGGTTTAATTGTAGGCTCTGTATTGTATTTCAGTCCAAGTGTAACCGTGAGAGAAAAGTCTTCACGCCCAATCATGTTCAATCAAACAGAAAATGTGATCAACCAACCGGCTAAAGAAGTTAAATCGACAGTAACCACCATTCCGTTTGTAAAAAATAACGAACTAGATTATGCAAAAATCATTGCATGGACAGGCGATGGTTATGAAAAATGGGCTTGGTTAGTATTCATACCCATTGTAATTTTCATCATTACCGCTGTTTCTAATGGTGCTAATCTAACCGATGGAATTGATGGTTTAGCCGCAGGAACTTCCGCCATATCGGTGTTAGCTCTCGGAATCTTCACCTTCGTATCCGGTAATATCATTTTGTCTAGTTATTTAAATGTAATGTACATCCCAAATTCGGGAGAAATGACAGTTTTCGTATCGGCGTTTGCCGGTGCATTAGTTGGATTTCTTTGGTATAATTCCTATCCAGCATCAGTTTTTATGGGCGATACAGGAAGTTTAACTATTGGAGGAATCATTGCTGTATTGGCGATTTCTGTTCGTAAGGAAATGTTATTGCCAGTGTTGTGCGCTATCTTTTTTGCCGAAACATTTTCAGTAGTACTGCAAGTATCGTATTTCAAATATACCAAGAAACGATTTGGCGAAGGAAGACGCATTTTCTTAATGTCGCCATTGCACCATCATTATCAGAAGAAAGGATATCACGAAAGTAAAATTGTAACGCGTTTCTGGATTGTAACCATCCTGTTAGCCATAGTAGCCATCGCAACTTTAAAATTAAGATAATGCCTAGGTTAGTAGTTTTAGGAGGAGGAGAAAGTGGTGTCGGTACAGCCATTTTAGGAAAGAAAAAAGGATACGATGTGTTTGTGTCTGATTTTGGAAAAATAAAAGAAAACTATAGAGAAGTTCTTATAATTAATGGAATACAATGGGAAGATGAGCAGCATACAGAAGCTTTAATTCTGAATGCAGATGTTGTGATGAAAAGTCCAGGAATACCTGATAAAGCTCCAATAATTAAAAAATTGGTAGAGAAAAATATTCCAGTTATTTCAGAAATTGAGTTTGCGTCACAATTCACGAATGCCATCACAATAGGAATTACAGGTAGTAATGGTAAAACGACCACAACCTCATTGACCTATCATATTCTCAAACAAGCCGGATTGAATGTAGGATTGGGCGGCAATATCGGGAAAAGTTTTGCTTGGCAAGTAGCCGACGAAAATTATGACGTGTATGTTTTGGAGTTGAGTAGTTTTCAATTGGATGGAATCATCAATTACAAGCCACATATTGCGATTATAACCAACATCAGTCCCGATCATTTGGATCGATATGATTACAAATATGAAAATTATATCAATTCGAAATTTAGAATAACAATGAATCAAACCGAAGAAGATTACCTCATTTATGATGCCGATGATGAAGCAATCAACGAATGGTTAAAAAATAACAAAGTAAAAGCACAATTAATTCCTTTTTCAATTTCAAAATCAGTGAAAAACGGAGCATTTTTAAATAACAATACTATGGAAATCAACATCAACCAAGAAGAGTTTTTAATGGAAACCTCTCAAATTGCATTAGAAGGAAAACATAACATGAAAAATGCTATGGCTGCTACTTCTGTTGCGCAATTGATGAAAATTAGAAAGCAAACTATTCGTGAGAGTTTATCTAATTTTCAAGGGGTAGAACATCGTTTAGAAAAGGTTCTTAAAATCCAAAATGTGCAATACATTAACGATAGTAAAGCTACTAATGTAAACGCTACATTCTTTGCCTTAGACAGCATGACTACACCAACAGTTTGGATTGTTGGAGGTGTTGATAAAGGAAACGATTACACCGAATTGATGGCGCTTGTCCACGAAAAAGTAAAAGCAATTATTTGTCTTGGTGTTGATAACAAAAAAATAATTGATGCTTTCGGAAACGTAGTCGATATGATGGTGGAGGTTGATAACATGCGCGATGCAGTCAATACGGCTAAACACATTGCCGAAAAAGGAGATACCGTTTTATTGTCGCCAGCTTGTGCAAGTTTTGATTTGTTTCAAAATTACGAAGACAGAGGAAATCAATTCAAAAGAGAAGTAAGAAATTTATAAAATAGGTTATGAGTTGTAAGTTAATTTTCTAAACTGACAACCCACAACCCACAACAGAATATGAAAGAACTCATAAACAGTTTAAAAGGAGATAAAGTTATTTGGGCATTTGTTGCCCTTTTGGCGTTGTTTTCTTTTATGCCTGTTTTTAGTGCGAGTAGCAACTTGGCATATATGCGTCACGGTTCGGGGAATGCCATAACGTATTTGTTAAAACACGCAGTTCATATTTTTATTGGGTTTATTATTATCTATCAAATTCATAAAATTCCGTATCATTATTTTAGAGGAATTTCAAGAATAGCATTGCCAATCGTGTGGGTGTTATTAGTCTATACATTGGTCAAAGGAACAGTAATTGAAGGCGCCAACGCCAGTCGTTGGATTAATATTCCTTTCATCGGAATTTCATTTCAAACATCTACTTTGGCAGCCATCGTTTTATACGTTTATGTAGCTCGTTATTTGTCGAAATCTAGAGAAACTCCACCTACGTTCCAACAATCATTTATAGATTTATGGATACCTGTTTTTATCACTTTAGCATTGATTTTACCAGCCAACTTTTCTACGGCTGCTTTAATTTTTGCTATGGTAACAATGCTCACTTTTATTGGAAGATATCCTTTAAAATATATCGGAATCATCATCGGAATGGGAATTATTTCTTTTGCCTTTTTTATTTTGGTGGTAAAAGCTTTTCCGAATGCCTTTCCTAATCGTGTTCAAACATGGGAAAAACGTATCGGAAACTTCTTTAATAAAGATGATAATGCTAAAGATCCTGATGAATATTACCAAATTGAAAAAGCTAAAATTGCTATTGCCTCAGGTAAAATTTACGGACTCGGGCCAGGAAAAAGTGTTCAGAAGAACTTTCTACCGCAGTCATCTTCCGATTTTATTTTTGCCATAATTGTTGAAGAATACGGACTTTTTGGAGCTTTGGTGATTTTGGGATTGTACATGCTTTTACTATTTCGATTCATAGTCGCTGCTCACAAAGCCAATTCGTTATTTGGAAAATTAGTAGTGGTCGGACTCGGTTTTCCGATAGTTTTTCAAGCTCTGATTAATATGGCGGTAGCGGTAGAATTATTGCCAGTTACAGGTCAAACATTACCGCTGATTAGTTCGGGTGGTAGTTCTATTTGGATGACTTGTATCGCTGTTGGAATCATCATTAGTGTCACTAAAAAAGAAGAGGAAATTGCCGAAGAATTAGCCGAAAAAGAAAAACGTGAAGAGGCTTTAAGAAAGCTTATCGACAAGCAATTGCAAGAAGACGAAGAGTCAGAAAATGAAGCTATTTTAGAAAATGAAGATTATTCGATTACAGATAATCCAATGAATGCTGTTTTAAAGAAAAAATAAGATGAAAAAATATAAATTCATATTGAGTGGTGGTGGAACAGGAGGGCATATTTATCCTGCGGTAGCCATTGCGAATGAATTAAAGTTGCGTTTTCCCGATGCTGAAATCCTTTTTGTGGGTGCTCAAGATAAAATGGAAATGCAAAAAGTGCCACAAGCAGGCTATCCCATCGAAGGTTTGTGGATTGCAGGGATACAACGAAAGTTAACCTTGCAAAACATGATGTTTCCTTTAAAATTAGTAAGCAGTTTGTGGAAATCTCGAAAAATTATTAAAAAATTCAAGCCCGATGTAGTGATTGGAACTGGTGGTTTTGCTAGTGGTCCATTGTTACAAGTGGCAAACAGTCATAATATCCCAACGGTCATTCAAGAACAAAATTCGTATCCAGGAATCACGAATAAAATTTTGAGTAAAAAAGCCAATGCCATTTGTGTGGCTTACGAAAACTTAGACCGATTTTTCCCTAAAGATAAAATTGTATTTACTGGAAATCCTGTTAGACAAGATTTATTGAATAGCGAAAATAAAAAAGCTGAAGGCATTTCTTATTTCAAATTGGATTCTAACAAAAAAATACTTTTAGTACTTGGCGGAAGCCTTGGTGCGCGCAGAGTAAATCAATTGATAGCAAAAGAATTAGATTTTCTTTTGGCTAGCGGCGTGCAAGTTTTTTGGCAATGTGGAAAATTATATTACGACGAATACAAACATTTTAACGATAAAGAAAATGTGCAAGTAGTTGCCTTTATTGATAGAATGGATTTGATTTATGCAGCTGCCGATTTCGTAATTTCTCGTGCTGGAGCATCATCGGTTTCCGAATTGTGTTTGGTCGGAAAACCAACTATTTTTATTCCGTCTCCCAATGTAGCCGAAGATCATCAAACTAAAAATGCAAAAGCAATTGTCGACAAAAAAGGCGCAATTCTTTTAAGAGAATCTGAATTGGACGAAAAATTTGAAGCCACTTTTTCAGATTTAATTTCAAATGAAAATTTACAAAAAGAATTAAGTCATAATATTAAAAGTTTGGCAAGACCAAATGCCACAAAAGATATCGTTGAAGAAATAATAAAACTAATTAAGTAATAAAAAACTTAGAATCTTAGCTTCTCAAAAACTTAGTACCTTAATAAATGAACCTAAACCAAATACATAACGTCTATTTCATCGGAATTGGAGGCATCGGAATGAGTGCTTTAGCTCGTTATTTTCAGAATATTGGTAAAAATGTTTCGGGTTACGACAAAACGCCAACCATGCTTACCGATGAATTGATAGCTGGTGGAATGACGATTCATTTTGAAGATAATATCAGTTTAATTCCAGACGATTATTATGTAGAAAATACGTTGGTTATTGTAACACCTGCGGTACCAGTTTCCCATTCGGAATGGAATTATTTTATCGAAAGAGATTATGTTATAAAAAAACGCGCTGAAGTTTTAGGTTTGATTACCAAAGATACCTTTTGTTTTGCAGTAGCTGGAACTCATGGTAAAACTACAACATCTAGTATTTTGGGACATATTCTGTACGAAAGTGGTGCAGATGTTACCGCTTTTTTAGGCGGAATTGTCGAAAATTATCATTCTAATTTGATTGGAAGCGGTAAAACTATTACGGTGGTTGAAGCCGATGAGTTTGATCGTTCATTTTTGCATTTACATCCTAATATTGCTTGTGTCACTTCTATGGATGCCGATCATTTGGATATTTATGGAGATAAGAATGCCATTGAAGCTTCCTTTAGAGAATTTGCTGATAAAATTTCGGATAAAACCAAAATGTTTGTCCCAAAAGGATTGGATTTAGAAGGGCTAACAATAGCCATTAATGATGAGGCGACTTTTAAAGCTTTTAATATTAGAATTGAAAATAGTAGTTATGTTTTTGATGTGCAAACACCATCGGAAACCATACAAAATATTGCGTTCGGACTTCCTGGACATCACAATTTAATGAATGCTTTGATGGCTTTAGCAATGGCAAAAACTTATGGTACCCCAACCGAGTCCATTGCTAAAGCTCTAGCATCATTTAAAGGTGTACAAAGACGATTTTCGTATCAAATAAAATCGGAAAATCGCGTTTATATAGATGATTACGCACATCATCCAACCGAAATCAATGCAGTGCATCAAGCGGTTCGAGAATTGTATCCCAACCAAAAAGTGTTGGCTATTTTTCAACCGCATTTGTTTAGTAGAACCAAAGATTTTGCCGATGATTTTGCCAAAAGTCTATCTCAATTTGACGAATTATTGTTGTTAGATATTTATCCAGCTCGCGAATTACCAATGGAGGGAATTACGACGACTTGGTTGATGTCAAAAATGACAAATGAACATAAAAAGTTAGTAACAAAAACCGATTTAATTCCAGCTATTTTAGCTTCCGATGCAACGGTTATTGTAACCATTGGTGCAGGTGATATTGGAGAGTTAGTACCATCAATTAAAAAAGCATTATCATGAAATTTCTTAAATGGAACAATATCAGGCTAATACTAATGTTTGCGTTGGTTGTCTTCTTGTATTCGTTTACATCAAGTAGAAATTTACATCGTAAATTGAAGAAATCTGAAGTCATTTTTGTTGGAGAAAACAGCAATTTTATTAAACAAGAAACGGTTAATAAATTGTTAATAGAAAATAAAAGTGATGTGCGAAGTATAGCGAAAGAGGACTTAAATTTGAACAAATTGGAAAATTCTATCAACAAACATCCTATGGTTGAAAAATCGGATGTTTTTGTGACAGTTGATGGCGTTTTGATGGTTGAAGTAAAGCAACGAACGCCTATTGGTAGGGTGTTTGACGATTTGGGGTCTTTCTATATTGATTATGAGGGAAATAGTATGCCGCTTTCAGAAGTAAATACGGCAAGAGTACCATTGGTTTCTGGAGAAATAACCGACAAAAACAGAAAAAGAATATCGGAAGTTTTGAAGAAAATCTACGATGATGATTTTTTGAAAAAAAACATTATTGGCGTTCAAGTTTTGGCTGGTGACGACCTTTTGATGACGAACAGAAATTTCGATTATCAAATTGAGTTTGGAAAAATAGTCAATGTAGAAAAAAAATTTAAAAATTATAAAGCGTTTTTTCAAAAAGCAGTTTTAGACAGTACGCTTTACAAGTATAAAAGAATTAATTTGAGATTTACACAGCAAGTGGTTTGTACAAGATAACAACTTCTGAGTTTTAGAAAAGATAGGAAAATATTGCATCGGGCAAATTAGTTGACAATATGGAGAATAGAGAAAACATTGCGGTTGGTTTAGACATCGGAACTACAAAGATTGTAGCGATGATTGGTAAGAAAAATGAATATGGCAAACTTGAAATTTTAGGCTTAGGAAAAGCTAAAAGTTTAGGTGTGGCTAGAGGTGTTGTAAACAACATTACTCAAACAATTCAATCTATCCAACAAGCTGTTGCAGAAGCTGAAGAGAATTCTGGTTATAAAATCAATGATGTTGTAGTTGGTATTGCAGGTCAACACATTCGCAGTATTCAACATACCGATTACATCAGCAGAAGTAATCCAGAAGAAGTAATCAGCGGAAAAGACATTCAGTTGCTAATTGATCAAGTGAATAAGCTTGCCATGTTGCCAGGTGAAGAAATTATTCACGTGTTGCCACAAGAATTTAAAATTGACGGACAATCAGAAATCAAAGAACCAATCGGTATGTATGGTGGACGTTTGGAAGCTAGTTTTCATGTGGTTGTCGGACAAGCTTCTTCTATCAGAAATGTGGGAAGATGCATTCAAAGTTCAGGAATTGAGTTGTCTGGATTGACCTTAGAGCCATTAGCTTCGGCAGATGCTGTTTTAAGTCAAGAAGAAAAAGAAGCAGGTGTTGCGTTAATCGACATAGGTGGTGGTACAACCGATTTAGCGATCTTTAAAGATGGCATCATTCGTCACACAGCCGTGATTCCTTTTGGTGGTAATGTAATTACAGAAGACATCAAAGAGGGTTGTTCGATTATCGAAAAACAAGCAGAATTATTAAAAGTAAAATTTGGTTCGGCTTGGCCAGGAGAAAATAAAGACAATGAAATCGTTTCTATTCCAGGTTTAAGAGGAAGAGAACCGAAAGAAATATCGTTAAAAAACTTATCAAAAATCATTCACGCTCGTGTGGTTGAAATTATTGAGCAAGTTTTTACCGAAATCAAAGCGTACGGACACGAAGATCCAAGAAAAAAATTAATTGCAGGTATTGTATTAACTGGAGGTGGAGCCCAATTGCAACACATCAAACAGTTAGTAGAATACATTACCGGAATGGATACTAGAATTGGGTATCCAAACGAGCATTTAGCAGGAAATTCAAGCGAAGATATTTCAAGCCCATTATTTGCTACTGCTGTTGGTTTGGTGATGAATAGCATTGCTAACAACACACAAAGTGCTTATAAATTAGAAGTTACTCAAGCAGCTCCACAACCAAAACAAGTGGTAAGGCCAATAGTCGAAGAGCCTATTGCGCCACCTGTTCAAGAAGTGGTAACTCCAAAAGTGGAAGAAAAAGCAGAAGAAGTCAAAAACACAGAACATCAAATTAGAAGATCATTCTTTGATAAGTATGTTGACAAAATCAAAGACTTTTTGGACAACGCAGAGTAAATAAAACAAAGACAAAACTAGAATACAGAATAAAA
>CAZNWY010000057.1:0-12390 GCA_964577105.1 uncultured Flavobacterium sp.
GTTATGTTGTGGTGTTGAAAGATGGAGGAACAACAGTGGTGAGTAAGCAGTTGGTGAAGGAGTAGGGTTGAGGTGCTAAGGTTCTAAGTTACTGAGGTTCTAAGGAGCTAAGTGACTAAGGTACTAAGGTGTGAAACCTTTCGAAGTTAAAAAAACGGTAGTGGTGCAGTTGAAATTTGAGTTTTAAAAGCAACTAATTTTACAAAAGGCCATTACTATTTAGCCCCGATTGCAGCAAACCGCCGTGCGTTGCGAAAAGCGGGAAAAAGGTTGGCAAAAAGAACCAAACCATTCGCTTCAAATCAATCCAAAAATAATTTTTTACAAATCAACAAAACACACTAGCTTTTTTATACTTTTGCGTGAAATTTACAATCGCTTAACACACGAAATGGAGCGATTTTAAAGCAACTGATAACTCGAAAAGTTTAATGAACCATAGCAAAAAAGTAATTACCTTAATTTTAGTAGTCACTAGCATTCAGTTGTCGTTGTCTGTGTTTTCAGAGCAATTCATCGCATATTATCCGTATTTTAAAAATGTCAACTTACTTTCGGATATTTTAGTCAAGGATAAAACCAAAAAAGATTCACACAAAAAGAAGCATTCGGGCACTATATATTCGGAAGATAACTTGCCAATGAACGACTTTGAGGCCTACGAAAAGAAAGGAACTTTAGTGCGTTTTAATGCCGATACGGTTTCGCCAGCGCTTCAAAAGTTTAATGAAAAACTCATCGCTTTATCGGAAGGGAAGAACGTCAAAATTAGAATTGCATGGTTTGGCGATAGTCAGATTGAAGGTGATTTTATTACGCAAGATGTTCGCGAACAACTTCAAAATTATTTTGGTTCTCAAAAAGGCGTTGGCTATGTGCCAATTAGTTCGGTTTCTTCCGATTTTAGAAGAACCGCCAAAGTATTTACCACTGGTGATGTGGCTACCGATAACTTTAAAAAACAAGACCATAATGCTGGGTTATTTTTCTCGGGATATTCGTTTTTTAGTAACAATCTAGAGATTGATTTTAGAGATAATGTTCGAAAAAACAGTACACAAATCACTCAAAAATGGTTGCTTTATGGAAAAGGCGATTCGATTTCGGTAAAAATAAACGATTCGGTTCGAAAATATCCAGCGAACAATGAATTCAATCGTGTGTTGGTTGGAAGTGGCGCTTCTAACAAAGCCAAGTTTACCGTTTCTTCTAAACGCACACCTATTTTTGGATTGAGTTCGGAGCCACAATCGGGCATTGTATTGGATAACTTCTCTTTTAGAGGAATTACGGGTGTTGAACTGAAAAAATTGAACAGCAATCTTTTAGCAGAAATTAGTAAATCGGGTTATTATGATCTAATTGTGTTTCAGTATGGTGTGAATTTGTTGTTCAAACCCAACGATACCAATTACGATTATTATTATCGCGGCATGCGACCTGTGTTGAAGAAGTTTAAAAACAATATGCCTAATACCGAGTTTTTATTATTCAGTTGTTCTGATAGAGCGTTTAATTATGACGGAACTTGGAAAACCGCGATTGGAATTGATTCGTTGATTCAAACGCAAGCGCGATTGGCGTATGATAACGACATTCCATTTTATAATTTTTACAAATCAATAGGTGGCAACGGAACCATTGTAAAATGGGCTGATAGCACCGTTCAATACGCCAATAAAGATTACATCCATTTTAATTTTAGAGGTGCTAAGGCTGTGGCTAAAACTATTTTTACGGCCATAATTAACGATTACAACAAGGCATTGAAGTTGAAACAAGCTAATAAACCTATTGTGACTCAAAAAGCAATTGCCACAAAACCTATAGAGAAAAAGGTTGTTACCAAAGAAACCATTGTTAAAAAAATAGATACGCCAAAAATTCCATCGGAAAAGGCAGAACCTACCAAGCCAAAAGAAGTTAAAGTGATACCGCCTAAGGAAACCATTCAAAAAACCACTCAGAAAAAAGTAGATACGCTATGATAAATATTGATTGGAATAGTGTTTTAAATCAGCTTCTGTATGATGCGCACAACCCGTTGTTGTTCAACAATGGTTTCTTTGTGTACTTTTTGGTGGTGTTTATTTTGTGTTATTATCTTTTTAGAAAAAACTACAAGCACCGTGCTGTCGTTCTAACGTTATTTTCGCTTTATTTTTTCTACAAAGCTAGTGGTGCTTTTGTGGGTATTGTAATTCTTTCTGCTTTTTTTAATTACGGAATTTCCAATTTGATATTCAATGCCAAGAAGAAAGCAGGCAAAAAGTTTTTCTTGTTTTGGAGCGTTGTCATCAATTTAGGAGTGTTGTTTTACTTTAAGTACACCGATTTTTTTATCGAAATCATTAATAATTTCTCACAGTTAAAATTTGATCCGTTGCATATTTTATTGCCTATCGGAATTTCGTTTTTCACGTTTGAAAATCTAAGTTATACCATCGACGTTTATCGTGGCGAAATCGAACCCGAGAAAGGCATTGTAAACTACATGTTGTTCTTGTCGTTTTTTCCAAAATTAGTCATGGGACCAATAGTAAGAGCTAAAGATTTTATTCCGCAGTTAAAGAAAGAATATTACGTCAGCGATTCCGATTTTTCCAGAGGATTTTATTTAATCGTTACGGGTTTAATTAAAAAACTAATCATCTCCGATTATATTTCGGTGAACTTAGTGAATTATGTTTTTGACGGGCCTAATCTTCATAATGGGATGGAATGTTTGGTAGCGTTATACGGATACGCTATCGTGATTTACTGCGATTTTAGTGGGTATAGCGATGTGGCGATCGGAATTTCCAAATGGATGGGAATCACGATTCCGCCTAACTTTATGTCGCCGTATCAAAGTAAATCGGTGAGTGAGTTTTGGAGAAGATGGCACATTTCGTTGTCGAGTTGGTTGCGCGATTATTTATACATTTCGATGGGCGGAAACCGAAGAGGAAAGTTCAGAACCAATTTGAATTTGTTTTTAACGATGCTTATTGGTGGTTTTTGGCACGGTGCCAGTTGGAATTTCATTATTTGGGGTGCTTTACACGGAATAGGTTTGGCGATAAACAAGCTTTGGACATCGCTTTTCGGAAAAATTAAAATCTTACCTAAGTTTGTTACCAACTTTATTTTTGGGATAATCACGTTTCACTTTGTATGTTTTTGTTGGATTTTCTTCAAGGCAAGCAATTTAGATACAGCGTTGCAATTCATACATCAAATTGTATATCAATTCACTTTTGATGGCGCTTACGAGTATTTTGTAAACTACCAATATGTAATCATTATGATTGCCATTGGATATTTGATCCACTTAATTCCAGATAGTTTTCCAGAGAAAGTGATCGAAACTCAAAAACGTTTTCCGCTAGTGTATTATGTAATTGTAATGATGGGGTTTATCGCGCTGTATTCGTTCTTTAAAAGTGCCGAACCAGTAATGCCAATTTACTTACAGTTTTAGCAAGAAATTTTTAAGCGATTAGTTCTTTTTACACAAGAATTCATTCCATGTTTTTACAAAGGCATCTACAAAAAGATTGCCTTGTAAAATGTAGCCTTCCCGTGAAAAATGAACCAAATCAGAACGAAGATACTGACATGTTTTCCAAATTTTTGCGCCTTCTAATCCTTTGCAGACATTAAATAAATCCCAATAAACTAAATTGTTTTCGTTGCAGTATTCTATTAATGCGTTAGTGATGACTTCTAATGATTGATTGGGACGGTGTTTTTTATAATAAGAAACAGGCGGTGTCGTGAGGATTATACAAGCATTAGGCGAAATTTGACGCAATTTTTTAACCATAATTTTTACATCGACTAAAAAAGAATCTGCTGTTAAATTAGGATCTTGTGCTTCGTTGGTTCCTAATGAAATAATGTAACAATCTGCTTTAAGTTTGTCTAATTGTTTCCAAAAACGAGATGTTTTATTAAAATCAGAATATTTAGCGCCATTAGCACCAATGCTATGATAGATAACTCCTCCAACGTTCATTTTTTCTAATGAAGCACCATAAAACTGAATAGTATCTGTGGTTGGAAAGGTTAATTTAAAACCATTCGCCTTCGATTTTAGATTGAATTGAGAGAATTCAGGTGATTTGAGATAGCAAATATTTTCTACTTGAGTATCATTATATTCTAGAAGAATTTCAGAAACATTTCCGCCCATAAATAAGTCAACTTTATCAAAATAATCTTTGTATCCGTTAATTGAACGAAGTTCTAAATTGAAATCAGGATTGATGGTTTGCGATTCAATACCAAAGGCAGAAACACCACAAGTAATCAAAGTGTCGATTCGGGCTACACGATTGTTTTTCCAACTGTTTTTGGAACTCGAAAAAATATCAGAAGGCGCATTAGTTTTAGCCACTTGATACGGAAAAACTAAGCCACGACCGGCATTACCAAAGTATTTTTGTAGTTCGTTTCGAATTACGGAAGTCTCAATATCAGCTTGAATATGAGAATCGCCAATATGAACAAACACTGCATTTTCGTTACTGAAGTGTTTAATTCGGTACAATTTTGCTAGAAGAGGATAAAGCGAATTCGGATTTTCTAAGGTGTTTTTGTTGTAATTGATTTTAGAAAAAGAAGTCGAGTCCACTTTGTTAAACGACCAATATTGCATTTGTTGTGCACGACTTTGTATCGCAAAAAACGACATCAAAACAAAAGCAAAAAGTGATTTAGTGGTTAACATTTACAAGTAATTTCTATAACTTTATTAGAACAAACAGTATGCCCGAATTGCAAGTTTTAAGAGGGCTCAAAGATAGTTGTTTTAAAGTAATTCAAAATGGAAATTATGTTAAACAAAAAAGCCGTTTACAACTTGTAAACGGCTTTTGTAATTTTTTATTTTTAAAAAATTATTTTCGGCTAGATAATTTTGATAACAATCGTAAAAACTCTGCATAAAGCCATACTAAAGTAATCATTAATCCCATAGCGCCATACCATTCCATATATTTTGGAGCACGTTGTGCAACACCTTTTTCAATTTGATCAAAATCTAAAAACAAATTTAGCGCCGCTATTACAATTACAAATACACTAATTCCGATACTCATCATAGAGTTTCCATAATGTACCGGCTGATAGCTGATAACGAAAGTTAATAACCAAGAAAATAAATAATACACAGCAATAGCAGCAGTAGCAGCAATAACCACCGAACGAAATTTATCAGTTACCGTAACAACTTTATATTTGTACAATGCAAAACACACAAAAAAAGTAGCGAAAGTTGCTCCAACGGCTTGCATTACAATTCCAGGATATTTAACCTCAAAAATTGCCGATAATCCTCCAATGAACAATCCCTCTGCTACAGCATAAGCAGGTGACAAATAGGTAGAAAGTTGTGGTTTAAAAGTGGTAATTAAAACAAAGATAAGACCAGCAATAGCACCACCAATAGTCAAAAATATTGGATTTTCTCCGCTAATAGCCATATTCCAAGTGGCAAATGCGCCAGCTACTAACAATAATAATAAGATAAAACTTTTATTGATTGTTCCAGAAACGGTCATAGTTTCGTTACGATCTATAACTACTGCTTCATGCGTAGTATTGGTAAATGTATCTGTTTTAAAAAAAGGGTTTTTCGAGTTCATATTTTAAATGATTTTGTTATTCAAATATACTTTTTCTTTTGACATTAAAAAAGGATTACTAAAATATTTAACGTAGTTTAGTAATCCTTTAGATGTATTTTAACTGAAATTATTCGATTTCAGAAATTCTCAATGTATTTACCATTCCTTTAGAAACGACAGGCATTGCCGCAAGATTGATTAACATATCGCCTTTTTTTACATAACCTTTTTGTTTGGCAATAAGGTTAATATCGTCTACGGTATCATCGGTACTTACAAATTTGTCGTAGTAAAAGGCATTTACACCCCAAAGTAAGTTCAATTGGGTTAAAATACGTTTGTTGGAAGTATACACCAAAATATGTGCAGATGGTCGCCATGCCGAAATTTGAAAAGCCGTATAACCACTATTCGTTAAGGTAGAAATAGCTTTGGCTTTAATGTCATTTGCCATGGTAGCTGCGTGGTAACATATTGATTTGGTAATAAAACGTTTGGTTCGTACGTGAGGCGGATTTTGAGGCACTTGAATAAGTGGAGAATCTTCTACTGCTTCAATAATTTGGGTCATTTTTTCAATAACTTGTACAGGATAATTTCCTACCGAAGTTTCGCCAGATAACATTACAGCATCAGCACCATCCATTACCGAGTTGGCTACGTCGTTTACTTCAGCTCTAGTTGGGGTTAAACTAGTAATCATAGTTTCCATCATTTGTGTGGCTACAATTACAGGAATACGTGCTGTTTTAGCTCTGTGAATTAATTTTTTCTGAATTAACGGAACTTCGTGAGCTGGAATTTCAACCCCAAGGTCGCCACGAGCCACCATTAGTCCATCACAAAAAGCAACAATTTTATCTATATTTTCAACCGCTTCTGGTTTTTCAATTTTGGCTACAATCGGAATTTTATGCTCCGAATTTTTAGCAATCAAATCTTGCAATTCTTCCAAATCGGCTGGAGTTCTAACAAATGATAACGCAATCCAATCAACTTGATTTTCAATAGCAAAAAGAGCGTCCTTAATGTCTTTTTGGGTTAATGCAGGAAGTGATACTTTTGTATTTGGTAAGTTTACTCCTTTTTTAGATTTTAATGGTCCGCCTTGAATTACTTTACATTTTACCTCGGTAGTTCCATTAGTTTCTAGTGCTTCGAACATTAATTTACCATCATCCAAAAGAATTCTTTCACCCGGATTTACATCGCTAGGAAATTCTTTATAGTTCATGTAAACTCGTTCTTTAGTTCCTGGAACGTCTTCGGCAGTTTGAAAAGTAATGATATCGCCTGGATTTACTACAACATCTTCTTTCATTACACCTACACGAAGTTTAGGACCTTGTAAATCGGCAAGAATAGCAGTAGTATAGTTGAATTCGTGATTCAATTCTCGAATAATATCGATACGTTCTTTTACATCGGCATAATCAGCATGAGAAAAATTAATACGGAATACATTTACCCCTGCATCAATCATGTTTTTAATGACTTCTTTAGAACTACAAGCAGGGCCTAAAGTAGCTACAATTTTAGTCTTTTTTCTTGTTGGCATTTTTATTAAAAAATTAAATTATTTTTCGATTTTATCTTTTCTTTATCTACATTATAAACCATTGTTATACTGTCGATTGTGCTTATTTTAGAAACAATTTCAGAAACGTCAATTTCGTTTTCAGCATTTTCAATTTTCAAAAAGAAATCTACTTTTTTGTATTCAGGCAATAAGTAAGCCGTTGATGAAAAAGAGTTTTTAGAGTTAGAGAATAAATTTTGAGAAGTATTATTTTCTACACTTTCAACTTCATTTTTATTTTGAACTAAGTTCCATTTAATTGCATTCTCATGGTCTTCAAAGGTAAATCGAGCAAATGAGGTACTGCCTTCTTTAACCTGCGATTGAATGTCGTTGTTGTTTTTAGACAAACAAATTTCAATTTCACGATTGATAAAATAGGCCAACCGATAATCTTCTAAAGAGGTGTGAATAGCGATAACGTGAAAGTCATCTTCCTCAAATTCTTCAATATATACTTTATGAATAGCCATTTAGTGCTAAAATAAGTTGTAAAGATAGTGTTTCTACACGTTCGATTTACCTAACATACATTAGATTAACGTTATTTTATAAACGAAAACGTTATAGTTTTTGAGAATTTTTATTATTTTTTGTTAATTTTTTCTTGAAATGCAAAATAGGCGCGTTTCGAAGCAATTTCTTCAGCTTTCTTTTTGGAAGTAGCTCTAGATTTGGCAATTACTTTATCGTCAATACTGAGTTTAACCCCAAAAAAACGCTGACCATCATTGCCATTATCATCAAAAACATCAAAGTTGAAGGTTTTCTTCTCTTTTTGACACCATTCGATAACCAAACTTTTATAACTGATTACTTTTCCTTCTAATTTGGCAATGTCAACATAAGGAATGATTACTTTTTTTCGGATAAAATCTTCACAACCTGAGTAACCTTTATCTAAAAAAATAGCTCCTACTAAAGCTTCGAAGATATTACCATGAATGTTTTCGCCAAAATGAGAAGGCGGTACTTTACTATCAACCAAGTCCACAAGATTTAAATCTCTACCTAATTCATTTAAGTGTTCCCGACTTACAATCTTCGAACGCATTTTGGTTAAATAACCTTCATCACCAAGTGGCGCTTCTTTGTATAAATGTGCAGCAATTACAGAACTTAACATTGAATCACCAAGAAATTCCAATCGTTCATAATTCATCGGATTTCCGTTGACATCCAATTTATTGGAAGAACGGTGTGTAAATGCTTTTTCGTAATATTTAATATTAATGGGTTTAAAACCAATAATTTTTTCAACTGCAACAAAAAAATTCCCGCCTTCTGTAGGACGGGAATTTCTAGTAAATATTTTTTTAAGAATTCGCATGAAATCTTAGTCTTCTAATTTTTTGAATAAAACACAAGCATTGTGACCACCAAAACCAAAAGTATTACTCATGGCTACTTTGATGTCTCTTTTTTGTGCTTTGTTTAAAGTTAGGTTCAACGATGGATCAATATTTTCATCAACAACGGTATGATTAATTGTTGGAGGAACAATTCCGTTTTGCATCGCTAAAATAACAGCAATAGCCTCAATCGCACCAGCAGCACCAAGTAAGTGACCTGTCATCGATTTGGTAGAGTTGATGTTAATATTTTTAGCATGATTTCCAAAAACATGACTAATGGCTTTCAATTCGGCAACATCACCAAGTGGTGTGGATGTTCCGTGAGTGTTAATATGATCTACCATTTCTGGCGACATACCTGCATCACGCAAGGTGTTTTCCATTACGGCAATTACACCAATTCCTTCTGGATGTGGAGCCGTCAGGTGATAGGCATCAGACGACATTCCGCCACCGCCAATTTCACAATAAATTCTAGCGCCACGAGCTTTTGCATGTTCGTATTCTTCTAATACAATGGCTCCAGAACCTTCTCCAAGAACGAATCCATCACGGGTAGCGTCAAACGGACGTGAAGCTGTTTCTGGACTTTCGTTTCTTGTGGAAAGCGCATGCATTGAATTGAATCCGCCCATTCCTGCAATAGTAACCGCTGCTTCCGAACCACCTGTGATAATCACATCACACATTCCTAAACGAATGTAGTTGAAAGCGTCAATCATAGCATTAGCAGAAGAAGCGCAAGCAGAAACTGTAGTATAATTCGGACCCATATACCCGTTTCTCATAGAAATATGAGCAGGAGCAATATCGGCAATCATTTTTGGGATAAAGAACGGATTGAATTTTGGAGTTCCATCGCCTTTGGCATAGTACATCACTTCTTCTTGAAATGTTTCTAATCCGCCAATTCCAGCACCCCAAATAACACCAACTCGATTTTTTTTCACATTGTCATCCGTCAAACCAGCATCCTTAATAGCTTCGTCACTAGAGGCAATAGCATAGTGAGAAAATTTATCCAATCTGCGTGCTTCCTTTCGGTCCATATAATCTTCAATATTGAAGTTTTTTATTTCGCAAGCAAATTTGGTTTTATGCTTTTCAGTATCGTAATACGTTATTGGAGCAGCACCGCTTTTTCCATTTACTAATCCATCCCAATATTCTTGAATGGAATTTCCAATAGGAGTTAATGCTCCAAGACCAGTTACAACAACACGCTTTAATTGCATATAATTTCTTTTAATAGTATTTTAAACAAATAATACCCTGTTTTCTTTATACAATGAACTTAAAGAGACGAGGGTATTTTCAATATAGTGTGATTGAAATTCAATCAAAAATAGTCTATTTTTTTTAAAATAATAAAAACCCGTATACAATAAAGCATACGGGTTGTTTATTTATTATTTTTTTGCTTCTTCGATGTAAGAAATAGCTTGACCTACAGTAGCAATGTTCTCAGCTTGGTCGTCTGGAATTTGAATATCAAATTCTTTTTCGAACTCCATAATAAGCTCAACAGTGTCTAATGAATCAGCTCCTAAATCGTTTGTGAAGCTTGCTTCTGTTACAACTTCATTCTCGTCAACGCCTAATTTGTCTACGATAATCGCTTTAACTCTTGATGCAATGTCTGACATAATCTTTAATTTTAAAATTTAAATTGTTGGCAAAAATAAAAAACTTTATCTTAAAACCATCTTTTAGTTAATAAATGTGACCACGAAATTAAAAAAATTATTTTACAAAGAACTCTTTTATCTGATTTATTATTCTTTTTTTTGTGTAAAATTTACAACAACTTCGATGAAAAAAATAGTGCTATTCGCTTCTGGGTCGGGTTCTAATGCCGAAAAAATTGTTTTACATTTTAGAGAAAACGAATCGGCTAAAGTGGTTGAAATATTTACTAACAACCCGAATGCTAAAGTATTAGAAAGGGCTGAAAAATTGAATGTTCCTACTCAAATTTTCAATCGACAGGAGTTAAATGAAGGAAAAGTGTTGAAACAACTCCATCAAATTCAACCCGATTTGATTGTACTAGCTGGTTTTTTGTGGAAATTTCCGGAGCACATCATAAAAGCCTATCCTAATAAAGTCATCAATATTCATCCAGCACTTTTGCCCAATTATGGTGGTAAAGGCATGTATGGAATGCACGTACATCAAGCGGTTTTGGATAATAAAGAAAAAGAAACAGGTATTACGATTCATTATGTAAACGAACATTATGATGAAGGTGAATTTATTTTTCAAAAGTCCGTAAATATAGAAGATTGTAAAACTGCTGAAAAAATCGCCGAAAAAATTCACGTTTTAGAACATCAATATTTTCCTGAAGTTATAGAGAGATTATTAGATAGTTAGATTTGTTAGACCTTTTAGAATTAACAATCTAAGAAGTCTAATTATCCAACAATCTAAGAAGTCTAATTATCCAACAATCTAAAAAGTCTAAAATGTCTCACCAAGTCCACATATATACCGACGGCGCAGCCAAAGGAAATCCCGGAAACGGCGGTTATGGTGTAGTCATGGAATTAGTAGGCACACCACATAAAAAAGAATTTTACGAAGGTTTTCGTTTAACAACCAATAACAGAATGGAACTTTTGGCTGTGATAGTAGGTTTAGAAAAACTTAAAAATCCTAACATGAAAGTTTTAGTGATTTCCGATTCCAAGTATGTTGTGGATTCCGTAGAAAAAAAATGGGTTTTAGGTTGGGAAAAGAAAGGATTTGTCAACAGAAAAAATTCCGATTTGTGGAAACGCTTTTTAAAAGTGTATAGAAAACACCAAGTAGATTTCAAATGGATAAAAGGACACAACAATCATCCACAAAACGAACGTTGCGATGAATTGGCCGTATATGCTTCGGGATTACCTAATTTATCCGTTGATGCTTTTTATGAAAATGAAGAAGGGAAATTGCTCTAAGTTGACTTTCTAAACATTAGACTTTGCAACTTTACTACTTATATGTATCTTTGCACCTTTAATTTGAAAACGTAACAATGAACAAACTTTTAATAGTAGGAACGGTTGCTTTTGATGCTATCGAAACTCCTTTTGGAAAAACAGACAAAATATTAGGTGGCGCAGGTACTTTTATCGGTCTTTCGGCTTCTCATTTTAAATTACAATCGGCTATCGTTTCGGTAGTTGGTGATGATTTTCCACAAGAATATTTAGATTTATTAACCGCAAGAAACATCGATATTTCTGGTCTTGAAGTAGTGAAAGGCGGTAAAACGTTCTTTTGGAGCGGTCGTTACCACAACGATATGAATTCGAGAGATACTTTGGCTACCGAATTAAATGTTCTTGCCGATTTCAATCCAGTAGTTCCAGAAAATTTCAAAAACGCCGATGTAGTGATGTTAGGAAACTTACATCCATTAGTACAAACAGGTGTTTTAAATCAAATGACGGCTAAACCAAAATTAGTGGTTCTAGATACCATGAATTTTTGGATGGACTGCGCGCTGCCAGAATTGTTAGACGTAATCAAACGTGTTGATGTAATTACAATCAACGATGAAGAAGCACGTCAGTTGTCTGGAGAGTATTCTTTGGTAAAAGCGGCTGCTAAAATTCATACCATGGGACCAAAATATGTGGTGATTAAAAAAGGAGAGCACGGCGCTTTAATTTTCCATAACGAACATATTTTCTTCGCACCAGCATTACCGTTAGCAGATGTTTTTGATCCAACTGGAGCAGGAGATACGTTTGCAGGAGGTTTTGCAGGATTCATCACGCAACAAGGAGACATTTCTTTTGAAACGATGAAAACCGCAATTATTCAAGGTTCTAATTTAGCTTCATTCTGT
>CAZNWY010000058.1:0-11045 GCA_964577105.1 uncultured Flavobacterium sp.
AACTATCAGTTGGTCATTAAAACACAGAGGTAGAGTTGGTACGGACCAAGCTTTTGTTAGATTCGGACCTACATTAGCACTTGCTCAAGCATCTGTGCCAGTAGCAACTCTCCTTGATGGTAATACAGCTTGGGGAAGTTATTCAGGTACTTACACCATTCCTGCTGGACAAACCCAAATTGTAATCGCATTTCAAGCAGGTGTTACTGCTACAGGCGACCAATCGGTTGGGAACTTTATTGACGATGTACAAATATCTATTGTACAAAATTGTGTCGACACCGATAGTGATGGAATTGCTGATGCTGACGATCTTGACTCAGACAACGATGGTATTCCTGATATCGAGGAAGCTGGATTCAAAACTTACAGCAACAATACTTCGACTATATACAAAGCTACATCATCAACATGGTTAGATACTAATAGTAATGGTATGAACGATTATATTGACAGCATGATCTCTGGAGGAACCTATGTTATTCCTGATTCTGACGGAGATGGAATTAAAAATCAATTAGATTTAGATAGTGACAATGATGCTGCTTTTGATGTAGATGAAGCTGGACTTTTAAATGGAGATGGAGACATCAATGGAGATGGAAAAGGAGATGGTACAGACACCGATAAAGATGGAATATTAGATTTATATGACAACTCATTATCTTTTGGAACAACAACTAGAGCCTATGCACAAGATACCGACTCTAATGGTGTGAGTGATTATCTTCAATTGGATTCTAATTCAGATGGAATAAAAGACATTCAGGCTGGCTTATATGCGTCCCTAGATGCAAATAATGATGGAAAAATTGATGGTTCAACAGATGTAGATAAAGACGGAATTACTGACACTTTTGACACTAATAATGCGGCAGTAGGTTCTCCAAGGGATTTAAACAGAAAACTACAACTTGAATTTGATGGTAGAAATGACTATGGTCAAGAAAATGTTCAAATTTTAGACAATCTTGCTAATGCTTCGTTAATGGCATGGGTCGATTTAAATAGTGCTTTTTCAACTGATGGAGTAATTATTGGTCAAAATAATTTCCAAATTCGAGTTACAAGTGCTAAAAATATTCAAGCTGTTGTAAACGGAACAACGCTAACTTACAGTACCATTGCTTTAAACACTAATCAATGGTATCATGTGGGTGCTGTGTATGGAGGAGGATTTTTAAAACTATACCTAAATGGAAACATGGTTGCTAGTGTGGCTGCCACTGGAAATATCATTTCTGATGGATCTAAATTAACAATTGGTAAAGATCCTAGTACAAACACCAAATATCTTAAAGCAAAAGTAGACGAAATAAGAGTGTTCAACGTAGCTTTGACTGATGCATATTTTCAAAGAATGGTATACCAAGAAATTCAAAATACTAGTTCTCAAACTAGAGGAAAAATAATTCCTACAGATATTGGGGTGCCTTTTGCAAATGTTTTGAGATGCTTCAGTATGGACGCTTACAAAAATGATGTCATTGATGATATTACAACTTCTACTATAGATGTAACAGGTATGAAAATTTACAACAACAAAAACATCTACGTTCAACAAGCTCCTATGCCTTTTGTTACTGAAAGAACAGGGAATTTTGCTACTGCAGTTAATAGCCCAACAAATGAAGTAAGAGGTTTAGATATCATGGATCAAGATTGGTCAATTGTACAAGTAAAACACGATATCACTGAAACTACAAATAATGTAGATTTAGGAATGATTGTAGATGCTGGTAAAACTATAACCATGAACAACGATACTAAAATTCAAAATGATTGGTATCTGTTATTGAATGGAAAAATAGATTTGCAAGGAAAATCACAATTGATTCAAACTGTAAATAGTGTATTAGATGTTACTAGTGCTGGTTCTATCGAAAGAGACCAACAAGGAACAAAAAACATATATAACTACAACTATTGGGCATCTCCAGTAGGAACAATGAATACTACTAGTAATAACAATTCATTTACAGTGGCTGGCGTGTTAAAAGACGGAACTACAGGTACACCACAAAACATTACTTGGACCAGTGGTTTGAACGGAAGTCCAACAAGCCCAATCACATTAAGTAGTTATTGGATTTTTAAATTCCAAAATTTAAGTAATAGCTACGCAAACTGGGCAACTGTAGGACAAAACGGTACGTTAAACGCTGCACAAGGATTTACATTAAAAGGAAGCGGAACTACCTCGGCTAATCAAAATTACACTTTCGTTGGAAAACCAAATAACGGTACTATAACTACTACTGTAGCTGCAGGTAATCTAAACTTAACTGGAAACCCATATCCATCTGCAATAGACGCTAATGCTTTTATCACAGCAAACAATGCATCAACAACAGGTTCATTGTATTTTTGGGAACATTCAGCAACCAACAGTACACATAACTTAGCAAATTACCAAGGTGGCTATTCTGTGAGGAACTTAGTAGGTGGAACTGGTCCAGTAGCTCCAGCATCTATTAATGGCTTGGGAACAAGTTCAAAAGTACCAGGAAGATATATTCCTGTAGGACAAGGCTTTTTCGTTGTAGGTTCAGCAACAGGCGGTACAATAACTTTTGATAATAGCCAAAGAATATTTGTAAAAGAAGACAATGCTTCATCAAACTATTTATTTAAAAACACCAATACAAACATTGTAGTTAATACAAATGTAGAAGATCCTACTACAACAGATAACTTCAAAAGAGTTCGTTTAGGTTTGACTTCTAAAGATAATTATCACAGACAAATTCTTTTAGGATTTATGGAACAAAATGCTACTAGCGCCTTAGAAAGTGGATATGACTCTCCAAGTATAGACAATCAATTAAATGACATGTACTTTATGCACAGTGCTAGTGGTGTAAAATTAAATATTGAAGGTGAAGGTTTCTTTGATGTAAACAACACTTATCCAATTGGTATCAAAACAAATGTTTTTGGTGAAGTGAAAATTATGGTTGATGCAACCGAAAATATGGATAGCAACCAACGTCTATTCATCTTAGACAACACCAACGGTGAATATCATGACATCACTAACAATCCATATATCGTTGAATTACCACAAGGATTGACAGACAATCGTTTTACGTTAACATTCAAAGACAATCATACTACTTTGAACAACAACAATTTCGATTTAAGCACAGGAATTTCAGTAGCATTCTCTAATGCCTCTAATATTTTAAATATCAAAAATAATGTGGTAGACACCACAGTAGAAAAAGTGTCACTTTTCAACATGTTAGGACAAATGGTTACGACTTTTGATGTTAAAGATCAAAACCAACAAAACATTCAGTTGCCTATCAAAGACTTGAGTTCTGGAACTTACATTGTAAAAGTAAAAACAGACAAAGGTGAGACTACAAGAAAAATTGTTTTTAATTAGGGTTTAAACAATTGGTTTGACAGCCAAAAAAGCCACGCAATGCGTGGCTTTTTTTTATTTAAAAACACTAAAATTTAATTTAGTATATTCATCAAATCATCAAAAGAAACCTGAGTTTGTTCTCCGTTCATAAGATTCTTTAATGTAAACAATCCATTGGTAATTTCCTTCACCACAAAAGGAATATTTCTTCTCTCGGCATGCTTAAATTGCTTGTCAATCTTAGCCGCATCGGGATACATTTCTACCTTAATATTGTGAGCTCGTAACTTTTTAATGGCTTGCATTGCTTCAAAAGCTTGACTCTCGCCATAATTTAAAAACAGTACTTTCGTTGAAGTCGTAACCGTTTCTGGAAACAAATTCAATTCTTCTAAAACCAAATAAATTCGGTCTAAACCAAAGGAAATCCCTACTCCACTCATGTTTTTCAATCCGAAAATCCCAGTCAAATCATCATATCTTCCGCCACCACCTATAGAACCCATGGCTACTCCAGCTGGTGCTGCTACTTCAAAAATAGCTCCAGTATAATAATTCAATCCTCTAGCTAACGTAACATCTAAATCTAAAATAGCCTTTTGCAATCCCAATTGAGTCACGTTGTCACAAATAAATCGCAGTTCTTCAACACCTTTCATTCCTTCTTCTGAAGAGGAAAGTAAGTCCGATAATTTTGCTATTTTATCATGAATGGTTCCCGTAAAGTTGAACAACGGTTGCACTTTTACCAAAGCCGCCTCAGAAATTCCTTTCTCGAGCATTTCTTTTTTAACGCCGTCCTCACCTATTTTATCCAATTTATCCAAAGCAACGGTAAAATCAATCAATTTATCCGAAGCACCAATAACCTCAGCAATTCCAGATAAAATTTTACGATTGTTTATTTTGATGGTAACGCCATGCAATCCCAATTCGGCGAAAACAGAATCATACAATTGCACCAATTCTACTTCTTGCCACAGCGAAGTCGAACCCACTACATCGGCATCACATTGATAAAACTCTCTAAAACGTCCTTTTTGGGGTCTATCGGCACGCCAAACCGGTTGAATTTGGTAACGCTTAAACGGAAACTCAATTTCATTTTGGTGTTGTACAACGTATCGTGCAAACGGAACGGTTAGGTCGTAACGAAGCGCTTTTTCGGAAATTTTACTGGTGAATCTATTCAATTCGATGCGTTCCTCCAAATTAATAGAATCGGCGTCTTTTAATTGAAGAGATTCAATTGTAGTTGGTAATTCTATCTTATTTTTATTGAAGAAAAAATTACCCGAATTCAATATCTTAAAAATCAATCGATCGCCTTCTTCACCATATTTTCCCATTAAGGTATCCGAATTTTCAAAACTCGGTGTTTCTATCGGTTGGTAGCCATACTTTTCAAAATGCGTTCGCATAATCGAAATAATATAGTTACGTTTAGAAACCTCAACAGGAGAAAAATCACGTGTGCCTTTAGGAATACTTGGTTTAGATGCCATCTTTTTTAAAATTATGAATTGTAAATTGTAAATTATGAATTGAAAGATGAATTACTAAATCGTAATTCGTAATTGTGAATTCATAATTATTGGCAAATATCATACTTTTTAAAATAATTCGTATTTGTTATACCGCAAACTTGTAACAAAAAGTGTAATTTCGTGTCAAATAGTAATTATGAACGCTGTTTTCAGAGAAAATATAAAAATTGCCATGAGTTCGATTCGCGCACAATTATTGCGAACGATTCTTACAGTGGTCATTATTGCTATCGGAATTACTGCTTTGGTAGGTATTCTTACGGTTGTTGCTGCCATTGACAATACCTTGAACTCAAAATTTGCTTCGATGGGTTCGAACACGTTCAGCATCAATCAATATGAATTTAAAACCAGAAATCAAGGTAGTGGCGAAATTGAAAAAATAAACCCTATCATTTCCTATCCCGAAGCCAAAGCCTACAAAGAAAAATACGATTATCCTTTTACTCATACGTCGCTTTCTTTTACAGCAACTGGAACTGCAGAAGTAAAATATGAAAATGAAAAAACCGATCCTGAAATTGCTGTTTTAGGAGTAGATGAGTATTTCATATCCAATGGTGGATTTGAAGTGGTACAAGGTAGAAATTTCAATAGTTTCGACATTTCCAACAATACCTATATGTGCATTGTAGGAAGCGATTTTGTAACCAAAGGACTTCTAAAAGACGTCAATCCAATTGATAAAATCATTTCCATTCGTGGCGCCAAATTTAAAGTGATAGGCGTTCTAAAAGAAAAAGGATCCACTTTTGGAAACAATCAAGACATGCGCGTTCTAATTCCAATTCAAGTAGCGCGTTCTCTATTTTCGGCACCTAGCATTAACTATACTGTGAGCACTATGGTGGACAAAAAAGAATTGTTGGAAGCAGCGGTCGATAATGCTATCGTAACCATGCGTAAAATTCGAAAACTCAATCCTGTGGAAGAAAATAATTTCGGAATCTCGAGAAGCGATGATTTAGTGAACCGAATTGCCGAAATGACTAGTGTTTTAAGTTTGTCTGCTTGGGTTATCGGAATCATTACCATTTTGGGTTCGTCAATTGCTTTAATGAACATCATGATTGTTTCGGTAACCGACAGAACTCGTGAAATTGGTGTTAGAAAATCACTCGGAGCCAAAAAAGGAACCATTGCTTGGCAATTCTTTATGGAAACCTTACTCATTGCTCAATTAGGAGGTTTACTCGGAATACTTTTGGGAATTTTAATTGGATTTTTGATGGCTTCTATAATGGAATTTGGATTCGTAATTCCTTGGGGCGCAATTATAGCGGCAGTCATCACAAGTTTTATTGTAGCCATCGTTTCAGGTTTGTATCCAGCGCTAAAAGCATCTAAATTAGACCCAATTGAGGCATTACGCTACGAATAAGATTTCAAAATTCGTTGTTCAAAATTGAATATTCAACATTTTAAACTTGGAATATTCAACCCAGAATGTTGAATTTTGAAATGTTTATATTTTACATGAAATCATTCTATCATTGCCATAAACATCTTGCTTCAAAACAATTTCTTTAAAACCCATTTTTTGTAATAAATCAACCGTTTCATTTCCTAAATACTGATTGATTTCAAAATACAGTTTTCCGTTTTCAGAAAGGTTTTTTTGGGCCAATTCCGCAATTTTTCTATAAAAAAGCAACGGATCGTCGTCGTCAACAAACAAAGCTAAATGCGGTTCATAATCTAAAACATTCGATTTAATCTCCACTTTCTCAAGATTACGAACATAAGGCGGATTGGAAACTATGATGTCGAAAGTTGAAAATCGAAAGTTGAAAGTCGAAAGTTGTAAAACATTTTCACAGATAAAATCAATGGTTACCTTATTGATTTCGGCATTTTTTTTGGCTATAGCCAAGGCTTTTTCAGAAACATCAATAGCAGCAACTTGAGCATTTGGAAGATTTTTAGCTAACGAAATGGCAATACAACCACTACCCGTTCCAATGTCTACGATTTTTAACTTCGTATTTTGTACTTCAGACTTTGTACTTTGTATAATCCATTCGACCAATTCCTCTGTTTCCGGTCGTGGAATCAAAGTGTTTTCATCAACTAAAAAAGGTAATCCAAAAAATTCGGTTGCACCTATTATATATTGTATCGGTTTTTGTTTTTTCAGTTCCGCTAGAATAGTGTTCCAATAAGCTAATTGTTCTGCGTCTATTGCTACATCTGGATTCAAAGCCAAATCAATGCGCTTCATTTGATGGTAGTGTTCCAACACAATAAAAAAGAAACTCTCAATTTCCTTTGCATCATATAAGGAAGAAAGTTCTTGTAGAAAAGTAGCTTTGTAAGTTTTAAGAAGCATTACCAATTATTAATTTTCAATTATCAATTCTTTAATCATCCAAACTGGACAACTCGTATGACCCGTTCCTCCTAATGGTTCAGTAAGGTATTCAAATCCCACTTTTTTGTACAATTTTTGAGCATTCAGCATTTCGGGAAGTGTTTCTAAATAGCACTTTTCATAGCCAAATTCAGTGGCTTTTTGCAAACATTTCTGAATTATTTCAAATCCAATTCCTTTGCCACGAGCTTCGGGTAAGAAATACATCTTTTGCAATTCACAAATATTTTCATCGGTATTATCCAACTGACTCACTCCTGCTCCACCAACAATTTTACCTGCAACTTCTACCACAAAATAAACTGCTTTAGGCTTATCATAGGCTTCAAACATATAATCGAGTTGCGGATCGGCAAAAGCGGTTCCTGTTTTCGGATAACCATCATTTATAAAAACCTGTCGAATGACATGGGCAATTTGCTCGTTATCGTGAAGTTGGATGGGTCTAATAATCATTTCTGAAATTTTCAAAATTCGTTATTCCATGTTGGATATTCAAAATTCAAAAAATCAAATGCTTTTGAATTATAAAATAACTTCACAAAAATAGTACTTTTACAACGTGAAAACACATCAACAATATATTAAACGCTGCATCGAATTAGCAAAAAACGGATTGGGAACTACGTATCCTAATCCGCTGGTTGGTAGTGTTATTGTATATAACGATGAAATTATTGGGGAAGGTTGGCACCGAAAAACTGGCGAACCTCATGCCGAAGTCAACGCCATAAATTCGGTAAAAGACAAATCGTTGCTTTCCAAAGCTACCATTTATGTGAGTTTGGAACCGTGCAGTCACTTCGGAAAAACGCCACCTTGCTGCGATTTAATTATAGCACACAACATTCCAAATGTTGTAATTGGCACCATCGACCCTTTTGCTAAAGTAGCTGGAAACGGAATCAAAAAACTGATGGAAGCGGGTAAAAACGTAACCGTTGGTGTTTTGGAAGACGAATGTAACGAACTCAACCGACGCTTTTTTACTTTTCATACCCAAAAACGACCTTATATCATTTTAAAATGGGCCGAAAGTCAGGACGGATTTATAGCTCCAACGACTAAAGACCAACAAGAACCGGTTTGGATTACCAACACGTTTTCTCGTCAATTAGTGCACAAATGGAGAACCGAAGAGCAAGCTATAATGGTTGGTACTTCTACTGTTTTGGAAGACAATCCTAAATTAGATGCTAGAGATTGGTATGGTCAAAATCCTGTTCGAATTGTATTAGACAAAAGTGGTAAAATCAACCAAGATTATCATGTAAAAGACCAAAAAAGCAAAACTATTGTCATTACCGAACAAGAAAATTTAACCTCAACTGAAAATTTAATCTACGAAAATTGTATCTTTGATATTCGACTTGTTTTTTCAATCTGTACTATTTTGTACAAAAACAACATACAATCTGTTATAATTGAAGGCGGAAGTCAGACATTACAATCGTTTATTGATGCTAATCTTTGGGATGAAGCACGAGTTTTTAAAGGAGCTACTTCTTTTTCAACAGGCATTAAATCTCCTACTATTAGTCATAAAAAAACAACCAAACAAGGCATTCTAAAAGACGAACTTTTAATTTTTTTCAATCATGATTGATACTATAATTTTCGATTTCGGAGACATCTTTATTAATTTGGAAAAAGAAGCACAAGTAGAAGCTTTTAAAAAACTAGGATTACCTGGTCCAAATGAAGAATTGATAGAAATGAACGATTTATTTGAAAAAGGAAAAGTATCCGAATTAGAATTTATCACTTGTTTTCACAAATTCATTCCGAATGCGAGTATTGAAGAAATTAGAACTGCTTGGAATACTGTTATTGGCGAATTTCCTTTGTATCGATTGGAATTTTTGCAAATGCTTACCGGAAAATACCGTTTGTTCTTGTTAACCAATACCGATGAAATTCACATCAGCAGATTTGAACATAAAGTAGGCATGTCGTTTTACACCGATTTTTACCGATGCTTTGAAAAAGTATATTACTCCTACGAAATGGGAATGCGTAAACCCGATTCGAGCATCTATAGTTATATTGTAAACAAACACGATTTATCGCCAAAACGTACTTTGTTTATTGATGACAAAAAAATCAATACCGATGCCGCTGCGAGTATCGGAATTCATGTATGGAATTTACAAGTGGGCAAAGAAGATGTTGTCGATTTATTCGAGCAAAAACATTTACCACTTTAATACATTTACTTTGTACTTCCAACTCCGTACCTCTAACCTTGAACGATACTTACAAAACCATTGCCTTTCCTTCGGAAGAAATTCTGTTTAAAGAGAAAAACAGTAAATTCTTTGGCTACGCCTTTCCAGTGACTACCGAAGACGAAATCAAAAATCACTTAGAAATTTTACGCAAACAGCATTATGGTGCCGTTCACTTTTGTTATGCTTTTCAAATAGGAACCGAGAAAATCCAATTTAGAGCCAATGACGATGGCGAACCAAGCAACACCGCTGGTGCTCCTATATACGGACAAATACAATCTTTTGGAGTTACTAATATATTAGTGGTCGTTGTGCGTTTTTTTGGTGGCATCAAATTAGGAGTTGGCGGCTTAATTTCGGCGTACCGAACAGCGGCGCAAATGGCACTCGAAGCATCCGAAATAGTTGAAAAAACCATCAACATACATTATATAGTTTCTTTTGATTACAAAAATATAAATAAAGTGATGCGTGTCATCAAAGAAAAAAACTTAGAAATCGTATCTCAAACGATGAACGAAAGTTGTGAAATTGAAATCGCAACCCGAAAAAAAAATGCCGAAATGGTATTCGACATTTTTAGTTCACTCTACGAAATTAATATTTCACCAAAAGAATAATTTTATTAAGAAATTATATCTAAAATATATTGTGGTGGCACTAATGGTTTTCCGTTTTTAGTATCCACAAAAACCAATATAAAATGAGCAGTTGTTAATAACTCTTCGTTTTCATTACGAATTTCGCAATCAAATTCAATCTTTACGCCGCTATATTTACGCAATCGCGTATGAATGGTTAAAAGGTCGTCGTAACGTGCTGGCTTTTTATAATTTAAATGCATCGAAACAATCGGCAAGGCAATACCGCTTTCTTCCAACAATTTATAAGAAACCCCTTTATCTCTTAGCCATTCCACTCTTCCTATCTCAAAATAAGGCACATAACTTCCGTGATATACCACACCCATTTGGTCGGTTTCACCATACCTAACCCTAACTTGTACTTTGTGTTCGTTCATCTATTTTTTTTGCTTTTAATCTGATTCAAAATTATTCTTTACAACAAAATTTTTAAAAAATCAATACCTTAATATTTTTTTTTAAAGAATTTTGTTCACATATTTGTTAACCCAAAAAACACGAAGGAAAATCCCCTTTTCTTTTGTAAGAGAACCTTTAAATTAATTAGTAATTTTAACAAGAATATGAACAAAACTGCGCAATCGGTATGGGAAAACTGTCTGTCTTTTATAAAGGACAATATTCAAGAGCAAGCCTACAAAACTTGGTTTGAACCAATTAAGTCAGTTGAACTTTCTGATAACGCATTGTACATTCAAGTTCCTAGCAAATTCTTTTATGAATGGCTAGAGGAACATTACGTAAAATTACTAAAAGTTGCCCTAACCAAAGAACTTGGAAAAAACGCAAAGTTACTCTATAAAATTAAAATGGAAAACACTTATGGCAATAAACAACCGTTTACGGAACAATTGCCTAGAGAGCATCGAAGACAAAGAA
>CAZNWY010000059.1:0-9224 GCA_964577105.1 uncultured Flavobacterium sp.
GTTGCAAATCCGCCATCAGATAAACTTTCGTACGTCATCAATCGGTCTTCACCCGCAGCCGTTTTATAAATTAAATGAGCTGGTAAAATTGGCACCGAACTTCCTCCAGGCACTAAAGCTTTCAGAGGTCTGTCGGTTTGCATACCACCACAATATTCGTCTGAATTCATGAATTCGTATACCGATAATCCTAATTCAATTTCGTAAACTCCTTGATTTTTGATGTTTCCAGAAGCCGAAATTAATTTGGTTCCAGTAGAACGTCCAATTCCGATTCCAGCATAATCAGCACCCGAATTATTGATAATCCATGGCACAGCCGAAATAGTTTCAACGTTATTTACCACCGTTGGATTTTGCCACAAACCTTGTACAGCAGGGAAAGGCGGTTTCAAACGAGGATTACCACGGTTTCCTTCCAAACTTTCAATCAAAGCAGTTTCTTCTCCACAGATGTAGGCACCACCTCCAATTTGAACGTATAAATCCAAATCGTAACCAGAACCTAAAATATTTTTACCCAACCAACCAGCAGCTTTTGCTTCGGCGATGGCTCTTTCTAAAATTTTATACACCCACATGTATTCTCCACGAATGTAGATGTAAGATAGGTTAGCTCCAAGTGCATAACTGGAAGTAATCATTCCTTCAATTAAAAGGTGCGGAATGTACTCCATCAAGAAACGGTCTTTAAAAGTTCCCGGTTCTGATTCGTCGGCATTGCATACCAAATGTCTTGGTTTACCTGATTTTTTATCAATAAAACTCCATTTCATTCCAGCAGGGAAACCTGCACCACCACGACCACGAAGACCAGAAGTTTTTACTTCTTCTACCACTTCATCTGGAGTCATTTTTTTCAAGGCTTTTTCTACCGATGCATAACCACCTTCGCGACGGTATACTTCGTAGGTTTTAATGCCTGGAACATTGATTTTGTCTAATAATATTTTTCTTCCCATGATATTATTTATCGTGTAAAGTGATTTTTCCTTCTTTACAATCAGTAATTAACTGATCAATTTTTTCTTTGGTTAAATGCTCTTGGTAAAAATCACCTAATTGCATCATTGGAGCATAACCACAAGCTCCTAAACATTCTACACCGCGAACTTCAAATTGTCCGTCGGCTGTTGGTTCACCCACTTTTACACCCAATTTGGAACATGTATAATCCATCAAATCTTCTACACCATTTTGACAACATGGTGAAGTTTGACAGAATTCGAACATGTATTTACCAATAGGTCTTTGGTTGAACATGGTATAAAAAGTAACTACTTCGTATACTTCAATAGGTAAAATTTCAAGAATTTCGGCTACTTTATTTTGCAATTCAATACTCAACCAGTTGTCGTGAGCATCTTGCACTTCGTGTAAAACAGGTAGTAATGCCGATTTTTTTCTATCTGCAGGATAATGACTGATCAATTCATTGATGCGGTTCATCAATGATTCAGTAATGTTTATCTCTTGTTTTATGTGTGATCTTTCCATAATTATTAAGCGTCTAATTCGCCTGCAATTACATTTAAACTTGATAAAATAACGATAGCATCCGATAACATTCCTCCTTTAATCATTTCAGTATAGGCTTGATAATAAATATAACAAGGTCTTCTGAATTTCAATCGATATGGCGTTCTACTTCCGTCTGTTGTTAAATAAAATCCTAATTCTCCGTTACCACCTTCAACAGCATGATAGATTTCGTCTACTGGAACTGGAACTTCACCCATCACAATTTTAAAGTGGTAGATTAAGCTTTCCATATTGTGATATACGTCTTCTTTTGGAGGTAAATAATAATCAGGAACATCAGCATGAATAGGACCTTCTGGTAGTTTGGCTAAGGCTTGTTTGATGATGCTGATACTTTCCCAAACTTCTGCATTTCGAACGCAGAAACGGTCGTATGTATCACCTGATTTTCCAACTGGAACCTCAAATTCAAAATCATCGTAAGATGAGTAGGGTGCTGCTTTACGAACATCATAATCGATTCCGGCTGCACGTAAATTTGGACCTGTTAAGCCATATTGCATTGCTTTTTCTGGAGTAATTGGTCCCACATTAACGGTTCTGTCGATAAAAATTCTATTTCTTTCGAAAAGGTTTTCAAATTCTTTCCAAGCAATAGGGAAATCGGTTAAAAAAACATTCAATTTTTTGAAAGCTTCTTCAGACCATTCTCTTTCGAAACCACCAATTCTTCCCATGTTGGTTGTTAAACGAGCTCCACAAATTTCTTCGTAGATTTCATATATTTTTTCTCTGAATTGGAATACATACAAGAAACCAGTATAAGCTCCAGTATCTACTCCTAAGATGGAATTACAAATTAAGTGATCGGCAATACGCGCTAGTTCCATTACGATTACTCTCAAGTATTGCGCTCTTTTTGGAACTTCGATATTCAATAATTTCTCAACTGTCATCCACCAAGCCATGTTGTTGATAGGCGATGAACAATAGTTCATACGATCGGTCAATACATTGATTTGATAAAACGGACGATTTTCTGCAATTTTTTCAAAAGCACGGTGAATATATCCAACAGTTGGTTCGGCGTCAAGAATGCGCTCTCCATCCATTAATAAAATATTTTGAAAAATTCCGTGAGTGGCAGGGTGTGTTGGACCTAAATTTAGTATAGACAATTCGCTTCCGTCTTCGTTGCGAGTTTGTTCTATAACTTTAGCATATCGATGCTCTGGTGGTAATAATAAATCTGACATATTGTTCAATTACGAATTACGAATTACGAATTAAAGACCGTTGCTCTTAAATTGTAGTATGTAATTCAATTTCCATTATTATGTATTAATGTGCTAATTATTATATTTTCAAAAATTCGTAATTTATAATTTTTAATTATAAATTTACTGGTGTTCTTCCGAAGAAACGGTCGTCTTTGTCGGTTCTTCCGCTGTCTTCCATTGGGAATTCTTTGCGCATTGGATGAGAAACCATTTCATCCATATTCAAAATTCGTTTCAACTGTGGATGTCCTTTGAAATTAATTCCGAAGAAATCCCAAGCTTCTCTTTCCATCCAATTCGAACATAAAAACAAATCGGTAATCGTGTCAACTTCTGGATTTTCTGGCAAGAATGTTTTTACGCGAATTCTCACATTTTCAATCCAGTTGTGCATTTGATAGACTACTGCAAATTGGTGAGTTTCGTCGTTATCAGGAAAATGAATTCCAGTTAAATCGGTTAAGAAATGAAAATTCAAATCTTCAGATTCTTTTAAAAAACGAATCACTTCATGAATTGAATTTGGAGTTGCCTCTAAAGTGAAAATATCTCTTTTCATTTCAAAATTCAGAACATTATTTCCAAATTTTTGAGATAATTTTTCTTGTATGTATGCAGTTTCTAAAGCCATATTATAGGTTGTAAGAAGCTAATAATTCTTTGTATTCTGGTGAATTTCTGCGACGAACCGACTCATTTTTCACCAATTCTTGTAATTGCATAACCCCTTGAACGATTTGTTCTGGTCTTGGAGGGCAACCTGGTACATAAACATCTACAGGAATTACTTTGTCGATTCCTTGTAAAACAGAATACGTATCAAATACACCTCCCGATGAAGCACATGCTCCAACAGCAATTACCCAACGAGGTTCTGACATTTGCTCGTATACTTGACGTAAAATGGGAGCCATTTTTTTAGAAATAGTTCCCATTACCATTAGCATATCCGCTTGACGTGGTGAGAAACTCACACGCTCAGAACCAAAACGCGCTAAATCGTAATGAGAAGCCATAGTAGCCATAAATTCGATTCCACAACATGAAGTTGCAAAAGGAAGTGGCCAAAGTGAATTGGCACGAGCCAATCCTACAACGTCGTTTAATTTGGTAGCGAAGAACCCTTCGCCTGTAACTCCTTCTGGCGGAGCAACCATATTTGGTTTAGAATCACTCATTATTTAATTCGTAATTTATAATTCACAATTAGTTTATTCCCATTCTAGTGCTTTCTTCTTGATAATGTAGAAGAAACCCACTAAAAGTAACGTCATGAAAATGATCATTTTAATCATTCCGTCCATTCCCAACTCTTTGAAATTTACCGCCCAAGGGTAAAGAAAGATTACTTCAACATCAAAAAGTACAAAAAGAATGGCTACTAAGAAATATTTAACAGAGAATGGAATACGGGCATTTCCCACAGATTCTATTCCGCACTCAAAGTTAATGTCTTTGTTTTTAGAATGTCTTTTCGGACCTAAAAAGCTTGATCCAATTATGGTTGCCACAACAAATCCAACGGCTAATCCCATTTGCATGAGGATCGGTATAAAATCGTGTTGAGTAGATTGCATATGCTTAAAATTTTACACTTTTATAAAATAGCCACAAATATACGTTGCAATATTTAATTCACAAAAATCAGAGCTTAAACGTTTCTTATTTATTACTTAAAAACACTTATTTAAACTAATTCTAAATAAATAATTTAAACATAAAAAAACGTCCCGAGACTATCGGAACGTTTTGACCATTCTAGGTAACCAAAAAATAATATATATTAGTCTTCGATAACTACTACTTGAGCAGCTACTTTACCTTTTCTTCCTTCTTCTTCTTCGTAAGAAACTTTGTCTCCTTCGTTTAAGTTTTCAGCTTTAATACCTGTTGCATGAACGAAAATGTCTTTTCCATTTTCATCATCTGTAATGAATCCATAACCTTTAGACTCATTGAAAAATTTTACTGTACCTGTGCGCATTTTGTAAAAAAAAATTATTAATAATGTTCAAAGATAATTTTATTTATTTCATAACCAACAAAATAGTGTTAAAAAAATAAAAAAATAATACTAATTTAAACTTAACAATAGAAAGATTTCAAAGAATTTATTGAAAATATTGAAAATAACTAATAAAAAACGCTGTTATTTTTAAATTTTTCAATAGCAGCGTCTTAATTTTATGAGAATATGATAGAAATTACTTCAAATCAACTTTGATGTGTAATTCATTCAACTGAGTATCATCAATTACCGATGGCGCATCAATCATAACGTCTCTTCCAGAATTGTTTTTTGGAAAGGCAATAAAGTCACGAATCGTTTCTTGTCCGCCAAGAATTGCTACTAATCTGTCTAAACCAAAAGCTAAACCTCCGTGTGGTGGTGCGCCAAATTGGAACGCGTCCATCAAGAAACCAAACTGATTACGAGCTTCTTCTTCGGTAAATCCTAAATATTTAAACATTAATTGTTGCGTAGCTTTGTCATGAATTCTGATCGAACCACCGCCAATTTCATTTCCGTTCAACACCATGTCGTAAGCGTTCGCACGAACTTTTCCTGGGTTGGTGGCTAATAATTCCATGTCTTCAGGTTTTGGAGAAGTAAATGGATGGTGCATCGCGTGCCATCTTCCGGATTCTTCATCCAATTCTAATAATGGAAAATCTACAACCCATAACGGTGCAAATTCAGCTGGATTTCTCAATCCTAAACGCGTAGCTAATTCCATACGTAAAGCCGAAAGTTGCGCACGAGTTTTGTTGGCAGGTCCAGAAAGTACAAAAATCATGTCGCCAGCTTTAGCGCCAGTAATGGCAGCCCATTTTGCTAAATCTTCTTGATCGTAAAATTTATCTACCGATGATTTGTAAGTTCCGTCGGCTTCACATTTTACATATACCATTCCAGAAGCACCAACTTGTGGACGTTTTACCCAATCAATTAAAGCGTCAATTTCTTTACGAGTATAAGTTGCACAATTTGGAGTAGCAATTCCAACGACTAATTCAGCCGAGTTGAAAACTGGAAAATCTTTGTGTTGAGCAACTTCGTTTAACTCACCAAATTTCATATCAAAACGAATGTCTGGTTTGTCATTTCCGTAGGTTTTCATAGCATAATCGTAGGTGATTCTTGGGAATTTTTCTACTTCAATGCCTTTTATTTCCTTAAGTAAATGACGGGTTAATCCTTCAAATACATTTAAAATATCTTCTTGTTCCACAAAGGCCATTTCGCAATCGATTTGTGTAAACTCAGGTTGTCTATCGGCACGTAAATCTTCGTCGCGGAAGCATTTTACAATTTGAAAATACTTGTCCATTCCACCCACCATCAACAATTGTTTGAAAGTTTGTGGCGATTGAGGTAAAGCATAAAATTGACCTTCGTTCATTCTACTAGGCACCACGAAATCTCTGGCGCCTTCTGGAGTTGATTTAATCAAATAAGGCGTTTCAACTTCACAAAAATCCAAATCAGAAAGGTAATTTCTAACCGCTTGCGCTACTTTATGACGGAACAATAAACTGTTTTTAACCGGATTTCTACGAATATCCAAATAACGGTATTTCATTCGGATGTCTTCACCACCGTCGGTTTCATCTTCTATGGTAAACGGTGGCGTCAAAGCCGAATTTAAAATCGTCATTTCTTTAACCAAGATTTCAATGTCGCCAGTGGGAATATTTTTGTTTTTGGCTTCACGCTCAATCACCGTTCCTTTTACTTGCACTACAAATTCTCTTCCAAGCGTTTTAGCCATTTCGAAAACCGATTTTTCAGAACGACTTTCGTCAAAAAGCAATTGTGTGATTCCGTAACGATCGCGCAAATCAACCCAATTCATAAATCCTTTATCTCTTGATTTTTGCACCCAACCTGCTAAGGTTACTTCTTGATTAATGTGTGAGGCATTCAATTCACCACAATTATGACTTCTATACATTTTGGAATAAATTTTTTATTACTTACAATTAGACTTTTGGTCTCGACTGCAAAAGTAAAAAACTTCAACCGAAATAAACAGTAAATATTTTCTTAATGAATATTTGTCTGTAAATAAATTTGGCTACATTTGGTTTTACTTAAAAATAAAATTGTTTATGAAAAAAATCGGAATCTTTTTAATGGTACTTGTATTTTCTAATATGAGTTTTGGACAACAAAGTGGTATCAAGTTTCAGGCAGATATTGCTAATAGAAATGGTGATATTATATTTATTAAAAATAACAGCGTAATTGTTAGAGAAATTAAAGTACAAGGCGATGGTCATTTCATTACTACATTTGATGTGAAAGAAGGAATGTATCAATTGTATGACGGTCAAGAATACACCGAGTTGTTTCTTAAAAATGGATATGATTTGTATCTAAAAATGGATGCTCAAAAATTTGATGAATCGGTAACTTATACTGGAACAGGTTCTGCAGAGAATAATTATTTGGCGGAAAAAATCAGACATGAAGGCGATTTTAACTACGAGGATTTACTAGCTTCTACTCCAGAGGAATTCAATAAAAAGATAACAGAAAAACAGAATAAGGAAACAGAAAAACTTATCAAAGGAAATTTTGATCCAGTTTTTGTGGATTTACAAAAGAAAGCCATGCAACGAGAATTGTTTGAAATGAAAATGTATTTCAAGCAAAAACAAGAACAACAAAAATTGAATAATGCTCAAGCTCCTTCTTTTGATTATGTAAATTATGCTGGTGGAAAAACCAAATTAGAAGATTTAAGAGGTAAATATGTTTACATTGATGTATGGGCAACATGGTGTGGACCGTGTCGTGGTGAAATTCCTCATTTGAAAAAAGTGGAAGAAAAGTATGAAGGTAAAAACATTGCTTTTGTAAGTATATCCATTGATGTTCAAAAAGATTTTGAAAAATGGAAAACCTTTGTAAAAGATAAAGCGTTGGGTGGTATTCAATTATTTGCTGATAAAGATTGGAATTCTGATTTTACCAAAGCATTCGGAATTAATTCTATTCCAAGATTTATATTAATTGACCCAACAGGAAAAGTGGTTGATGCAGATGCAGCGCGTCCATCAGATCCTAAATTGGTCGAAAAATTAGATGGTCTTTTAAAATAATCTCCATTTATATAAAAGCAAAAAGCTCCGAAATTACTCGGAGCTTTTTTGTTTAACCACATTTATAACTAATTTTCTAATGCAAATCTTTTCATTCTTCTGTCACGCAATTTGTATTTTACTCGTTTCACCAAGTAGAACATTACGGGTACCATTACTAACGTAAGTACGGTAGCATAAGTCAATCCAAAGATGATGGTCCATGCCAATGGTCCCCAGAAGATTACGTTGTCACCACCCATAAACAAGTGCGGATTCAGGTCGGTAATTAATGAGAAGAAGTCAAAGTTCAATCCGATTGCCAACGGAATCAAACCTAATACCGCAGTTAAAGCAGTCAACAGTACTGGACGAAGTCTTGATTTTCCTGATTCAATGATGACTTCTTTAATTTCTTCTAATGATAAATCGTCGTGACTTTCTAAGTGTTTATCAGCCACTTTTTTGTCTAATAATAATACAAAGAAGTCCATCAATACAATACCGTTTTTCACCACAATTCCGGCCAAAGAAATAATTCCCATCATCGTCATTAAGATTACGAAATCCATATTGGCAATGACATATCCGTAGAATACACCACTAAAACTCAGTAATACCGTGAATAAAATTACCATGGTTTTAGAAACCGAATTGAACTGTAACACAATAATGATGGTAATTCCGGCTAAAGCCAAAAACAACGCATACATCAAGAAACTTTGGTTTTTACCTTGTTCTTCTTGAACACCCGAGAACGAATACGTAATTCCTTTCGATAATTCGTAGTTTTTAAGCTCGGTTTGAATTTGTTTGGTAATGGCATCACCATTGTAACCTGTCAATACGTTAGAGTAAACCGTCATGATTCTTTTTTGGTTTTTTCTCTTAATTTGATTGTAGGTTGTTGTTTTTTCAGTTTTAGAAACTGCCGAAATTGGCACTTGCATCATTTGACCATTATTCGGATTTCTAAACGTTAACGATTGATTGAATAACACATTTTCGTTTTTGCGTTGATCGTCTTGCATACGCATAGTAATGTTATAATCATCGTCGCCTTCTTTGTACGTTGAAATTTCTTGACCATACAAGGAACGACGCAAATTGAATCCGAGTTGACCTGTAGAAACACCCAAACTTCCGGCGTTAACACGATCTACTTTTACTTCCAATTCAGGACTTTCTTTATTGACATCAACATTCAAGCGTTCGATACCTGGAATGTTTTTAGAATTGATAAAAGCAATCATTTTATCTGCTTCTTTAAGCATCGCATCGTAATCGCTACCTGTTAACTGAATACTAATTGGATAACTAGCAGGCGGTCCGTTAGCATCTTTTTCTACCGTAACTTTAGCACCAGCAATTCCT
>CAZNWY010000060.1:0-3400 GCA_964577105.1 uncultured Flavobacterium sp.
GCTACCGTTCTTCTCTTTTTTCAAAGAATTCTTATGGACTTAAGTTGGTAAATTAAATTCTGTAAATTCATTTCTATTCCTTAATGTTAAGAGATAAATCACCGTTTGTAAGAACTCTAATAATTAAAGCATTGTCAATTGCAAGCACACCATTAATGTCAAGATTATTCACTTTACCATTAAGATTTACACCATCAGCTAACTTCTGATTCATTGCAGTTTCCATTTTGGTTTTAATATCGATTATTTTATTTGTGATGTCCCATTGCGCATTTTGTTGAATTTTATTTTCAATATCTGCGTTTTTTAACCATGCTAATGCGTTGATTAAAATATTATTTGTCTCTGCTGTAAACTCAACATTATTAAGCGCAAGAATGTGTGTAGATTTGTTATAGGTTGGTGTTCCTTTAAGATATAACCATCCTTTTGTTTTTAAAAATCCATATTTTCCTTTCACTTTCACTTTTATTAAAAGTTGGTTGTTACCCACACCAAACACTTTTCCTTGGGTAAACTGAATATAATGTTTAGGATTTGCGTCAACAGGAATTCGTCCTAAACCAACAACAGCATCATTGAAAATTTTTGATAAAGGATCATATTGAAGGTCACCTTGAACATAAACATTAAAATCATTGCCAATTAGGCATTCAGCAATGTTTGGTAATGGAGTTGCAACTTCATCTTGAGGCTTGGTCAATGAAAAATATGGTTGTGCAGAAATCCCCAAAACAAAATTCACATTATTTCCTGCACCAGATAATTTACTCAACCTGATTTGCGAAGGGTTGATTTGGAAAAAGCCGTAACTTTCTATTGGGAATGTGTTGAATAAACCTTTCCAAAGTGGTTCGGCTTTACTTTTTATGTCAATTTTTGAAGTTTCGTTGTCAAAGGTATTACATGCTCCTTGTATGGGGCCATTTGCAAGCCCTTTGATTCTGTCTGTTATATCAATATCAAGAATAGTTATTTCACATTTATCAATAGCATCTAAATAAGGTTTTGTATTTGTTTTCAGTTTCCAGTCAGTTTGAACTGATATTGTTGATGAAATACCAACTCCCATTCTTCGAGGAGCTTCTCTAAATTTTAAGCCTTTTATAAAATTTTTATTAAATGTTGCATCACTTGTTGAGTCAATAATGAAATCGCTTGACGCTATTTTTTTAATATTTTCTTTATACTTATCTTTAAAGTAAGATGGTGGGGTCATTAATTCACCTTTAGGATTTAACCATTTTTTTGGTGTATGCTTCATTAATTCAGGAAGTAATTGTGCATTATAAGATTTGTCATAACCGCAACTACCATAAACCCAAAAAGGATCGCAAACACACCATCCCCAAACATCAACACAAAGTCGCCATGCACCTGCACCTCTGTATCTAGCAACTGTTGTTAAATTTAGTTTTAGGTTATTTACATCATTGGTAAATGATAAGTTGAGGGCTTCTCGTCCCACTTCCCAAATATATTTTTTATTACACCAATCCTCTATCCAAATTGGAGGTTGATTTATTCCACCTGAAGTAAAATATTTTGGAACTTCCTTTTCAACTTGGTCAAAAATATTCTTACAGTCAACAGTAATAGGAATATTCACATTTGATACTGGTAAAGGTTTCGTGTCTAATGCCGATTGAGGCAATACAGGATAAAGCGGTTTTACCATTCTGCAACTTGTCGCACATGTGAGAACAAAAACTGCAATTGTTAGTTGTTTTAAGTTTTTCATTTTATTTGATTTTATAATTAATAATTTATTGTGTTCCTGAATTCTCCGGGGTCGCCATAGAATCGTAGCTAACTTGTAATTATCATCAAAAGATTGTTGCTTTTGTTTACTATTTTAATGTATACTTTACAAACTAAAGCTAATAGATTGTACTACACAATCCGTGTAAACACGTAAATTTTGGAATTTGGAGAGGGAAGGGTAGTAGTAGATTGAGGGACTGAGGTACAAAGGTTTAAAGATTCTGAGACTCTGGGGTTTTGAGAAGATGATTGTTTTTTATGCAAGTGCTTAAAGTATGGATTACATTAAAGCACAGATTACTATATCAGTTCCCTATCGCTTTACCTGTTAGCTCATTCCATTTAATTTTTTTGTTTGCATGATATAAATTTGCCATCTTCTTTTGATTTATGTTGTTACTAATTTAGCATTTCGAAATGAAAGTTGCGACGTCCAAAGCAATTACCGCCAACTAACAATATTCTAAAGCTATTATATTTTTTCTCTTTCCCAATACTTACGCCCAGTTAGTTATAAAAATGCTTTTAATAGCTAGTTTACAAATAAACACATTCCATCCTATCAAGTCAATCCGTATTTACACGGATTTTTATCAAGACCATCACAAAAAAAAAGACGCCTCTCAGCGTCTTTCCCTTTATAAATAAACAACCCTAAACCTGATCCACTCGCAAAACAGCCGAACTATTATAAACCCCATTATGAAGTAAATAAAAATCACCATTCACTTCCTGATAAAACTGTAGGGTCAACACCAAAAACATAACGTCAGTACTATTTGCAGTAAGGGCATGGTTATGAGCCAACGCCACAGTAGGAGTAGAGTCCCAAGGCAAAATTGCACTGGCATCCGTTTGTGATACAAAACTGCGGTCTTCAAAATCAACCATAGCACCACAACTCATAATTTTAAAATGCGTCGTACCACTTGGTGCCACAATAACATCCGTTGGCACAAATGAAGGTACATTCAATCCCACATTACCAGTAACGCGATTCATAGTTACATTATATGGTGCAAAAAATAACGAACTCAATGGCGAACGCACATTAAACTCAAAATCTTTCAGCAAACCTAACGTACCATTGGTAACAGTCCGTTTACCACGAGCACTCACGGCATCAGCTTGTAGCACAATCATCAACGCTCTCTGCATACGACTTACCAAACGGTTATCCGCATGCAACAACACCTGTCGCAAAGCAGTTCGCAACAATTTGCCATCTTTTCCCGCACGTCCAAATTCCATTCCATTTTCCCTTGTGCGCTGAAAAGCAGGGTCTTTTTTAATTCGCTTGGCATCTACACCGCCTTTTTCACGAATAAGGAAACCATCTTGCGATTTATAAAAATTCAAATCCCCGAGTGTTCCCTGTACTTTCAATGGTCCTTTTTGTCTAGCCATCTTCCAATTCATTTAAAAATTAATAATCATTTTTTCCTCATCATGTCGATAAACGTTGCAACTTATTTCATAAAAGGTATCCCAAAGTTTATAATAAATAACCATACAAAAAACAACTAGGTTTAAAAAACATACATAATCGACTATAATCGACACAAATGTCCTAAAATGACACAAATGTCCTAATCAATTCGTAATTCCTAATTCGTAATTCCTAATTCGTAATTCC
>CAZNWY010000060.1:3500-8858 GCA_964577105.1 uncultured Flavobacterium sp.
CAATTCGTAATTCCCAATTCGTAATTCCCAATTCGTAATTCCCAATTCGTAATTCCCAATTCGTAATTCGTAATTCCCAATTAATAGGTGGGTGGTAGGTAGATGATGCGTAGATAGTACGTATGCAGTACGTGAATTATAAGAATAATTTTTAAGGAGACAAATTAAATACACGTATTATCTTGCACGTAATATTGTCCCTTTCACCAGTAGAGGGCGAATAATTTTTTCTGAGGATATTGTACCGATACGCTCAGTCTTGCCATTAGCATGTTCCAAATAAATTACATCATTTTTAATAAATGTAATAGCCAAGCCATGTGCTTTAGAATCTTTTCTAGCCTTTCTTGCTGCAATGTAACCAGCTTTAATTAGCCAACTGGTTTGTCGAGTATCAGGTCTAAATGGCTTTTGGGAACTCATATGCTAATCAGTTATAAGTAGTACCACAAAGATAAAAAAGATTAGCCATAAACTAAATACGTAAAGACTATTTATATTTGATTTTATCCATTGGGTTTAGATGACTTATTTTTTTTATTGCTGATTTAATAAAAAGTTGCCTCTAAGCATCTTTCATTTTTTTCTATACTTCCAACTATCATTATGATAATGTCTTCTTCTCCAATCATAAAATTTACCTCTTAAGAAAAGACCCAAAAACCATAGTATAATAACTCCTGCAATTTCACACTCCATGTAGATTTATTTTTTGTAACAAATCTATAGTTTACTATGTTTTTTAGCAAAAAGTATAGTGTGTGATTCTGGAATTAAACACTATACTTTTGAGTTTTTTGAATAAAAAAAGATGCCGAAGCATCCTTTATAATCATATATGTATTGGCTAATTATTCTTTTTCAATGTCAAATTTAAAATCAAATAATTCCTTTGGAGAAACAGAAAGACCCTTTGCAATTTGTAACACTGATGAGAGTTGTATGTTGATTTCTCCTTTTTCAATTTTACTAATGTTACTAAAATCAACATCACATCTTTGTGCTAATTGTCTATAGCTTAAATTCTGTTCAGTTCGAAGTTTTTCAATTTGCTTCCCGAATGCTATTTGAAATTCAGATTTATTATTCTTGTTTTTCATTGCCATATTTTATGAAAGCAATTTCAATAGAATCATAAAAAATAATGTAGGTTAAGTAAACCACAATTTAAAATATTTTATTATATTAGCACCGAATTAATTAAATTTGCGATTCTTCAAATACAACATTGAAGCATTCGCTTTGAATCTCGCATCGTAAAACTGGTAATTTTAGCAACGAGATGATAAGTACGATGCTCACACTCTTGGGTGTGGGCTCACTTATTGTTGCAAGGTATACCAGTACCTACGATGCAGTAAGCTGAGTTCCGCGCCTTTTTTTGTACCTACAATTTAGGTTCTCTCAACTTTATTCTTAGCGTTTAGTCATTGCATTCAAGGAGTCTCGAAACTATTCCAATATCATCCGGAATCACTCGAATTGTCAGTAGTAATAACATAAAAAAACACTAGCCTATGGTAAAATAACAGCACAACTAAACACAAAAAAGCCCTCTATCTCGTCGGCAAACTAGCATAGAGGACCCAGACAAACAAAACTAATGTTTCATTTAACTAACCAATAGTATGAATAAAAATCGTATTAGCAAAAAAAGGTGGCTTAGAGTTACCTTAATTGTTTTTTTATTAGCAAGCAACATCGGCTTTGCTAGTAACAATAAAACACCATTATACAATGTCTCAAGTAGTAATCAAACAACCAAACAGCTATCAATTATTACAGGTGTCGTAAGTGATGCCAATGGCGTACTTCCTGGAGTTACCATTACCATAAAAGGTACTAACACCAGTACTATAACAGACCACTTAGGGAAGTTTTCCATAAAAGCCAATGAAGGCGATGTGCTTGTTTTTACTTTTATAGGGTATAAGGAAGTAGCCGTAACGGTAGACAGTCGTAGTGTTATTACTATAACAATGGTTGAAGATGCCACTACTCTAAAAGAAGTAACTGTGAATGCTGGATACTATAAAGTTAAAGATAAAGAACGCACCGGTAGTATTGCTAAAATAACCAGTAAAGACATAGAGCAACAACCTGTGACCAATGTGCTGGCTACTATGCAAGGTAGGATGGCAGGTGTCAATATTACCCAAACCACAGGTACTCCCGGAGGAGGATTTGAGATACAGATACGCGGACAGAATAGTTTGCGTAGTAATGGGAACAGTCCGCTCTATATTATAGACGGCGTGCCGTATTCGAGTGACCCGATAGGAGCAGGCATTGCTTCGGCAGTATTGCCTACACAACCCAGCCCATTGAACAGCATTAATCCCGATCAGATTGAAAGTATAGAGGTATTGAAAGATGCTGATGCGACTGCTATATACGGCAGTCGTGGTGCTAATGGTGTGGTGCTGATTACCACTAAAAAAGGAAAGCAGGGTACAACCAAATTTAGCGGAACGGTATCGCAGGGTGTAGGCAGGGTTACCCGATTTATGAAGTTGATGAACACCCAAGAATATCTTGCGATGCGTGAGGAGGCATTTGCTAATGATGGGATTTCGTCTTTGCCCTATTATGCTTATGATGTGAATGGTACTTGGGATCGCAATCGATATACCGATTGGCAAAAGGCATTGTTTGGTGGCACTGCCGAGATTACTAATGTGCAAAGTTCGCTGTCGGGCGGTTCTGAACGAACACAGTTTTTGTTGAGTGGTAATTACAATAAGCAAACGACGGTTTTCCCGGGTGATTTTAGTTACAAAAAAGGGAATGTGCATTTGAATGTGAACCATCAATCGGAAAATAAGAAGTTTAACAGCACGGTATCGGTGGGATATACGGTGCAGGATAACAACCAACCCCGAATCAGTTTTATTAGAGAGGCGGTGAACATGGCACCGAATTCGCCTGCGCTGTATGCGGCAGATGGAACACTCAATTGGGAGAATAATACCTTTAATAATCCGTTACGAAATTTGGAAGGGAAGTATAAAGCCGTGACCAACGACCTCATTGCCAATGCGCTGTTGTCATATCAACTGACGGAGCGATTGCAAGTGAAATCGAGTTTTGGCTATACCGCACTGAATGGTACTGAAACTACTACGAATCCTTCGACCATGTTTAATCCTGCGTATGGATTGGGTCCTGCTTATTCGACACTCATAGCTGGCGGTGCCAACCGAAAATCGTGGATAGCCGAGCCACAACTGAACTGGAATACCACTATGGGTAAAGGTAAGTTGGATGTATTGGTGGGTAGTACTTTTCAGTCGCAAAAAGGTACTCAGCTGGTGCAGTATGCGGCAGGATTTGCCAGTAATAGTTTGATTTATAATTTGGCTTCGGCCTCGGCAGTGTATACTTTGGTGAGTGATGCCACGGAGTACAACTACCAAGCTTTTTTTGGTAGGGTGAATTATAACTGGGCGGATAAATACATTGTGAATCTTACGGGTAGACGCGATGGAAGCAGCCGATTTGGACCTGGTAAACAGTTTGCCACTTTTGGGGCGGTGGGTGCTGCGTGGTTGTTCTCTAAAGAAAACCTATTTAAAGACAGCGCTATTTTGAGCTTTGGCAAATTGCGCATGAGTTATGGGATTACGGGTAATGACCAGATAGGAGATTACCAATATTTGGATACCTATGTTTCTTCGGGTGTGAACTATGGTGGCGTAGTGGGGATGCAACCCACAAGGCTATTTAACCCCATGTTTGGATGGGAAACCAATAAGAAGTTTGAAGTGGCTTTGGAGACTGGTTTTTTGAAAGACCGTATCTTTTTGACGGCAGGATTTTATGATAACCGCTCTTCGAACCAATTGACGGGTATACCACTGCCGGGCACTACTGGGTTTAGTTCGCTTTTGGCTAACCTTGATGCTACGGTTCAGAACCGAGGCTTGGAGTTTACGTTGCGTACTGCTAATTTACAATCTAAACACTTTAGCTGGACGACCAACTTTAATTTGACTATGGCCAAAAATAAGTTGTTGGCGTTTCCCAACTTAGCCGGTTCTACCTATGCCAATCAGTTGGTTATTGGCGAGCCGCTGAATATTCAGAAAGTGTATCATTTTACAGGCGTTGACCCACAGACTGGTGTTTATACCTATGAGGATGTGAACGGTGACGGACAGCTTACGGCAGCCGATAAACAGACCGTTAGGGATTTTAACCCGAAGTATTATGGTGGTATTCAAAACACCTTGAAATACAAGCATTGGCAGTTGGATTTTTTGTTTCAGTTTGTGAAGCAAATGAACTATAATTCAGCGGTTTATTTTGGATTGCCGGGTTCGCAGAATAACCAGCCAACTGGCTTGTTGAACCACTGGCAACAGCCGGGTGATGTGTCACCAACTATGGTGTATACCGATGGCGCTAATAGTGCTGCGGTGGATGGTTACTACCGCTATTTTGAAAGTGATGGAGCGATTAGTGATGCTTCGTATGTGCGCTTGAAAAACCTTTCGCTATCGTATGATGTGCCGTTGAAAGACTTGCAATGCAAGGTGTTTTTTGAGGGACAGAATGTGTTGACGTTTACCCACTACAATGGTGCTGATCCTGAATTTACCTCGGCAGGTTACTTGCCACCGCTAAGGGTATTGACCGCTGGAGTACAGTTTAGTTTTTAATTTAAAAAAAAGTAGGATGAAAAAATATAATAATCTATATGTGTGGAATGCCAAGAATGCTTTGTGGCGTTTTGGGTTTGGAATGGTTTGGTTACTCATGATAGCTCTTGTCATGAATGCCTGTGATAGTTTTGTGAATGTGGATTTGCCGAATTCGCAACTTACTTCTAGTGCCGTATTTGAGGATAGGGCTACTGCTAACGCTGCTATGACCGATATCTATTCGAAGATTAGGGATGGTGGCTTATTGACAGGAGGGTCTAATGGTTTGTCTCACTTGCTAGGAAACTATGCCGATGAACTGGATTTTTATGGAACACCCCAAAACAGTGCTGTTCCGTTTTATCACAATACGCTAGTGGTTTCTGATGCTACGGTTAAGGATTTGTGGAACAACACTTATAACCAAATTTATTCGGCTAATGCGGTGTTGGAAGGTGTAGCTCATTCGGTTTCGCTGACTAGCGCTGACCGCCAACAATTGACTGGTGAAGCCTTGTTTGTTAGAGCTTTGCTTCATTTTTATCTGGCTAGTGTTTATGGCGATGTACCGTACATTACCACTACTGACTATGAACAAAACCGAGTAGCGGTGCGTTTGCCCGTTGCTACCGTTTACACTAATGTAAAAGCCGATTTAGACCAAGCCATTGCCTTTTTGCCCGAAGACTACTTGACCACAGACCGCACCCGACCT
>CAZNWY010000061.1:0-8519 GCA_964577105.1 uncultured Flavobacterium sp.
ATGCCAATGTGTTGCATTATATTGAAAACAACCAACAATGTAAAGCAGGCGATTTGATTTTGCTAGACGTTGGTGCAGAATATGCTAATTATTCTAGCGATATGACTAGAATGGTTCCAGTTTCGGGACGTTTTTCGGACAGACAAAAAGAAGTATATAATGCGGTTTTGCGTGTGAAAAATGAAGCTACTAAAATGTTAGTTCCAGGAACATTGTGGAAACAATATCACGTAGAAGTGGGTAAAATCATGACTTCAGAATTGTTAGGTTTAGGATTAATTGACAAAGCCGATGTTCAAAATGAAAATCCAGATTGGCCAGCTTACAAAAAATATTTCATGCACGGCACGTCGCACCACATGGGATTGGATACACACGATTACGGTTTATTACACGAACCAATGCAAGCCAATATGGTGTTTACGGTGGAACCAGGAATTTACATTCCGGCAGAAGGTTTCGGAATTCGTATTGAAGACGATATGGTGATTCAAGAAAAAGGTGAAGCGTTTAACTTGATGCGCAATATTCCTATTGAAGTGGAGGAAATTGAATCGATTATGAATTCTTAATTTAGAAAAAAGAGAATAGAATATAGAAAATAGACGGTTTGCAGTAATGTGAGCTGTTTTTTTTTTGGAACACAGATTGGAGAAATTATACCGACGGAATCACCTCTACCACCATTTCATTTCCTGCTTTGTCATAATAACTGCAAGTCATTTCATCCATCACTACAATCCATTTTTCTACACCTGATTTGGCACAATCATTTAGAAAAGTCATGTAATCGGTTTTGCCTTGTTGGTGCGCTTTTAAATCCAGTTTGAATTGTTTGATAGCACTTTCATCTGCAATACTTAATGTTTCTGAAAAGCCTTCAGAAGCAATTTGAAAATTATCTTTTCCATAATAATTGGTGTGGTTATCAAATACGAATGTTTCAAATGAAGTGACGCCAAGCGCGATAATATCTTGCATGTATTGTGGAAAATCGGCACCGCTTTTTACTTTGGAATGGGCGTCTTTTATTTGTTGGATTGTGAACATGGTTTTATTTTTTAGAAAATAGAGAATAGAAAAAAGAACAAAGACTTTATGCGAAAGTAACTATTTTTTATGTTCAAAGTTGTCCTTCCGACGAAGGACAAAAAAATTATATTTTAGGTAATTGAATTTTCGGCATTAAATGTTCTAGCTTTTTATGAACAATTTTTGAACGCATTAATTTTTTATCATTAAAATGGCGTGAAATATTTTGAGTTAACTCCGTAAAATTATCCTTTTTCTCTCCATTCTCTTCCCATTGGTAATAAAACACTTTTATAAGCCTACAATTTTCATGTTCAAAAATTGTATTTAACAACGTTCTATCAGACAAACCACACGAAGATCCCATTATAAAAACCTCAAATTTTTCACTTTCAACAAAATCCATAAGTTTTTTATAAGTATCATTTTGAAGATATTGAAACGATTTGAAATTCTTCAAATATTCATTATCATTAATGTTTTCTATTAATTTATAATCCTCATCCATCTCATCTCCAAAACCAAAATTGATTTTATTTTTGGAGCTATTTAATTTACCGTGGATGAAATATACTGAATCCATATATAAATTAAGGTTCATCCCAAAATAACTTGACAGTGTAGGCGTATAATTAAAGTTTAAAAATCGTAATTTTACTTTTCCATGATTTTCTTCTCTTACTAATTCATCTATATAATCTTTATCTTCTTTTGAAAAATCTTCTCTCCAAGCAGCCCTTTTAATATTGTCGAATATATCAGGAGAAAAAATATTATGAAAATTAAATGCTTCATTAAAATCAAGATTTAAATTATGTTTTTCTACAACTTTTTCATTTAAGTATTTTTCTAAAAGTTTCTTTACTTCTTCAAATTCTTTGTTAAGATTTAAAACCAATTTCTTCTGCTCACTCTCCCATGTCCTTTTATCCATTGCTATGTATGGAGATTTTGATTTCATAATTTTCTTTAATTCTAGATAATATTCATTTTCAACATCAACCCAATTATTAATATTTAAATGTTCAGATATTTTTCCAAAAAAAATGTTTTTAAATTTTAATATTGATACTTTAGTATTTAGTATAGTATCCTTATAATAAATTTCATTGATTGGTTCAAATTCTGCAGTTCTTGCTGTTTTAAGATTATCATTTTTATGTTTTTCAAAAATCAGAGTCTTTAATTCTTGAAAATTATACCATTTTTCAGAAGATATTTTTTCCGAGCATAAAAAAACCAAATCATTATCAGTGGTAATATTTGGTAAATTCCTCCAAAAATCATCAATAAAATCTTTATACCTAGTTGGCAATCCATGAGCCAAATCAAATCCGTTTCCAATAATAACCAGTCTATTCATACTTCTAAAAATCTGTTTCTCAAATATATTTATTTTCAAGCAAAAAAGGCACGAAAGTTATTAACGACAATTGTTGTACTTTCTTTTGTGACTTTTGTGTTTCAAAAAATTAAAGTTATAGTTTTGCAACCATGAAAACCACCATCTTCAAAAACACCAAAATATCCTACACCGAGCAAGGCAAAGGCACGGCTGTAGTGCTGTTGCATGGTTTTTTAGAAAATCAATCGATGTGGGATGATTTTGTACCTGAGTTTTCTAAGAAGTATCGCGTAATTACCATTGATTTATTGGGGCATGGGCAAACCGAATGTTTAGGGTACGTGCATTCTATGGAAGATCAGGCCGATATGGTGCATCATGTGTTGCACGAATTGAAAATTAGAAAAGCGGTTTTGGTGGGTCATTCGATGGGTGGCTATATTGCGTTGGCTTTCGCCGAATTGTATCCCGACAACATGAAAGCATTAGTACTATTGAATTCTACGTCACGTGCTGATAGCGATGAACGAAAAATCAATCGCGATCGCGCTATTATTGCGGTAAAACAAAACTATTCGGCGTTTGTACGCATGAGCATTGCCAATTTGTTTAGCGAAGACAACCGCGAACGATTGGCAGAACAAATAGAACACGTAAAACTCGAAGCACTCAAAACACCTTTGCAAGGTATTGTTGCTGCTTTGGAAGGCATGAAAATTAGAAAAGACCGCGAAGTGATTTTGCATTTTGCACCCTATCCAATTCAGTTGATTTTAGGGAAAAAAGATGGTGTTTTGATTTATGATGACAATCTCGAACAAATTGAAGGTACCAACGTAAAACTTCACACTTTTCCAGACGGACACATGAGTCATATTGAAAACAAAAAGCAATTAATGAGAGTGTTGTTGGAGTTTTTTAAAGGCATTTAATTTCCTAACCGCAAAGACGCAAAGAAAAAGCGCAAAGTTCGCAAAGCTTTTCTCCAAATATCTTTAAAAACCTTGCGGTCTTTGCGAAAAACTTAGCGCCTTTGCGGTTAAATGTTAAAGTTTCTCCTCAAAAGCAACATCTGCACTCAAAATCTCATTTAACAAAACCACAACTTCTTCAAGGTAACTTTCCATTATTTCGGGTGAAATGACTTCGGAAACTTCTTTGTTTTCTATGAAATTAAAAGGTAAAAATCCGTTTTTTAAATTTTTAAACGAAATGATTCCAGCTTCAATATCCAATCCTTTAGCTTCGGGTTCATACATAAATGCATAGGCGAGAATTTGGATGATTTTATCGTTTTTGATGTCTTCGGTTAAGCCATTCCACGATTTTAAAGTGACACTTGGTTTGGTAACATTTCCGGTTTTATAATCGATGATTCTGATTCTTCCGTTTCGGTTTTCAATTCTATCCACATTTCCACCAATTTTAACTGGAAAAGGTAATTTTGGATGCACCAAGTCGCGCTCGAGATGTTTTTCTAAAGCGATAATCTGAATTTCATCACCATTTTGAATGGCTTCTAATTCTAATTTTAGAAAATTCAATACGTTTCGTTTGGCAACTTCAAAAGCAAGCAGATTTCTTCCTTTTTTGATTTCGCCTTCTTTGTACACCAATTTGAATTGTTTCAACACTTCTTCATCGATGTTTTTGATGCAAATTTTAATATCGTTTTCAATTAAAATTTTACCAATAAACGGTTTGTACAATTCTTCTAAAGTCCCGTGAATTATGGTTCCGAGTGTATTTACAGCGATATTTTCTTCTACTTCATCGGTTTCAGAAATGCGCAATATTCTTTGAAAATAAAACTGAATCGGATTTCGAATATACGTTGTCAATGCTGATGGAGAAAATCCTTTTTCAGCAATTTCTTTCAATCGCAACAACACTTTTTCCGATTTTGGAATGACTAAAGGTTGGTGTGCTATTTCAGGAACATTGGCATTATACGTCTGAAAAGTTAAGTTGTGATTTGGTTGTTTTTCGACTTCCAATTGTGTGATGAAACGGCTGCGTTCACCAGCATCCAAACCTTCACTATCGGAATTATATAGCAAATAAACGTTTTTAGCGCGTTGCAATAAATGGTAAAAATGGTACGTATAAATGGCATCTTTTTCTTTGAACGTTGGTAAACCATATTCCTTTTTAACATCATAAGGAAGGAACGAATTCGAGCTTTTTCCAGCAGGAAATTTTCCTTCATTTACCGATGTGATGATAACGGTTTCAAAATCGAGCACACGACTTTCTAGCACACCCATAATTTGCAATCCGTTTAAAGGTTCTCCTTCAAAAGACACTTCGGCTACATCAATAACCTGCTTGTAAATAGCAAAAAGCGTTTCAACAGTATCGATATTTGGATTGGAAGAAAAATAAGAAATCATTTTGTTGATGACTTTAAAAATCGAGTAAACAAAAGCATTTGTAATCTTTTCTTCTTCATTATCAGCACTCAAATTAGCTTTGATTTTAAGCAAAATCTGACTTAAATTTTCTAAAATAGCTACAGAAGAACCCTCCCATTTTTGAAAAATCAATTGAAATAAATCGTTTTGATTTTCTTGTAATTCTAGAATTCGTTTGTGAACAATAAACGTATAATTGTTTTGGTTGATTCGATTTACCAACTCTCTCGCATTGATATAAGGTTCAATCAATGGATGCGTTAGAATATCTAAAACATCTTTGTAATAAAACACATAACTCGACGCATTTCTTGAAATGGCGTTGGTATGCGCTTTAAAAAGTTTGGCGATGAGCAATTGTGCCGGGTTATTTTTACTCGAATAACCCATTGTAATATTCAAGGCATCCACATTAGCTGGAAGCGAATATAAAATGGGAACCAAAAGCGATTCTTCGCCAAGAACAACGGCTACATTTTGAAGTTTGCCTTCATTTTCACGGCTATGTTTTTCGATAATTTCACCCACAATTTTGGCTTGGCCAATAGCTTTTGGCGTGCCAATAACTTGGATGTTCTTTTCTTGCTTAAAATCGTTTGTAATCCATTCGTAAGGATTAGTTTTATAATAAGGCCAAGAAGATTTAAAACGTCTTTGAAACAACGCTGTATCATGAAACGGATCATTTAAAAACGTCTCATCAATGTCCCAATAAATTTTAGCTTTATCAAGTGCTAAAAGGTGTTGAACTATTTTTTCTTCCGCATGATTAAGTGCATTAAAGCCTGCAAAAACAAAGTTTTTTTCTTTTACAGATTCTGAAAAGTGATTAAGATTATTTACCGCTTCTCTATAAATAAGTCCCTGATAACCGATGGCTTTTTCAAGTAAATATTGATAAAATGTGTGGTAATATAGTGGTAACTTTTTCCAGAAAATTAGATATTTTTCTATTAGCTCAGTTCGTTTATCGCTATCAACAGCCCAATGTTCTACTTCTTTAATATTTTCTAGGTATTTCAGAATTTTATCAGGCTCTAACAAGTATCGATCAATTTCATTAAAATCTTGAAGCAATGTTTTCGCCCAATTGGCAAAGGTTTCAAAAGATTCTTGCTCTTTTTCTGTTACTGAAAGATAAACATTATAGAATTCAAACAATAATTCAACGCTATCGATAGAACGAATTCCCGCAATGTCTTGAACGAAATCTTCAATACTAATGATCTCGGGTGCAATAATTGTTTTTGGAGTTTGTTGTTTTAGAGCATCAATTAGAAATACTTTGGCGCGTCGGTTGGGTAAAATGATAGTTGTATCTGATATTTTTTCAGAATAATCATTTAAGATAACGGCTGCAATTTTTTGAAGAAACGTTGGATTTACCATTTGATAAAAATAAAAAAACGCCCCGAAATTCGGAGCGTTTTCTTAAAAATATTTTAGCAGAAATTATTTTACTAATTTCACTTCAACTCTTCTGTTGTTAGCTTTACCAGCTTTAGTTTTGTTAGTATCGATTGGTTTAGTTTGACCATAACCTACAGAAGTTAATCTGTCGCTAGCGATACCATTTTCAATCAAATAGTTTTTAACAGCTGCTGCTCTATCTTCAGATAATTTTTGGTTTGTAACCGCTTTACCTGTGTTGTCAGTGTGTCCTTCAATGCTAAATTTAGCTGTAGGATACTCTTTTAATATTGCAGTAATAGATTGTAAAACTGGGTATGTTTGTTTTTGGAAAGAAGCTTTACCTGAATCAAACAAGATAGTTTTAGCATAATCGTTTAATTTTTTGATAGCCTCATCTGTTACTTCAGGACAACCTTGATTAGCTACAGTTCCAGCAACATCTGGACATTTGTCATCTTTATCAAGAACTTTGTCACCATCTCTATCTGGCCAAGGACATCCACCATTTTCTTTTGGACCTTTAACCTCTGGACATTTGTCTGATTTATCAGCAATTCCGTCTCCATCTTTATCAGGACAACCACCTAAAGCAGCTATACCAGCTTGATCTGGACATGCATCATCTTTATCAGCGATTCCATCACCATCTGAATCTGGACAACCTTGGAATTGAGCTAAACCAGCCTCTGTAGGACAAGCATCATCTTTGTCGATAATTTTGTCACCATCTGAATCTGGACAACCTTTGAATTCTAAAGTACCTTTGTCATTTGGACAAGCATCTTCGTTATCATAAATTCCGTCATCATCTGAATCTTTAGCTCCAAATTTGAATGTTAAACCTGCAAAATGTTGCATGTGTGATGGAACGTCAAATTGAGGATTTCTTGAATCATCAAATGAGTGCTTATAAGTTGAAGAGAAAGACAAACCTACTTGTTTAGACAACCAAAAAGTTAATCCTAATCCTCCGTTTACAGTTCCTGCAGACACATCTCCTAACCAAGTGTAACCTCCACCAATGTGAGCAGAAGGGTCAATTCTTTTTGACTTGATTGCATTCATAAAGCTATACTTTACGACTCCATCAACACTATAATACATTAAATCACCTGGATTAGAAACTGGATAAGTTGATAATCCCGTATTCTCATCATAAACTCTATCTCCAACTAACTTAGAGATTTTGTTTACAGATCCTGTAACACCGAAAGAGAAATTATCACCAACATATCTAGATACATTAATCGTAGATACTGAAGGAATAATATTCCAATATTTTTTCGCATCAAAATACTGTGAAAATTGATTTTTTACACTTGACGCAGCACTTACTCTACCTCCGTCTACTGCATTTGCACCAAACGAAATAGCCCATTTGTTGTTGCTGTCTTGTGCTTGAGAACTTAATCCGATAAGCATCAATAAAGCAAATAATTTGTTAAGATGTTTCATACTTAATTTTGTTAGATTATAAAGATATAATGGCGCAAAAGTAATACCAATAAATGAATTATCAAAATGTTGTAGGCAAAATTCTACATTATATGATTTTTAAGGACTTACCTACTTCTGTAAAGGCCTCTATTGCCTTGTCTAAATGCTCTTTAGTATGTGCCGCAGAAAGCTGAACCCTTATTCTTGCTTTGTCTTTTGGAACTACTGGATAAAAGAATCCTATTACGTAAATTCCTTTCTTAAGCAACTCATCTGCCATGATTTGCGACAATTTGGCATCATACAACATCACTGGAACTATTGCTGAATCCCCGTCAATAAAGTCAATTCCAGCATTTCTTAATCCTTGCTTAAAATAATTGGTATTCCATTCTAACTTGTCTCTAAGAACAGTATCTTTTTCTAAAAGTTCGAACACTTTAATAGAAGCACCAACAATGGCTGGCGCTAGTGAATTAGAAAACAAATAGGGACGTGAACGTTGACGTAAAATTTCAATGATTTCTTTTTTAGCAGTTGTATATCCGCCCATAGCACCACCAAGCGCTTTTCCTAAAGTTCCCGTAATAATATCAACTCTGCCCATTACGCCTTTAGCTTCAAGTGTTCCTTTGCCTGTGGCACCTATAAATCCTGCTGCGTGACATTCATCAACCATAACTAAAGCATCATATTTGTCGGCCAAATCGCAAATTTTATCCAATGGCGCCACAACACCATCCATTGAGAAAACTCCATCAGTAACAATTAATTTGAAACGATGTCCGGCTTCGGTTGCTTTAATCAGTTGTTGCTCTAAATCTTGCATGTAGGAAGTTTCGTAACTATCACGTTGTGCATTACACAGACGGACGTCG
>CAZNWY010000062.1:0-8377 GCA_964577105.1 uncultured Flavobacterium sp.
GGTGGAACTATTATTGAAGGAACTTCTGGTAACACCGGAATGGGATTAGCTCTTGCGGCTATTATTAAAGGTTACAAACTTATTTGTGTCATATCAGACAAGCAATCCAAAGAGAAAATGGATATTCTTCGTGCTGTAGGTGCCAAAGTAGTTGTTTGTCCAACAGATGTAGAACCAACTGATCCACGTTCGTATTATTCGGTTTCAAAACGTTTAGCCGAAGAAACGCCAAACGGATGGTATGTAAATCAATACGATAATCCGAGTAATGCTCAAGCAAATTACGAGCAAACGGGTCCAGAAATTTGGGAACAAACCGATGGAAAAGTAACTCATTTTGTTGTTGGAGTAGGAACAGGCGGAACCATTTCTGGAATCGGAAAATATTTGAAAGAAAAAAATCCAAACGTTAAAGTTTGGGGAATCGATACGTATGGTTCGGTTTTTAAAAAATACCACGAAACAGGTATCTTCGATGAAAACGAAATCTATTCCTATATTACCGAAGGAATTGGAGAAGATATTCTTCCTAAAAACGTAGATTTCTCTATCATAGATGGATTTACTAAAGTTACCGATAAAGATGCCGCTGTATATACTCGTAAAATTGCTTTAGAAGAAGGAATTTTTGTAGGTAACTCGGCTGGTGCATGCATTAAAGGATTGCACCAATTGAAAGAACACTTTAAACCAGATGATGTTGTAGTCGTGTTATTCCACGATTCAGGAAGCCGTTATGTTGGTAAAATGTTCAACGATGATTGGATGCGTGAACGCGGATTCTTAGAAGAAGAAGTGACCAAAGCAGAAGATGTTATCAAAGATCATATGGATAAACCACTAGTTGTGGCGCGTACAGAAGAATTAGTTTCTCATGCCATCGATAGAATGAGAAAATATAAAATCTCTCAAATTCCAGTAATCGATATCACAGGTTTTGTTGGTTCTGTAGATGAATCTGATTTGTTTCAAAGTTATGTAGCCGATAAAAATGTAGCCGACAAACCAATAAAAGACGTAATGGGTAAACCATATCCAGTTGTAAAATTGGGAACTCCAATTGAAGAAGTTTCCAAACTTTTCACTAAAGACAACCAAGCTGTTTTGGTCGATTTAGGAAACGGAAAACATCATATCATTACCAAATACGACATCATCGGTTCGATTAAATAATACAATTAAAAGTAAAAAAGAGTCAGGATTATTTCTTGACTCTTTTTTTTGTTTTTAATTCCCAATCAAAACTCCCGAAACATTCCAAGCACTAAAGCTAGTTCCTTCTGGAGCACCTTGCGGAATTTTCACTTGTAGGGTATGTGTGCCAGCTTTCAAATCGCCTAACTCAATATATACCGGATTGGTAGCAGTTCCCGGACACCAATTAGAGCGGCTGTAATCTGACGAGGATAATCCGTTATTGAAGTTTCCAGAAGCTGGATTGTACAATCGGTACGAACCACAATCTTCTCGCCAAGGCGTGAAATGAAACACTTCTTTCTCGTCTAAATAAATGCTATTTTTCTTCGGAACAAATTCGTCTCCATTTTCCCAACCACCATGACCTGTTGTGATGTAACGTAATTTGGCATTTTTTAAATCTTTATCCAAAGTAAAGGTAACCACCAAACCTTTTTCCGAATTGAATAAAGTGCCATATTCTTGACCAGCCATCTCCATCACATTGGTGGTGTTAAATAACGGAATGACTTGTGCCGATTTAGCAACGGCATTTTCTTCGGGATGAATGGTTAAATTTACACTCACTTTGTGACCGCCTTTGTCATAATTACCAATAAAAGTTCCAATGTAAACTTCTTGATTGTTCAAGGCTGATGTCAATTCAGAAATATCTTGACGGTAATTTACTTTTTCTTCCCAAATTTTGTCTTTAAGTTGGAGGGTGTTGTATTGCTTGATGCCAAATGGCGTAAAGAAACGCATCAATTCTATAAGAGGTTCAAAATCATTCGTAGCAACGATTCCTTGGTATTGTTTTCCGTTGCCGTTTTCATAGATAGGTAGTGTTTTGGCGCCATTTTTTAATCCATCTAAAAAAGTTGATTTTTTGGATATCGGAATCACAAATACAGAACCTGTTCTATCGTAAGCATCACCATTGGATTGTTCGGATACATCAATAAATACTTGGCTTCCTTTGGCAATAAAAGGAATTTTTATTTTTTTCAAAATAATAGTTCTGTTGGCAAATCGCATGATGCTGTCATTGGATTGTGAAGCATCCGAAAAATTGATGATTTCGTCTTTGAATACAGAAATAGTTGTAAATCTACTTTTCCATAATAAATCACGATAGGTTAATAAATCGGATAGTTTTGTTTGATCTATTTTTAAAACAGGATTTTCTTTTACTTTCTCAACCTTAGTCGCAGAAATTATAAAATTTCCATTGCGTACCGTTTCTAAAACTAAACCCAAAGAACTTCCCAAAACAGACGGTGCACCTTTTACTTTTAGATCATTGGTATACCAAATTTCAATAGTATTCGAATTAATAATGGTCTTTGCTTTTTTACAAGTATAGCCCAAAATTTTTCGGGTATCAGGCATAAATTCAAAATTTTGTTTAGCAATTGCTAGACTGTCTTTTGTGGTAATAGTTTTGGTGGCATTCAAATGAGCCAATTGATAGTAACTAGTGCCATTTATTATTGTTTGTTCAAAAGGGAAATCGGCTTTTCCATTTTCAATTGAAACCGAAGTGATTATGGATTGTTTTTCATCAGAAAAAACTAAAATCGGATCTTGATTTTCGATTAAAGTTCCGTTGGAACTTCTCAAGTACGAAATTTTAAATTTGGTGGTTTGTCCAAAAGTTAGAGCAGAAACCGTGAAAACGAAAAGATAAATGAGTTGTTTCATAAGTTGTTTGTTGGTAAGACAAAGATACCTTTTGAAAATTAATTTTTTCAAAATTTGTATAGTTCAAATCAAAAAATTACCTTAGTATATTCAAAGCCATATAGATACTGTTTATGAAAGAAGATTTTCTACACTACATTTGGTTGTATAAAAAATTGGATGTTACCAGTTTAAAAACTACCAACGACGAAGTTTTAACCCTTTTAAACTTCGGTCAATACCTTCAGCAATCTGGACCTGATTTTTTCAATGCACAAATTATTATTGCCAATCAAAAATGGGCTGGTAATGTCGAAATTCATGTAAAATCCTCTGATTGGTATGTGCATCATCACGAAAAAGATGCGAATTATGAAAATGTGATTCTTCATGTAGTTTGGGAACATGATACACCTGTATACAGAAAAGATAATTCAGAAATTCCTGTTTTAGAATTAAAAAATTTTGTTTCAAAAGAAGTGATTCACAAATATCACGAACTGATCACTCAAAAATCTTGGATATTTTGCGAAAATCAAATTAATAACATTAATAGTTTTATTTTCTCTAATTGGCAAGAACGATTGTTTTTTGAACGGTTAGAACGAAAATCTCTTTCGATAAATCAATTATTAATCGAAACAAATAATGATTGGGAATCGGTTTTATTTTGCCTGTTGGCCAAAAACTTTGGTTTGAATACCAATGGCGAATTGTTTTTAAATGTAGCCAAGTCTATTTCGTATTCCATCATTCGAAAAGAAGCTTTGGAGGTAAAATACCTTGAGGCATTGTTTTTTGGTCAAGCCGATATGTTTCCAGTTGCAACAGAAGATACTTATCTCAATGAATTGCAATCGTGGTACAACTATATTGTTTTAAAATACCAATTAAAGAAGCCAATTATGGCGCCCATTCAATTTTTTAAACATCGACCCGATAATTTTCCTACCATTCGCTTGGCGCAATTAGCGATGTTGTATCACGCACACAAAAATTTGTTTTCGTTGATAATTCAAGTCAAAAATATTCAGGAAATTTATCATATTTTTAATGTTTCTGTAAGTGATTACTGGAAGTCGCATTATAATTTTGATAAACAAAGTTCGAGAAAAGAAAAGAAGCTCTCTAAATCTTTTATCGATTTAATCATAATAAATACTATTATTCCTATCCGATTTGCTTATGCACAAAGCTTAGGAAAAGACAACTCCGATTTGCTCATAGATTTTTTATCTAATTTATCGCCTGAGAAAAATAGCATTATTGAAAAGTTTAGTACTTTTGGGATTAAATCTGAAAATGCTTTTCAAACACAATCGCTGTTACAACTCAAGAATGAATATTGTAACAAGAAGAAATGTTTTCATTGCGCCATCGGACTAGAACTTTTAAAAGAATAAAATATGGTAACCAATATTCGGTATTTTTTTGAAAAACACGGGTTTCATGTTTCTTCGCGATTAGCGGATAAGTTGGGTATGCGTGCTACGAATGTGCGATTATTCTTCATTTATATTTCTTTTGTAACGGTCGGACTCGGATTTGGATTTTATCTCACGCTTGCTTTTTGGATTAAACTAAAAGATTTAATCCGAGCCAAACGAAGTTCCGTCTTCGATTTGTGATTTCTACCTCTACTATTATTATCTATACGCCAAAATATCATGTTCAAAGCCAATCATTCCATCATCTCGTTTATACATTTTTCTAAAGATCAACGCAAAGGATTACTTGCGTTATTTGTAATTATTGTTGGGCTTCAAATAGCCTATTGTTTGATAGATTTTACCCCAAATGATAAACCTTCACCCGAAGAGCAGCAATGGCTTTCCGTTCAAAAAGAGATAGATTCTCTAAAGTCTGAACAACCTAAAACGGTTTACAAAATGTATCCGTTCAATCCCAATTTTATCACTGACGTCAAAGGATATAAACTCGGAATGACCGTTGAACAAATAGATCGATTATTGGCTTTTAGAAAGCAAGGCAAGTTTGCCAACTCTCCAGAAGAATTTCAGAAGGTGACAGGAATTTCCGATTCATTACTTAATGTGATTTCGCCTTTTTTCAAATTTCCTGATTGGGTAAATAAAAAGACAGATGGAAAGTTTCAATATTCAAATACGAAATCCAATTGGAAAGAATATCCGAAGAAAGAAAAGGTTCAAGTTGTGGATATCAATCAAGCGACTAAGGAAGACTTAATGAAAGTGTATGGTATTGGCGATGCTATTTCCGATAGGATATTAAAGCAGAGAGAAGTTTTAGGAGCATTTGTATCTATGGAACAAATGAGTGATGTTTGGGGTTTGTCTCCAGAAGTTATTGAAAAACTGGAGCAAGGTTTTAAAATTTCAATTTCGCCAAAGCCCAATAAAATCAATATTAATAACGCTTCAATCAAAGAATTAGGACAGTTTCCTTATTTCAGATATCCTATTTCAAAAAATATTGTTACATACAGAAGCATGAATGGTGATATTAAGATTGAGGATTTGTCAAAAATAAAGGGTTTTCCTGTTGATAAAATAAAAATAATTGCCTTATATTTGGAATTCTAAAAAAAGAACCTAAAAATTGCTTAGATATGAATTCTATATATTTTACAGAAGAGCACGAATTATTCAGGAAAAGCTTGAAAGATTTTTTGCAAAAAGAAGTGGTGCCACACATTGAAAAATGGGAGAAAACCGGCACAATTGAACGCTTTATTTGGAAAAAATTTGGTGAAATGGGCTTTTTTGGAATCGCTTATCCTGAGGCTTATGGTGGAATGAATTTGGATTTGTTTTATACTGTAGTCTTTTTAGAAGAACTTCAAAAAATTCATTCTTCTGGTTTTGCTGCAGCCATGTGGGCTCATGCCTATTTAGCCATGACGCATTTGAATGCTGAGGGCGATGAACGCATCAAACAAGATTATTTAGCACCAAGTATTTCGGGAGATAAAATAGGAGCGTTGTGCATTACAGAACCTTTTGGAGGAAGTGATGTGGCTGGTATGAGAACTACTGCTGTAAAAAAAAGCGATAAGTATATCATCAATGGATCTAAAACTTTTATTACAAACGGTGTGTATGCCGACTATTATGTGGTAGCAGCCAAAACCAGTCCTGATTTAGGAAATAAAGGAATTAGTATTTTTTTAATGGATACCAATTTAAAAGGAATTTCTGCAACTAAGTTAGATAAACTGGGTTGGAGAGCTTCTGATACAGCCGAAATAGCTTTTGATAATGTTGAGATTCCAGAAGAGAATTTAATGGGTGAAGAAGGAAAAGGTTTTCCTTACATCATGCAACATTTTGCTTTAGAAAGATTAATCATGGCTATCAATGCGCATGCAAGAGCAGAATATGCTATTGATTATGCTATCGATTATATGTCAAAACGTGAGGCATTTGGGACTACCATTAATAAGTTTCAAGCATTACGTCACACTTTGGTTGATCATGCTACAGAAGTGGAGCATTGCAAAATATTCAATTATGCAGCAACGGCTCGTTTAAACAAAGGCGAATACGTAGTTAAAGAAGCTACCATGGCAAAATTAAAATCTACTAAAGTAGCTGACGAAGCTATATACAGTTGCTTGCAGATGTTGGGCGGTTATGGTTATATGGAAGAATATCCAATGGCACGTTTATTACGAGACAGTCGTTTGGGGCCAATTGGTGGTGGAACGTCGGAAATTTTGAGAGAGATTCTGTCAAAAATGATTATTGATAAGCAGAATTACAAACCAGCAGTAAAGTAAGTATAACCTTTGTTTTAAAAATAATTGGTAATTCATAATTCATAATTCAAAATTATTATTACTTTTGCACCCACTAAATGAGAGGAGGTGTCTAGATTATGTTAATTATACCAATTAAAGACGGAGAAAATATCGATAGAGCATTAAAGCGCTATAAAAGAAAATTTGACAAAACAGGAACTGTTCGTCAGTTAAGAGCACGTCAAGCTTTCACTAAGCCATCTGTAACCAGAAGAGCTCAAATTCAAAAAGCAGCGTATATTCAAAACTTAAGAGACTCATTAGAGAGCTAGTATTTTTTGAATCGAAATATAACCGCTAGTCAATAAAGTTTTATAACTTTGTTACTAGCGGTTTTTTTATTGCTATTAATTCTCCAAATTTTCATGAACAATCTTAAAGCGTTTCAAGAATATCTTCAACTCGAAAAAAACTATTCACAGCACACCGTGAATGCTTATGGAAATGATTTGCTTTTTTTTCAAGAATTTCTCAAAAGTAATTTCGATCAAGAGCGTTTAGAAGAAGTAAACTACAGCATGATTCGAAGTTGGATTGTTTCGATGGTAGATGAAGGTATTTCAAACAGTTCTGTAAATAGAAAAATAGCTTCGTTAAAATCATTTTACAAGTTTTTGCTTAAGATAAAACAAATCGAAGTTAGTCCGTTGCTAAAACACAAATCGCTAAAAACCCCGAAGAAAATACAAATACCATTTTCAGAAAAAGAATTGGATCAGGTGTTAAATCATATTCAATATCCTGATGGATTTGATGGAATACGAGATAAATTGATAATTGATTTGTTTTATACAACTGGTATAAGAAGAACAGAATTAATTAATCTTAAAATGCAAAACATTGATTTGTCGAAAAATACATTAAAAGTTTTGGGGAAAAGAAATAAAGAGCGTATTCTTCCCATATTGCCAATTATTTCTAAACAAATAAATTTATACTTGTCGGAACGGGCTCAAATAGAACAGATTAAAGATAAAGATTATTTTTTTTTAATGTTAAAAGGCGTTAAATTGAATGATTCGTTTGTTTATCGTTTAATAAATTATTACTTTAGTAATGTCTCCGAGAAGGTAAAAAAGAGTCCGCATATTTTACGACATACATTTGCGACTCACATGTTAAATAACGGAGCCGATCTAAATTCAGTAAAAGAACTATTAGGGCATTCAAGTTTGGCATCAACGCAAGTATATACACATAATAGTTTGGCCGAACTTAAGAAAGTATATGGCGATGCGCATCCAAGAAATCAAAAGTAGTTCTAAAGTGTAACCATTAATATTAAAATTATGAAGGTAAATGTAAATGCAGTAAATTTTACAGTTGACAGAAAATTAGTTGATTTTATTCAACAAAGAATGGATAAATTGGAAAAATATTATGATAAAATTGTTTCTTCGGATGTTTTTTTGAAAGTCGAAAACACAAGTGATAAAGAAAATAAAATTGTTGAAATAAAAATTTTGGTTCCAGGCGACGATTTTTTGGTTAAGAAACAATGCAAAACTTTTGAAGAAGCTGTTGAATTATCTGCTGAATCTTTAGAAAGATTATTGGTAAAAAGAAAAGAAAAAACCAGAACGCATATTTAATAAAATTTTTTACAAAAAATATTTTGATTAAAAAATAAAATGCCTACATTTGCAGTCCGTTAGAAATAGCGGACTTTTTTTATTGAGTATGCCGATGTAGCTCAGCTGGCTAGAGCAGCTGATTTGTAATCAGCAGGTCGTGGGT
>CAZNWY010000063.1:0-7964 GCA_964577105.1 uncultured Flavobacterium sp.
ATCTTGGAGTTGAAGCAAAATTAAAGGGGGTATTAAGGAGAATTGAATAAAAAAACTACCGCCAACATTGTATAAGCGTAATGCGGGCGAAGTGGCTAAAATTTGGTATTTTGGCATCTATCAAAGTTCGTGCTAGCGGACAGTGTATTGCTCCGAAAACCCGCACTACGCTTATACTTGACCGTTAGTGGCTATTTTACCGCAGAATCGTTAACCATTAAACATAACACAAAAACATTTATAATTCAAAAATGGAAGAGTATCAAAAAAAAATAAAGCAATTCGAAAGCGATGCTTTGATAGAATTTAAATCGGGAAACATTGAAAAAGCAGTCGCGTTATTTGAAAAAGCTTGGGATGTTTTACCAGAACCCAAATATGAAACACCCGAAAGCTACTTAATTGCAAAGTCTTTAATTTTTGCACTTAAAAAACTGGAAAAATATGAAGATGCGTTAGAATGGGCAAAAAAGTTGATGAAAAGCTCATTAGACCGTCACGATTCTGGCGATAGGGAATTTATAGCCGGCACAGTATTATATCATTTAGGAAGAAAAGATGATGCTTGGAAGTATTTCGATGTGGCAAATGATAAATCTGAAGGACGTTGTTTTATAGGAGCAGACAAAAAAGAATATTTAATTTTTTTTAAAAGTAGACAATCTTAAAAAGCAATCATTGTGAAAAAAACTTTATTAATAATTTTCATATCATTTTTAAGTTGTTCAAAAAAGAATAACTCAGAAAGTCATACTGAATTATCAAAAAATAAATCAAACGAAAATTTTCTCAAACTCGAAAAACTAATTGTTGTCGGGAATTTTGACGGAGACAAAAAAGTTGATACAATTTATCAACACAATTTTAGCAGTCTACAGAAAAAAGAAATTGACTTGGCTCCTAACCCAATGAAAACAGATTGGGACGAAGTAGTAAAATGGTTTTACAATCAAGATGCTGATGTTAAACTTACACTAAATAAAAAAAACAGCGAAATTCTACATTTAGGAACTGCACAAGGTTTGTATTGTTTAATAAACATTGGCGACAACAACAACGATGGAAAAGACGAAATAGCATTTGTAATAGACAAGTTGGACGATAGCAGAACAAACACTTGCAAAATTTATACTATTTGCAAAGGAAAATGGCAACTCTTAAAAGAATTCGGAATTCGAGAAGACGCTTTTGATTGGAAAAAAGGCGAAACCCAACCAAAGTTTAATTCTATAAAAGGCTATTTAGAAAAACAAAACAACATTTGGATGTATTTAGACAATAACCAAAATGAATATGAAACAGCAGACGAAGTTGGGAAAATGAAGGTTTTAGAATTGAATAAGTGTTAATAAAAAACAGGCTTAACAGCAAAAAACTAAAATAAAACATTAAAATTATGGTAGCAAAAGAAGTAAGAAGTCTTTGTTTTGATTTATTAAAGGAAAAATTAATCCCTTTAGGATATAAACCCAATAAAAAAGAGGGGAAATTTAGAAAAATAAATGAGCATGGGTTTGATGAGGTTTGGTTTGGTCTTGCGGAATATGCAGCATTAAAGCGATATGATGTTTATATTTATATTAGTGTAAGAGTTGATGAAATTGAAAAGTTAAAAAATCTATATATAAAAAATCTCAGTGAAAAAGCTAAACTTGAAAGCCGAACATGTAATATCAATTGTGGCTCATTCATTGATAATTCAAATTTAGATTTTGTAATTCATACACCTCAAGATATTCAAAATGCAGTAGAAAGATTTTGGAACATCTATCAAGATTTTGGAATTGAGCATATCAAAAAATGTTATGACATCAATTTTTTAAATTCGATTTATCCAAAATATAAGAAAGACAGCAACAAATGGTTCACAGCAGCTAGTTGGTACATAGCAATCTTAACAGTGGCTTATCTAGCGAATAAAGAAACATTTCTCGACTTTAGGAAAGAATTTACTGCTTACTTAGTTGATGATTTAAAAATGCCTGAAAACAAATTGATTGAAATGAATGAATATTTAGATAAAATAGCAGTGATGAAATAAAAAAAAACAGCCACTAACAGCAGTTACAAGAAATTGCTAGGCATGGGATTTATCAAAAATGGTAATTGTTGAATCAAAGTTTTGTCTATATTTGTAATTGGCAGTGAATGAAGTACGCAACTTCATGTAGCTGCGAAACGTTAGCGCACATTACAAAAAAACTATGGAAAGAATACTTATTTTTTTAATTAAATTATTTAAAATTAATCCTGAAAAACATCATCGAAACTTTTATGGAATTGATGAACTAAAATTAGATAGCGTTTTTAAAAATTTAGATTGCGAAAAACTCTTTACAAAATTATCTAAAAACCAATTTAAATGTGAGCACTTTGAATTTTCAAGTAATATTGGAAGTGTGAAAAATCTAGTTGTAAAAATTAGTTATGGTAAAATTTATTATGTAAGATTTGATTGTATAGAGACTACAAATACTTCAGCAATAGATTCCATGATGAATGACTTTGAAAAATATAATATTCTTAACGGTTTTGAGAACGATTCTCTGCCTATTAAAATGATTCAATTAAATGATGGAAATGTTATATTTTCTAAAACTCTAGTAAAAAAAGAAAATCAACTTTCTTATCAATATTGTGATATTAAAAAATACCTAAGAAATTCTGACTAAAGTAACGAGCGCTAACAGCGGTTTCAAGAAATGGCGAGGCTCGGGATTTATTTGAAATGGAAAAGGTTTTTAATTTAAAGTTTTATCTATATTTGTAAAGGCTTGGTCTTGGTTCATCGCCACTTCTTGAAGCCGCGAAACGTTGTAGGTAATACGTCCAAAATTGCGCATAAGAACAAATCCAAAACAAAAATGAAAAAAATAATTTATATTCTTTTAATTCTAACAAACATATCTTTTAGTCAAAACAATGTCTATAAAAAGATTGAAAAAAACACATTACAAGGAACTTTATATGGAATATTAAACACAAAAACAAATAAAGAAGTTATCCAACCAAAATACAAAGAGTTAGGAAAACTATCAAATGGAAAGTTTGTCGCAATTAAGGAAAAATTAGTTGGAGTTATTGACACATTAGATAACGAAATTATTCCGTTTAAATATACTTACATTTCAGATTATTTGAACGATAGAACTTTTTTATCTTTAAATGGGAAGTTGGCAATGGCTGACGAAAATGGAAAAGTTTTAACTCAATTTATTTATGATGACATTTTAGGTTACAACGATAATGTTATCAGATTTTCAATCAATAAAAAAATTGGTTTTATGGACAAGCATGGTAAAACTATTTTTCCTGCAAAATTTGACATTGCAGATGATTGCGTTGGAAAATTCATAGTTGTTTATTCAAAGAAATGGGAATCTTTTGGATACGACATTGTAACAAGTAATCGAAATGGAAAAGAAGTTGGTAGAACTAATATTGGTACAATGGGAAAATTTCCATTGATTTTTACAACTGACGGAAAATTAGTGTATCGTGGCGAAAATAATGAATATATCAATATTTCAAAATCGAAAAAAGTTGCTTATACAATAAAAAACAAACCAGGTTATTCAGAAAGTGAATATGTTATAATTAAAGATAATGGAGAAATAAAAACATATCTATTTCGTGATTTAACTGAAACTACAAATTGGTATAAAATAACATCAAGTGATGACAAAGGTTGGAAATATGGAATAATGAATTTGGAAGGCGAAATAATTTTACAACCTAATTTCAAAAATATAAGTAATTATGATTTTAACAATAACTTATTAGCAAAAGTTGAATTTAGAAATGGTGATTTCTTCTTTATTAATAAAAAAGGTGAATGTGTAGAATTTAACGAAAAAAAATGTCCTGAATAATGAATGATATATTAGAATTTACAATTCCAAACGAAGCAACTTCTCAAAAATGGGCAATTTATATAATTGTTGCTGAAAATAATGAAAATAACCTCAAATTATTATATGTTGGAAAAGTTGGTGATAACAGAATTGGTTGTAATCCAATTATTTCAAGAATTGGAAATCATTTTTCATTAAATCAAATACATTCTCAAATGAGAAATAAATTAAACAACTATTCTGAAAAGTTCAATTATAGAATATTTTGTAAACAATTTAATGATTATAATGAAAGAGAACACAAAGAAAATAAAGACAAAATAAATGAGTTTGAAAGATTATTAAACAAATATATTCAAGAAATTATTATAAATTTTAAAGATGATTTAAAGTTATTAAATCAATATAAAGGTAAAATAAGTATTGCAAAAAGTAATCAAAGATTAGACTTGACAAGTATTGAAGAAAAGAAAGAAATTTACGAATTTGCACAAAGCATAATTGAAAAAGTACTACCTACAACAGCGGTTTCAAGAAATGGCGAGTCACGGGATTTATCAGAAATTGGAAAGGTTATTAATTAAAAGTTTTTGTTATATTTATAAAGGCTTGGTCTTGGTTCATCGCCACTTCTTGAAGCCGCGAAACGTTGTAGGCTATCTTATTGAAAAAAATGCGTAAAAAAATTATAGAAAAAAATGGCTGATTTTTGGGAAGAGGATTGGAAGAAAACAAAAAAGAAATTCATTGTTGGAATAATATTTTCGTCAATAATGATAATCATATTTCTTCTATGGCCAAAAAGCAAAATTACAGAAAAGGACTTTATCAAAGAACAAAACAAAATCGTTGAGTTAAAACCAATTTTTAAAGAAGAAAGTCACGGGAAAAACACTAAATATTTAGTTGAAATACATTTCAAAGACGACGGAACTTTATACGAAATAAGTGGAATTGAGTTTAATTTTTTAAAGAACGAAGAATTTGAAAATGAAATAAACATTGGTGATACTGTTTCTATAACGAGATTTGAAAATGAAATAATGTCAATATCAAAAAATGGAAAAGATTATTTAAATTATAGGAAAGCTGAAAATAATAGACTAAAAACAAACAAATTTCTTGGTTTACTTTTTATACCTATATTTATTATTTGTTTTATTCCACTATTCTTTAAAAGGAAACCATCAATAAAAATTTTAAATAAAGAATATGAAATTCAATTTGATGCTATTATAATAATTGTGTTTATAATTACTTTTATAATTTTGAAGTTAAATATTGAATTTGAATTTATAACGAATGGTGAATTTATTAAATATTAAAGACAGCCTACAACAGCGGTTTGCTTCAATGGCTTGGCTCAGGATTTATTTGGAAAAAACACTATCTAATTGAATCTTATTTTTATATTTGTAATGGTCAGTGATTAATTAACGCCACTGAAAGCAAGCCGCGAAACGTTAGCGGTAATGTTTCCGCAGAACGAACAAATCCAATAGTTTAAAGTAATTTTAACACTAAAAATATTTATCAAAATTTATGGAGAATCTAGTCTACTTTCCCACGTTTGAACCGCCAACTCCAAATTGGTTAAAGTTTGCATTATTATATGTTGAAAATTTCAACCCAATAATTCCACAAAGTGGGATGCAACAATTATCCGAAGAATATCAACGAATAATTAATGAAACTGATTTAATCACACCATATTTACCGCAATATATCCAAGGTGATAGAGCATCAATAAAAGCAGTTGAATTTGTAGAAAAAATAGATAGAAATCCAGATTGGTATAGTAGTATATTTAAGAAAGCTAACATATCAAGAGCTATAAGAGACGATAATCAAAGAAACTTTAAAATATATGAGGAAAAATTTTCTATAACTTGGGAGAATTTTTGTCTTCAAAACGGATTTGGCGAAAGAACTGATGGAGGTATTATTGTTACTGAAGAAATTGCATTCCTTTTTATGTCTTTTTTAGCAGAAGAAATTGCATTTGATGAAGGAAAATCAATAATAACAGACAATCATAAATTTGATAATTTCTTAAGTCATCGTCGTATAATTCCACGAAATGTGATTAATAGAAATAGTTTTGCTCAAGGAGTAATTGGTTTATCAATTCCAAGAAACATTTCAGAAATTCCAATTCAAAATTTAATTCAATTCCGTAACCGAAATCGTGATAAAATAAGAGCATTTAATATAGAATTAAATAATTCTTTAAATAGCGTACAAGCAGGAATTACTGAAAAAGATTTTGTAGATAGATTTAACAATATATATTCAGAACTAACATCTGAAATTTTAACTCAAGGATTAGGAATAGCAACTATTCCGTTAGGAACATATATTTTATTACAAAATCCTATAGTTGCTACAACAGAATACATTAGCCAAATAATTGGTGGTTTAGGCATAATTATGACTTCCAAAATTGCTGTTGGTGGTAAATGGAAAGAAATAGCAAATATTCATAATTGTAAAAGATATTTAACTAATTTAGAACGTTTAAAATAAAATAACACTACCGCTAACAGCCGTTTCACGAAATTGCGGGGTTTGGGATTTATCAGAAATGGTAATTTTTGAAACTAAATTTTGTCTATATTTGTAATCAAAAGTGTTGAAAATCCGCAACTTTGTGAAGCGGCGACACGTTAACTGCCATTTTACCTCAAAATTCAGCAAAAAAATGATAATAAAAGGAGAAATAATCAATCAAACATTTTCGGGAACTTACGAAGAACGGATTTATGATAATGAAAGTGCTTGGAATTCTCAAAATTGGACAACTGTTAAATTCACGAATGACGATTTATATGAATGGTGCGGAATATTTCGTGGAGCGCCGAAAGAAGTCAAAATTTCAGAAAAACTTAACGCAATTTTAGTACTTACATCAGATTATTTATACCAATTAGAAATCCATAGTGGAAAATTAACTGAATTGGAAGACCAACCAGCGTATAATAAAATGACAGTCGCACCAAATGGTGAATTTATTTTAGGCTACTATTATTATATTGACAAAATAGACAAAACTATTAAAGAAAAAACAAGAATAGAAAGTCCAATAGAAATGGATATGATTGAATTTAAAAATTGGAATGGCAACAAACTAAACTTTATTTGTGATGAATTCATGAATTGGAAAAAACATTTAGAAATGGAACTTGATAGCGAAAATTGGAAAATTAATATAAAAAACGGCAGTTAACACAGGTTTTACGCTATTGCTAGGCTTGGGTTTTATTTGGAAATTGTAGTGATTATCTTTTTTCTATTATTCACGTTTTTGCTTCCAAAGTTTTCGGTATATTTGTTAACGCCAGTCTTGAAATTACGCAACAGTCGTAAAGCCTGGGAACGTTGTAGGCAATTTTGGCACGAAAACTGCTAAACAAAAAAATATGAAAAATAATATTCGACTTAAAAGTTTGGTGGCTTTTAGCTTTTTAATTTTTGCAATGTCTTTTTTACAGACTTGTTCTGATAAAGCGATACGAAAACACTTATGTGTTCAAGCAGAAGAAGTAAACCCTCAATTTGAAACAAAAAATAATAAAACTGGAGAAATTGAAAATAATAATGCCACAGTTTTAAGTGAAAAAAGTAAAGAAGAATGTCAAAGTTGTTTTGAAAAAACTAAAAAAGAAAATACTTTTAATCTTTATCAACTTAGTTTTGAGAATTATGATGAATTTGAATTAAGTTATTTAACTGACAAAACGTTTTACATCTTTTTAAATTTCCCAATCATAATATTGCTGTCATTTACAATGCTAATTTTGACTTTTAAAAGAAAGTTTAAACAAATAATAATAATCGGCTTTATTAATTTGACACTCCTAGTTGTTGCAACTATTTCATTATTTTTTATTGGAGTTATTGAAAATTTAAACCAAATAAAATATGGTTATTACTTGTTTATTATAAACACAATATTGATAATAATACAAAGTAAAAAAGAAAAACTGCCTACAACAGCGGTTTCAAGAAATGGCGAAAAATGAGGTAAATTCACATTTTTCTTTCGCAAGAAATATTATCTTAGCGGAAAGTTAAGCGGTCACGAAGTTCGCCACTTCTTGAAGCCGCGAC
>CAZNWY010000064.1:0-7525 GCA_964577105.1 uncultured Flavobacterium sp.
AATAGCATGAACTTTCCATAGTATGACCAGGAGTGTGTATACAAGTAATTGTGATTTTTCCTAGTTTAAAAACTTCACCATCTTTAGCAATATGGGCTTTGAATGATGGATTTGCATTAGGTCCGAAAACAATTGGAGCACCAGTTTTTTCTGCCAAAGTCACATGTCCGCTTACAAAATCGGCATGAAAATGGGTTTCAAAAATATATTTTATGTGTGCATTGTTTGCATTGACTAAATCGATGTAAGGTTGTACTTCTCTCAAGGGATCTATAATGGCAACCTCACCATTACTTTCTATGTAATAAGCCCCTTGTGCTAAACAACCTGTGTAAATTTGTTCTATTCTCATACCTTAAATTCAAATTATAGTGTAAAAGTACTTTGTTTTACAAAAAGTATCCGTAACTTTTGTTACAAATTTAACAAATAAAAAGCACCAATAACTCGGTGCTTTAAAGAAAAATGAACTAAACTTGATTGTTTATAACATTGTAATTGGGCTAGTATAATCTGTTTTAGGTAGGTTTGTTTTTTTGATTTCATTAAATCCACCGATAACATCAACAAAATTTCTATATCCTTTTTGTTTTAAAATCGAAGCGGCAATCATACTTCTATAACCTCCAGCACAAATTAGCACAAAAGGTGCATTCTGCGGAAATTTATCTAAATGATTAGTCAAAACGTTTAATGGAATATTGATTGAATCTATCAAATGCTCTGATTGGTATTCGCTCTCTTTTCGAACATCAATAATGGTTACTTGTTCTTTTTTGACATGTTCTTCCAATTGACTCGCGGTAATTCTGTGGATGGTATCTATTTCTTTTCCTGCATTTTTCCAACTTTGGAAACCACCTTCTAAATAGCCTAATGTATGATCATATCCTACACGAGATAATCGAATGATCGCTTCGTCAACTTTGAAATTGTCTTCTGTAACCAATAAAATATCTTGATTGATATCGGTAATTAATTCCCCAACCCAAGAAGCAAAATTACTTTCTAAACCAATATTAATGCTATTAGGAATGAATCCTTGAGCGAATATTTCGGAACGTCTTGTGTCTAAAACAAGTACATTAGTTTGATTGGCATACGTTTCAAATGTAACTACATCGTAGGGTTTGTGACCACGATGCATAATGGTTTCCAAACTATCATACCCTTGAATGTTCATCAAAACATTTTTAGGAAAATATTGTGGCGGTCTTGTCAATCCGGTAAGTATCGCATCAACAAATTCATCTTCAGACAAGTTAGGATTTAACGCATAATTTGTTTTCTTTTGATTACCCAACGTGTCGGTAGTTTCTTTACTCATGTTTTTTCCACATGCACTACCAGCTCCATGATTTGGAAACACAATTAATTCATCCGATAAAGGCATTATTTTATTGCGAAGTGAATCGTATAGCAACCGAGCTAATTTGTCTTCTGTTAAATCAGCAATTACATGTTGTGCCAAATCTGGTCGACCAACATCTCCAATAAACAAAGTATCTCCCGAAATCAAACCTTTCTCGATTCCTTCTTCGTCACTCACTAAAAAACAAGAACTTTCCATAGTATGTCCTGGTGTGTGAATGAGTTTGATTTTTATACCGCCCAAGTAAAAAATTTCACCATCAGAGCCAACATGTATATCAAAACCTGTTTTCATAGTAGTTGGTCCATATACAATAGTAGCGCCTGTTTTTCTAGCTAAATCTACATGTCCTGAAACAAAATCGGCATGAAAATGAGTTTCAAAAATATATTTCAGGGTTGCACCGTCTTGTGCCAAACGATCAAGGTAGGGTTGTATTTCTCTTAAAGGATCAACAATTGCGGCTTCGCCATTTGAAGTAATATAATAAGCCGCCTCAGCAAGACATCCAGTGTATATTTGCTCTAATTTCATGAGTTTTTGTTTTAAAATCGGATAAAATTAAAACAGAAATTAAAGCTAAAAAATGATAAATATCATTACTTCAGAAAAAGCTCTTTAAGGATAATTCCGATTCCCATTAGCAATACAAACCAACCAAAAGCGGTTTTGAGTTTTTCACCTTCTACTTTTTTAGACAACAAATTACCAATTACAACTCCGATTATAGAATAAACTGTAAAAAGTAACAACAGTTGCCAATCGATATTTTGATCGGGTCTTACATCACCCAAAAAACCAATAAGTGATTGAGAAGAAACTATAAAAAGTGAAGTCCCGATGGCTTTTTTCATTGGAGTATTAGCCAAAAAATACAGTGCTGGAATAATTAAAAACCCTCCTCCTGCTCCAACAAATCCAGCAACTATTCCAATAAGAAGTCCGTTAACAAAGATTTTTGTGTAATTTAGATTTACATCTGAAACTAAAGATTCTTTAACTGGTTTTATCATCCGAATAGAAGCCGTAATCATCACGATTGCAAAAACAATCATTATAAAAACCGATTTATTCAACGTAAAAATACTTGATGAAAAAATGACTTCTGGAATGGCTGGAATTACAAATTTTCTCATTGAAAAAACGGCAATAATAGTAGGAATTCCAAAGAGAACCACTTTTTTAAAATCTACCAACTTTTGCTTGGCTTTCTGAAAACCACCAACTAATGCCGTTGTTCCTACCACAAATAAAGAGTAGGCAGATGACAACACGGGATCAATTCCCATGACATAGGTTAAAATAGGAACCGATAATATTGAACCTCCACTTCCGATTAATCCTAAAGTAATTCCAACAAAAACAGCTAAAATATATCCTATAATGTGACTGATTTCCATTTGATTAATTTTGAATTACAAAAGTGTGACATTTAATTTGCATATCAAGTGACAAATGTTACTTAATATTTAAAAGTTCAATAGAAGCCCGATGCAAAATAATTTTACCTTCTTTTTCCAAAGCTTTCAACAATCTCGAAATTACCACTCGAGAAGTATGTAAGTCGTAGGCTATTTCTTGGTGTGTACTCTGAATTTCTTTGGTTTTATTTATTTTAGCTTTTTCAGAAAGGTAATTCAACAAACGCTCATCCATGTGCATAAATGCCAGATTATCGATGGCAGTAAGCATCTCTTTTAAACGATTATTGTAGCTGTTAAAAACAAAATTCCTCCAGCTTTTGTATTTTCCTAACCATTCTTCCATTTTGTTGACTGGAAGCATAATAAGTTGCACGTCAGTTTCGGCTACAGCACGAATTTCACTTTTGGTATCACCAAGACAACAAGCCATCGTCATGGCACAAGTATCGCCTTTTTCGATGAAATACAACAACAATTCACCTTCGTCGAAATCTTCTCTTAATATTTTGATAGCGCCTTTTAAAAGTAAGGGCATATTTTTGATGTAATCGCCAAAATCAATCAGAATATCACCTTCTTTAAATTCATAAAACTTGGCTACTTGAGCAATTTCATCGAGAAGTTGTTCTTCAAAAATACCACTATAATTGTCTTTTATAATATCTGTCATTTTATCTTTTTAACATTAATTCATAACGTTCAATCCACTGCTCTACCGTTATTTTAGAGAGTAATTCTCCAATTAAATCATAAGGAATATCATCCAACTTTTTAAAACGCACACAACTTTTACCCATATCCAATTTAGATTTACATCGTTTTGCGTATTCACTCACAAACCAATCGTGCAAAGTTTTATCGCCATATAATACCATATGGTAAATATTGATGGAGTTTTTTTGCGAAGCTACATTAAAAAACGGCAATGGTAATTCGGGTGTACAATGATAACCTGGAGGATAAATCTCCTTAGGCACCACATAGCCTATCATTCCGTAGCCCATTACTTCTTTAAAGCCTTTTGGAAGGTTTTGTAGTACTACTTCCCGAATCTTTTGCATGGCAATGCGCCTGTCTTCAGGTAATTCTGCTAAATACTGATCGGGCGTAATCGCTTTTGATTGCATAAAAATGGAAATTATTGTAACTAATGTAAAATTTATAAACTAATGTAACTAAACAAAAGTAGTAATAATTTTTTTTAATAGATTTACAACGCATTACTATTAGTTATTTATGTCACACAAAAATCCGCTTCGCAAAGATAAAACTTGTTTGAACTGCAATTATGTAGTTGAAAACCGTTTTTGTCCTAATTGCGGCCAAGAAAATACCGATACTCGAAAGACCTTTTTTCATTTGTTTGTACACTTCTTTGAAGATTTGACGCACTATGAAAATGCTTTTTGGAAAACAATAAAAAATTTAATTTTCAAACCCGCTTCTTTAACCAAAGAATACCTTTCGGGCAAACGCATGAGCTATTTAGCACCAGTTCGTTTGTATATTTTTGTGAGTTTTGTAACCTTTTTTTTATTGAGTGTTATTCCAGATAATGAAGATACACCTGATGTCAATATTCATAGTCAAAAATCGGGTGTAGTTACTAGTAAAATAACCGAAAAAGATACCGTATTTGAAGAGCAAGAACGTGTTATAGAGTTAGAAAAAAAAGGGGTAATCAGCAAAAAAGAATCGGACTCGCTTCAAAAGTATATTGAAGAAGCAAAAGAAAAGAGACTTAAAGATGAAGATCAGTTTACCATTTTTGGAAAGTATTACAAATCGGTTCACGAACTCGATTCTATTCAAGAACACAGCAAACCTTCAGAAAAAATGGGACCTATTGGTTTTTGGTTGAACCGAAAAATGCAGCTAGTAAAAGACAAATATCCAGCAGAAGAACTCGAAGAAAAGTTTGTAGAATCATTTATTCACAATTTACCCAAATCGCTTTTCATATATATGCCTTTGTTTGCCTTTGTTTTGTGGATTTTTCAAAACAAAAAACGTTGGTATTACTTTGATCATGGTATTTTTACCTTACACTATTTTTCATTTTTGCTACTAGGCATTCTCATCATTCGAGTAGAAAGTTATTTATTAGCTTTCCTTAGTGATTATATGGTTTTTAGAGTAATTGATTATCTTTTTACTTCTGTTGCCATTTTGTATATGCTGTACTACTTTTTTCCAGCGCACCATCGTTTTTATGGAGATTCCAGAATTGTATCAGTAATGAAAGGTATAGTTATGTTCATTATTAATATGATTTTCATCTTTGTGATACTCATTTTATTTGCAATTTATACATTCATCAATATTCATTAATTATGAAAAAAAGAATAATAACACTCGGATTATTATCTGTTTTACTCGTTTCCTGTTCGGGAACTAAAGGTACAAACACCACAAAAAATACGTCTTTGGATGTTTTAAGTTATGTAAACTCAATTACGGCTCCCGAGTTGAAAACCTATCTTACCGTAGTGGCTTCAGATGAAATGGAAGGCCGAGATACTGGAAGCGAAGGTCAGAAAAAAGCTGGAAAATATTTGATTGAGCAATACAAAAAAATGGGAATTCCGTTTCCAAAAGGTGCTGATAGTTACTATCAAAAAGTTCCAGCCGAATTCATGAATAAACAATACAATGAAAATCTACCAGATTCTGAAAACATTTGGGCTTTTATTGAAGGTAGCGAAAAACCTGATGAAATAGTGGTTGTTTCGGCACATTATGATCATGTGGGCGTTAAAAACGGACAAGTTTATAATGGTGCCGATGACGATGGATCTGGAACAGTAGCTCTTTTGGAAATCGCTCAAGCCTTTGAAAAAGCTAAAAAAGAAGGACACGGACCAAAACGTTCGATTTTAATTCTGCACATGACTGGCGAAGAACACGGATTGTATGGTTCTAGCTATTACTCAGAACATCCATTATTTCCATTAGCCAATACTGTTGCCGACGTTAATATTGATATGATTGGTCGACGTGATGAAGCACACAAAGACAGTAATAATTATATCTATTTAATTGGTTCCGATTATCTTTCTACCGATTTGTACAATATATGTGAAGCAGCCAATACCCAATATACACACATGGCAATCGACTATAAATACAACGACCGAAAAGATCCTAATCGTTTTTATTATCGTTCCGACCATTACAACTTTGCAAAACACGGCATCCCAGTAGTATTCTTATTTAACGGAACGCATGCCGATTATCACAAAGCCACTGATGAAGTGGATAAAATTGAATTTGATGCCTTGGCTAAAAGAGCGCAATTAGGATTTACCATTGCATGGGAATTGGCAAATCGTGACAGTAGAATTGTAGTAGATAAAAACGGAAAATAATTTCCTACGTAATACAATAGAAAGTTCGTCTTATGGCGGACTTTCTTGTTTAAAAGCGTCTTTTATATTCGTTGAGTAAATTTTCAGAAAAAAATAATGAGGAATACGAATCATTGGCTTGCGGATTGTTTTTTTCAAAATCGGCAAGCTTATCTAAGTACTTTTTCAATTGCTCTTTGGTAAGCAGATTGCGATAATCTTCTTCTTGACGGATTAACGTTTTAATGTATAAAGCGGTATCTTTTTCATCTTCAGAAACATTCATTTTTTTATAAATAGCCAATAATTCGCGGTATTGGTTGATAAAAAGTTCTTTAAATTTTGGATTTTGCTCATCGGTATAATTCACAATAGCATAGGTAATTTTACCTTTGGTTTGCCAAAACATAGTTTCGCCTTCTTCGCCTTTGGCAACAAAATTTTGCATTACCGCCACCTTCAACTTGATGGATTTTTCAAATTGTGACCAACCCAACAAGGGAATGAATAAAAGTAAAAAAAGTAGCTTTTTCATGATTTTCAAATGTAAAAAAAATTAATAATTAATTAAAATCTTAAACGGTTTGATTGAAAAATTAGTAATACTCAAAACAATTCACTTTATTTGAAAACTATTACAAACCAAACTATAATGAAAAACTTAACCTTAAACGACATTAATACCGTACTAAATGGTGTTATTGTAGGTACAATTTCGAATACCATTAGCGCTCCAGAACAACTGGAATTAGCTTCTGAAACTGAAATTTCGTTCATTGGAAGCAAAAAATATGAAAAACTTTGGCAAACTTCTAAAGCTTGTGCTGCAATTGTAAACGAAGATATTAGTATTGAACCTGGAGAAAATCGAGCTTTTATCAAAGTTAAAAACGCCGATTTGGCCATGTCACAAGTACTAGAACTCTTTGCTCCTGCTCCACCCGAATTCGCTTTTGACATTCATCCAACAGCGGTTGTTGATGCTTCCGCAAAAATTGGAGCTCGAACTAGAATTGGTGCCAATTGCTATGTTGGTCCAAATGTAGTTCTAGGTGAAAACGTAACATTGTATCCAAACGTAACCATTTTGGACGAGTCAACTATTGGAAAAAACACCGTGATATGGCCTGGTGCTGTTGTTCGTGAGCGTTGCCATGTTGGCGCTTATTGCATTTTGCACCCTAATTGTACCATTGGTGCTGACGGTTTTGGATTTAGACCTTGTCCAGAAAGAGGATTGGCTAAGATTCCACAAATTGGTAATGTTGTTATAGGAAACAATGTAGAAATTGGTGCTAATTCATCGGTAGACAGAGGAAAATTTAGTTCTACTATTTTAGGCGATGGCTGTAAAATTGATAATTTAGTTCAAATTGGACACA
>CAZNWY010000065.1:0-6613 GCA_964577105.1 uncultured Flavobacterium sp.
TTACTGAAATCGAATAACTTTTCAGGAGTACGATGTGCTGAAACAATATCAACTTCGGTTTCGATGTCAAATCCTTTTAAGATGTCGATGGCTTCTTGCATCACGGGCATATCGGAGATGCTTCCCATTATTATGGCTACTTTGCTCATGGTTTTATTTTTTGAACACAAATTTCACAAATTTACACAGATTTAATTTGTGCTAATTTGTGAAATTTGTGTTTATTTTATTTCACTAATAACTCTAATAGAATTCTTTACTTCTTCTGCAATTTTTCTGGCTTCGGTCATATTCTCATTTACAATGGTAACGTGTCCCATTTTTCTAAAAGGTCGTGTTTCGCGCTTGCCATAAATGTGAGGGGTTACACCATCAATGGCCATTATTTTTTCGATGTTTTCGTAAATTACGGGTCCAGAAAAACCTTCAGCACCGACCAAATTTACCATAATTCCGGCAACTTTGCTAGCGGTAGTTCCCAAAGGTAAATCTAAAATGGCGCGTAAATGATTTTCAAATTGCGAGGTATAACTTGCTTCAATAGAATAGTGTCCCGAATTGTGAGGTCTTGGCGCGACCTCGTTGACTAAAATTTCATCGTCTTCCGTTTGAAACATTTCTACCGCTAATAATCCGACATGGTTAAATGCTTGAGAAACTTTTAAGGCAATTTCAGTTGCTTTCTTTGCTACTTTATCATCAATTCTTGCCGGACAAATTACATATTCTACCTGGTTAGCTTCGGGATGAAACTCCATTTCTACAACAGGGTAGGTTTTGACTTCGCCCGAGGCCGAACGTGCCACAATTACTGCCAATTCGTTTTTAAACGGAATCATTTCTTCAACCAAACACGCTGTATCGGGTAAGTTTTCAATGTCATTGACAGATTTCAAAATTTTCACGCCATAACCATCATATCCAAATTTATCTTGCTTCCAAACGCAAGGAAAAATGAGATTTCCTTGTGAAGCTTCTATTGCTAAACTTTTCAAATCATCAAAAAATTTAGCATTCGCAACAGGAATATTATGCTGGATATAGATGGATTTTTGTGCTATTTTACTTTGAATCAATCGCAACGTTTTTGGAGATGGAAATATAGATAAACCTTCTTTTTCTAGTTGATCCAACGCGTCAAGATTTACATTTTCAATTTCGATGGTAAGAAGATCAACTTTTTTGCCGAATTGATAAACAGCATTATAATCCATTAAGTCACCAATAAAAAATTCGGTAGCTCCAAATTGGCATGGTGCTGCTGCACTCGGGTCGATTACATAGGTTTGAATATCGAATTTTCGAGTTTCAGCCAATAGCATTTTGCCTAATTGACCGCCACCGAGAATTCCCAGTTTAAAATCGGAAGAAAAATAGTTCATTACGTTGTAGTTGTGTTGACGCAAAGATACACATTTGAAAATTATTTCAATCGCTTCAAAATATCTTTCACAGCAAATCGATAACCTGGTGTTTGATGGCTAAAATCTCTCGAAAGTATTGTTTTCAATTCGTCATTCACCCAATCGTGTTTCTTTCCAAGTTCATATAAAGCACGCATCGAATAGGCTGCTGTTGCTGCTAAATCGGAATCTATTAATCGGTCCAAACACGTTTCAATAATTTTTTCTTCTTGAAATTTGGTTAACGAAACTTTTTTGCTTTGGGTTAAAAACAAACAAATTTTAGAGGTCGGACGAAGTGCTGAGTCCATTTTGAAATTCGGTAATGCTTTACAAAAATCGTCTATAAATGGAACAAATAGCTCCATTCGTTCTTCACAAATCAACTCCAAAATCCAACAGGCTTTATGATGGTTTTTGTCTTTAGTATTGAAGGCGATTTCGGTTAAATCAGATAAATAGGCAGGATGTGAAAAGATAAAGTTCTTGTTGTCATCTCTACTTTTTCGATGTGCCGTGCTTTTTGCTATTTGCTGGTAAAATTCCGAATTCATTTGGTAAATATATCAAATTAGCAAAAAAGTCAAAATACTTGTTATTAAATAGTTATTACTTCGTAAATTTGCCTCTTTATTTTTAAAAACAACACTACTATGATACACCTTCACGATAAAACTTTCGAGCCTTTTATTTCATCTGAAGAGATTGATTTTGCAATTGCCAATATGGCCAAACAAATGGATGATGATTTTTTTGATGAAGTTCCAGTTTTTGTTGGAATTTTAAATGGATCATTTATGGTAATGTCCGATTTAATGAAACATTACAGAGGAATGTGTGAAGTAAGTTTCATGAAAATGGCTTCCTACGAAGGAACGCAATCCACTAATGACGTGAAACAATTAATCGGAATTAACGAAAATTTGGAAGGAAAAACGGTTGTTATTGTAGAAGATATTGTAGATACAGGAAACACCATCGAAGAATTGAAAGCTATTTTTAAAGAAAAAAAAGTAAAACATTTAAAGATTGCAACTTTATTCTTTAAGCCAGAAGCTTATAAAAAAGATATTAAAATCGATTATGTTGGAATTAGAATTCCGAATAAATTTATCGTTGGATATGGTTTAGACTACGACGGATTAGGAAGAAATTTGGCCGACGTTTACCAATTAGCACAGTAATTCAAAATTTATAATTTAAAATTCAAAATAACACAATGATCAACATCGTTCTTTTCGGAAAACCAGGTGCAGGAAAAGGCACACAAGCTGAATTTTTAAAAGAGAAATACAATTTAACGCATTTGTCTACAGGTGATATTTTTAGATTCAATATTAAAAATGATACGGAGTTGGGGCAATTAGCTAAAACCTTTATGGACAAAGGCGATTTAGTACCAGATGAAGTGACTATAAAAATGTTACAAAGCGAAGTAGATAAAAACCCACAATCAGCAGGATTTTTATTTGATGGTTTTCCAAGAACTTTAGCACAAGCCGATGCTTTAGACCAATTTTTAGCATCAAAAGGACAAAGCATTACAGCAACGGTTGCGCTAGAAGCGGATGATAATATTTTAGTAGCTCGTTTGTTAGAACGTGGAAAAACTTCGGGAAGACCCGATGATCAAGATGAAGAAAAAATCAGAAATCGTTACGACGAATACAACCAAAAGACAGCGCCATTAATGGATTATTACAAAGCACAAGGTAAATTTCATGCGGTAAATGGTATCGGAACTATTTTAGAAGTGAACGAACGATTGAACGAAATTTTCGATAAATTATAGTCTAATTTATTGACTGATATAAAGTTTCGAGCATTCAATTTTTTTTCAGATATTTGCACACAGAAAAGGAGCTAGATCCAAAATAAGGATATCGGCTCTTTTTTTGTAAAATACAATTATGGAAATTTTAATTATTCTTTTTTTAATACTATTAAATGGTGTTTTCTCAATGTCGGAGATTGCCTTGATTTCGGCACGAAAAAACCGATTGGAAACGTCGGCAAAAAAAGGACAACAAAACGCAAAAGTTGCTTTAGATTTGGTTAATTCTCCAAATAAATTATTGTCAACAGTTCAAATAGGAATCACGTTAATCAGTATTTTAACGGGTATTTTTTCGGGTGATAAAATTACTACTGATGTTCGAAATTTTATTTCAACTTTCGAAGCACTAAAGCCTTATGCACATACTATTGCAGTTGGAATTGTGGTAGTAATTTTGACTTTTTTCTCTTTAGTTTTAGGCGAATTATTACCTAAAAGAATTGGTTTAAATTACCCAGAAACCATCGCCAAAGGAATGGCAGTTCCAATGAAAATGATTTCACAATTGACGGCACCTTTTATTTGGTTACTTACCATTTCTACAGATGCACTTTTGAAATTATTCAACATCAAACCCACAGCAGATGGCAAAGTTACCGAAGATGAAATTAAGGCCATCATCAAAGAAGGAACCGAAGTAGGTGAAGTACAAGAAATTGAACAAGATATTGTAGAACGTGTTTTTCATATTGGTGATAGAAAAGTCAACTCGCTAATGACGCATCGTTCAGACATAGTTTATTTGTCTATTGACGATACAATTGAAACACTAAAAAAGAAAGTTTTAAACGAATTACATTCAGTTTTTCCAGTTTGTAACGAAGGTTTAGACGATATAATAGGTGTAGTTTCGTTAAAGGATTTATTCTCCAATTTTGACAAAGGAAATTTCGATTTAAAAGCCATTGCCAAAGAACCAGCCTACTTAATTGAACAAACTTCGGCCTATAAAGCTTTGGAAAATTTCAAGAAAACACGAGTGCATTATGCTTTTATTGTAGATGAACACGCCGTTTTTCAAGGAATTATTACCTTAGATGATATTTTAGAGGCTTTAGTTGGTGATGCTTCAGATTTTGATGATGACGAATATAAATTAGTAGCCAATGAAGATGGAACTTGGTTGGTAGACGGACAATATTCGTTGCACGATTTTCTAACGTATTTTGATATGGACGATTTAACCAACGACTACGAAGTAACTACGGTTAGCGGATTTTTTATCACAGAATTAGGAAATATACCCAAACAAGGCGAAAAACTTATTTGGAACAAATTGGAGTTAGAAGCTCAAAAAATGCAGGGTGCCAAAATTGACAAAGTGTTGATTAAAGCCTATAAAGAATAGTTTAGGGTTGTTAGTTTATTGTTGAAACAACTTTGAACTTATAAACTTATAAACTTTTAAATAAAGAACAATGACAGAAGGAAATTTTGTAGACTACGTAAAAATATATGTTACTTCCGGAAAAGGAGGTAAGGGTTCTACGCACTTACACAGAGAAAAATTTATTGAAAAAGGTGGTCCCGATGGTGGCGATGGTGGTCGCGGTGGTCACGTATACATAAAAGGAAATAAAAATCTTTGGACCTTATTTCATTTGAAATTTATCAAACACATTCGTGCGGGTCATGGTGGTGATGGTGGAAGTTCAAGAAGTACGGGTCATGACGGAGAAGATAAATACATCGAAGTACCACTTGGAACGGTTGTAAAAGATATCGATACAGGAGAAACACTTTTCGAAATTACACAACACGGAGAAGAACGCATTTTAGCTCAAGGTGGTAAAGGCGGTTTAGGAAACTGGCATTTTAGAAGTGCTACTAACCAAACTCCAAGATATGCCCAACCGGGTATGCCAACACAGGAATTGGATGTGATTTTAGAATTGAAAGTTTTGGCAGATGTTGGTTTAGTTGGTTTCCCAAATGCAGGAAAATCAACATTACTTTCGGTGTTGACATCGGCTAAACCAAAAATTGCAGATTATCCGTTTACCACTTTAAAACCGAATTTAGGAATTGTGGCGTACAGAGAATTTCAATCGTTTGTTATTGCCGATATTCCCGGAATTATTGAAGGTGCCGCAGAAGGAAAAGGTCTTGGACACTACTTTTTGCGTCACATTGAACGAAATTCAACACTACTGTTTTTAGTTCCTGCAGATGCCGATGATATTAAGAAAGAATACGAAATTCTTTTAGACGAATTACGTCGTTACAATCCAGAAATGTTAGACAAGGATAGACTTTTGGTTATTTCAAAATGCGATATGCTTGATGATGAGTTGAAAGCAGAAATGAAACAACTTTTGGATAAATCCAAATTAGGAATTCCGTATATGTTTATTTCTTCTGTCGCACAACAAGGTCTAACCGAGTTGAAAGACAAACTTTGGGAAATGCTGAATGTGGAAGACGATAAACCAGATAACAGTCACGGTTTATAAAATTAATAACTATCGCCTCGATTAATTCGAGGCTTTTTTATGATACATTTTATTTTTTGATTGTCAAATCCTCAAAAATCACTAAATTCGCAACACTATTTTTAGTAAATATTCTGTTTAAAGTGTAACCTATCTCATTTTTGTCAGACTATTTAGCTCACATACAATTAACCTTATATTTTTTTAAGATGAAAAAAATTATTTTATCCTTAATTGCTGCTATCATGCTTGTTCCTATGAGCGTTAAGGCAGATGAAGGAATGTGGTTTTTAATGTTTATCGAACGTTTAAACCACCGCGACATGCAAAAAATGGGCTTGCAATTGACAGCCGAAGAAATTTACAGCATCAATCACCACAGTTTGAAAGATGCAATCGTACAATTCAATGGAGGTTGTACTGCCGAAATCATTTCAAAAGATGGTTTGGTTTTGACCAATCACCACTGTGGATACGACGGAATTGCCGAACTTTCTACTCCAGAACACAACTTGTTAAAAGATGGTTTTTGGGCAGCCAATAGAGCTGACGAGAAAAAACCTTCGAGCTTATACGTTCGTTTTTTTGTTCGTATGGACGATTGTTCGAAACGTATTTTGGCGAAAGTTAATCCTTCTATGAGTGAGGCTGATAGAGAAAAAGCCATCAATGCCGAAATTGCTTTAATCGAAAAAGAAAATAATGAAGGCGGAAAATACACGGTTTCTGTGCGTTCTTTTTTTCAAGGAAATGAGTTTTATTATTTTGTATACCAGGATTATAAAGACGTTCGTTTAGTTGGTGTTCCACCAGAAAGTTTATGAAAATTTGGTGGTGATACTGACAACTGGGAATGGCCACGTCAAACTGCCGATTTCTCTATGTTTAGAGTATATGCTGATAAAGATGGAAATCCAGCAGACTATTCTCCAAACAACGTT
>CAZNWY010000066.1:0-6608 GCA_964577105.1 uncultured Flavobacterium sp.
TAAAACTTTGATACCTTCTGCATTCATACGCATTGCTGCTGCAATAGCCATTTTAATAGCTCTTCTATATGAAATACGGCTTTCAATTTGACGAGCGATACTTGTTGCAACTAAATAAGCATCTAACTCAGGCCTTTTAATTTCAAAGATGTTAATTTGAACCTCTTTGTCTGTAATTTTCTTAAGTTCTTCTTTCAACTTGTCTACCTCTTGTCCACCTTTTCCGATAATAATACCAGGTCTAGCAGTAGTGATAGTAACGGTTACAAGTTTTAAAGTTCTCTCGATGATTACTTTTGATACACTAGCTTTTGATAAACGAGCATGGATATACTTTCTGATTTTATAATCTTCAGCGATTTTATCACCGTAATCATTTCCACCATACCAGTTTGAATCCCATCCTCTGATGATACCAAGTCTGTTTCCAATTGGATTTGTCTTTTGTCCCATCTTTTTATTAATTTGCTTGTGTGTTATCTAATTGTCCTAATACGATTGTAACGTGATTAGAACGTTTTCTAATTCTGTGTGCTCTTCCTTGTGGAGCTGGACGAAGTCTTTTCAACATCATTCCACCATCAACACGGATTTCTTTTACAAATAAGCCTGCTTCAGCTACATTACCTTCACTATTTTTTTGCTCCCAGTTGTTGATTGCAGATAATAATAGTTTCTCTAATTTTCTTGAAGCTTCTTTTGAGCTAAATCTTAAAATATTTAAAGCTCTTTCCACTTTCTGACCTCTTACCAAGTCTGCTACTAAGCGCATTTTTCTAGGTGAAGTAGGGCAGTTATTTAATTTAGCAAAAGCTATAGACTTGTTAGCCTCTTTTCTTGCGTCTGCTGTTTCTCTTTTACGAACTCCCATTGCTTCTTATTTTTTACCTTTATTTTTTGCTCCAGCATGACCTCTAAAAGATCTTGTTGGTGAAAACTCTCCTAATTTGTGACCTACCATGTTCTCAGTTACATAAACTGGAACAAATTGACGACCGTTGTGTACTGCGATAGTTTGTCCTACGAAATCTGGTGTAATCATAGAAGCTCTAGACCAAGTCTTAACAACTCCTTTATTTCCTCCAGCAATATTTTCTTGAACTTTTTTATCTAATTTATAGTGAACAAAAGGTCCTTTTTTTAATGAACGTGCCATGTCTATCTAATTATTTCTTTCTGCGTTCAACAATATACTTATTACTCGGGTTAACTTTAGAACGAGTTCTGTAACCTTTAGCAGGAAGACCTTTTCTAGAACGTGGGTGACCTCCAGAAGAACGTCCTTCACCACCTCCCATTGGGTGATCTACTGGGTTCATAGCTACTGGTCTTGTTCTTGGTCTTCTACCTAACCATCTTGTTCTACCTGCTTTACCAGATACAATCAACTGATGATCAGAATTTGAAACTGCTCCAATTGTTGCTGAACAAGTTAACAAGATTAATCTTGTTTCACCTGAAGGCATTTTAATTGTTGCATATTTTCCATCTCTTGCCATTAATTGAGCAAATGTCCCAGCTGAACGAGCAATAACAGCACCTTGACCTGGACGTAATTCAATACATGAAATTACAGTTCCTAGAGGAATTTTACTTAATGGTAATGTATTCCCAATTTCCGGAGCTGCACCTTCACCAGATACAACAGTTTGTCCTACTTGTAAACCGTTTTGAGCAACGATATACGTTTTCTCACCATCAGCATACCATAATAATGCGATAAACGCCGTTCTGTTTGGATCATACTCGATTGATTTCACAGTAGCTGGAATTCCAGCTTTAGATCTTTTGAAATCAATGATACGATATCTTTGTTTGTGACCACCGCCTGTATAACGCATGGTCATTTTTCCTTGACTATTTCTACCTCCTGAGTTTTTTATCGGTGCGATCAATGATCTTTCCGGCTTATCAGTTGTAATGGCGTCAAAACCATTAACAACTCTAAAACGCTGACCCGGGGTAATAGGTTTTAATTTTCTTACTGACATCTTGTTTTATTAGATATTGTTGTAAAAATCTATTGTTTCTCCTTCTTGTACTTGTACAACTGCTTTTTTATAAGCATTTGACTTTCCACTTATCAAACCACTTTTAGTGTATTTAGTAGTTCTATCTGGTCTAACATTCATCGTATTTACACTTACAACAGTTACTCCATAAGTAGCCTCAACAGCTTTCTTAATTTGTACTTTGTTAGCTTTTTTATCTACAACGAAACCAAAACGATTGAAAACCTCACCATCTTTGGTGATTTTTTCTGTAATAATAGGCTTAACTATGATACTCATGGCTTGTTATTTACTTAAATTTTCTTCAATTCCCTCTAAAGAACCTTCTAAAAGCACTAAATTATTTGCGTTTAAAATCGCATAAGTACTTAATTCTGAATGAGTTACTACGCTAGAGGCTTTTAAATTGCGTGACGACAAATATACATTTTTATTTGAATCACCCAACACAAACAAAGATTTTTTATTTTCTAACCCTAAGGCTTTCAAAACGCTAATAAATTTTTTAGTGTTTGGAGTTTCAAAATTAAAATCTTCTACTACGATTAAATTAGATTCTTTTGCTTTTAAAGAGAAGGCTGATTTTCTTGCCAATCTTTTCAAACCTTTATTCAATTTAAACGAATAACTTCTTGGTCTTGGTCCGAAGATAGTACCTCCTCCTTTGAATACAGGAGATTTTTTACTACCTGCACGAGCAGTACCTGTTCCTTTTTGCTTTTTAATCTTACGAGTTGAACCTGCAACTTCAGCTCTTTCTTTAGCTTTGTGCGTTCCTTGTCTTTGATTAGCAAGATATTGCTTTACATCAAGATATACTGCGTGATTATTTGGCTCAATTGCGAAAACTGAATCAGAAAGTTGAACTTTTCTTCCAGTTTCTTTTCCGTTGATGTCTAATACTTTTACTTCCATTACTTCTGAATGATTACATAAGAGTTTTTGCATCCAGGAATCGCTCCTTTAACAACAAGTAAGTTCTTTTCAGCAACTACTTTCAAAACTCTAAGATTTTGTACTTTTACATTTTCACCACCCATTCTTCCTGCCATACGCATTCCTTTGAATACACGTGATGGATAAGAAGATGCTCCTACAGAACCTGGCGCTCTTAAACGGTTATGTTGACCATGTGTTGCTTGTCCAACCCCACCAAATCCGTGACGTTTAACAACACCTTGAAAACCTTTACCTTTAGATACTCCTTGAACATCAACAAATTCTCCTTCGCTGAATACATCCACAGTGATACTATCACCTAACTTAAACTCACCTTCAAACCCTTGGAATTCAACGACTTTCTTTTTTGCAGAAGTACCCGCTTTTTTAAAGTGACCTAAATCAGCTTTAGTAGCGTGTTTTTCTGTTTTGTCATCGAAACCAAGTTGAAGAGCTTCATACCCGTCAACCTCATTGGTTCTGACTTGGGTAACGACACAAGGCCCAGCTTCGATTACCGTACAAGGAATGTTTTTCCCGTTCTCGTCGAAAATGCTAGTCATGCCGATTTTTTTTCCAATTAACCCAGACATAAATATTAATTATTAATTATTAAATACAAATATAGAGCACACTATTTAAGTGTCTATTTTTTAAGAGCGGCAAAAGTATAACTTATTGACGTATAAACCTAAAAAAATGCAACTTAAATAATGTGCTGTTTTTTTAAAGAAAATTAAACTTTAATTTCTACTTCAACTCCACTTGGCAACTCTAATTTCATAAGAGCATCAATGGTCTTTGAAGATGAAGAGTAAATATCTAATAGTCTTTTGTATGAACTTACTTCAAATTGTTCTCTAGATTTTTTGTTAACGTGTGGAGAACGCAATACAGTAAATATTTTTTTGTGAGTTGGTAACGGAATTGGACCTGTTACAACAGCACCTGTGCTTTTCACAGTTTTTACGATTTTCTCAGCTGATTTATCAACCAACATATGATCGTAAGATTTTAATTTTATTCTAATTTTTTGACTCATCTTGTTAAAAATTAAGCGTTACCTTTTGCTTTTTTGATAACTTCTTCTGAAATATTAGAAGGAGTTTGTTCGTAATGTGAAAATTCCATTGTAGATGTTGCTCTACCTGAAGACAATGTTCTTAAAGTAGTAACATATCCAAACATTTCAGAAAGTGGCACATTAGCTTTGATAGTTTTAGCTCCATTTCTGTCACCCATATCATTTACTTGTCCTCTTCTTCTGTTCAAATCCCCTACGATATCACCCATGTTTTCTTCTGGAGTAATAACTTCAATTTTCATGATTGGCTCAAGAATCACAGCTCCAGCAGCTTTTGCAACTTCTTTGTATCCCATTTTCGCAGCTAATTCAAAAGAAAGAGCATCCGAATCCACTGGGTGGTAAGAACCATCTAATAAAGTTACTTTCAAACTATCTACTTGGTAACCTGCTAAAGGTCCAGTTTTCATAGCTTCACGGAAACCTTTTTCAACTGCAGGAATATATTCTTTAGGAACGTTTCCTCCTTTTACTTCATTCACAAACTGTAATCCAACAGGAACTTTACCGTCTACTTCGTCTGCAGGCTCTAAACGGAAAACGATATCTCCGAATTTACCACGTCCACCCGATTGTTTTTTGTAAACTTCTCTGTGCTGTGCTGATTTTGTGAAAGCCTCTTTGTACTCTACTTGAGGCTCACCTTGATTCACCTCAACTTTGAATTCACGTTTCATACGATCAACAAGAATATCTAAGTGTAACTCACCCATTCCTGAGATAATAGTTTGACCTGAAGCCTCATCAGTTCTTACAGTAAATGTTGGATCTTCTTCAGCTAATTTTGCTAAAGCCATACCCATTTTATCAACGTCTGCTTTAGTTTTTGGCTCAATAGCGATACCAATTACTGGATCAGGGAATTTCATTGACTCAAGAATAATTGGGTGTTTTTCATCACACATAGTATCTCCAGTCTTGATATCTTTAAATCCAACTGCTGCTCCAATATCACCTGCCTCAATATACTCGATTGGGTTTTGTTTGTTAGCGTGCATTTGGTAGATACGAGAAATTCTTTCTTTGTTTCCTGAACGTGTGTTCAAGATGTATGAACCAGCTTCTAAACGACCTGAATAAGCACGGAAGAAAGCCAAACGACCTACATAAGGGTCAGTAGCAATTTTAAATGCCAAAGCAGCAAACGGCTCTTTTACATCAGGACGACGCAAGATTTTAGTTTGATCTTCTTCTAACAAATCAGCATCGTCAGGGTGAATACACTCGATACCTTCTTTGTCTAAAGGAGATGGTAAATATTTACAAACAGCGTCCAACATAAATTGAACCCCTTTGTTTTTAAAAGATGAACCAGCAATCATTGGAATGATAGCCATATCAATCGTAGCAGCTCTTAAAGCAGCGTTGATTTCGTCCTCTGTAATAGAGTTTTCATCTTCCATGTATTTGTCTAAAAGACTTTCGTCATAAGTAGCGATTTCTTCAATAAGAATAGATCTGTAATGTTTTACATCATCTACCATATCAGCAGGAATATCTACGATATCGAAAGTTGCTCCTTGAGTAGCATCGTGCCAAACAATTGCTTGGTTTTTTACTAAGTCAACTACACCTTTGAAATCATTTTCTTCACCAATTGGTAAAGTAATCGCAACAGCGTTAGATTTCAACATGTCTTTAACTTGTTGACACACATTCAAGAAGTTAGAACCTTGACGGTCCATTTTATTTACGAATCCCATACGAGGCACTCTGTACTGATCAGCTAATCTCCAGTTAGTTTCTGATTGAGGCTCAACACCGTCAACTGCAGAAAATAAGAAAACTAAACCATCCAATACACGTAATGAACGGTTTACCTCAACGGTAAAGTCAACGTGTCCAGGAGTATCAATAATGTTAAAGTGATACGGTTGTGATTCTGGTAAAAGATTACCTTGTTTTGTTGGAAAATTCCACTCACAAGTAGTAGCAGCAGAAGTAATTGTAATACCTCTTTCTTGCTCTTGTGCCATCCAGTCCATTGTTGCAGCACCATCGTGTACTTCACCAATTTTGTGTGATTTTCCTGTATAGAATAATATACGCTCTGTTGTTGTTGTTTTACCAGCATCAATGTGAGCGGCAATACCAATGTTTCTCGTGAATTTTAAATCTCTAGCCATTTCTCTATGTATTAAAATCTAAAGTGTGAGAATGCTTTGTTTGCTTCAGCCATTTTGTGAGTATCCATTCTCTTTTTAACTGCAGCACCTTCTTCTCTAGCCGCAGCTAAAATTTCAGAAGCTAGTTTTTGAGCCATAGATTTCTCATTTCTCTTACGTGCATAAAGTAGCATCCACTTCATTGCCATAGAAATTTTTCTATCTGGTCTGATTTGCATTGGAATTTGAAACGTAGCTCCACCTACTCTACGACTACGTACTTCTACGTGAGGCATAACATTGGTCAAAGCATCTTTCCATACTTCTAATGCTGATTTTTCATCATTGTTCTTTTTTGCTTCTACGATGTCAATAGCATCATAAAATACTTTGAAAGCTGTAGATTTTTTACCATCCCACATCAAGTTGTTTACAAAACGTGTTACCAATTGGTCATTAAACCTTGGA
>CAZNWY010000067.1:0-6601 GCA_964577105.1 uncultured Flavobacterium sp.
AACACCATCCATTGAGAAAACTCCATCAGTAACAATTAATTTGAAACGATGTCCCGCTTCGGTTGCTTTAATCAGTTGTTGCTCTAAATCTTCCATGTTGGAATTTTCGTAACGATAACGTGCTGCTTTACACAAACGAACGCCGTCAATAATAGAAGCGTGATTTAAGGAATCGGAAATAATACAATCTTCTTCTCCTAATAGTGGTTCGAAAACACCACCATTGGCATCAAATGCTGCGGCATACAATATAGTATCTTCCGTTCCATAAAAATCGGCTATTTTTCGTTCCAATGTTTTGTGAATGTCTTGAGTTCCGCAAATGAAACGCACTGATGACATTCCGAAACCATGAGAATCCAAAGTATCCTTAGCAGCTTGGATTACTTCTGGATGAGATGATAATCCTAAATAATTGTTGGCACAAAAATTTAAAACCGTTTCTCCATTAACAGTAATTTCAGCTCCTTGCGGAGAAGTAATGATTCTTTCTTTTTTGAAAATACCATTTTGTTCAATAGTGTTTAATTCGTTTTGTAGGTGTTGTTGAATTTTTCCGTACATAATTTATTTTAGTTTGTTTTTTTATTTGCCACAAAGACTCTAAGTCACAAAGATTTATTTTATTGGCAGAAAATAAAGTCTATTCTCTATAATCTTTTTTCTTTTGTCTTATTTGCTACAAATGTAGCACTTCAATCGTTTCTCCTATATATATCAATGCTTTTTTCTCCACTTTAAAACCCATATCTTCAATTGTTTTTTGATAATTTTCAAGTTGGATTTTGTGTTTTGGCAAATGTTGACCCGTTTTATAATCTAAAAGATACACTTTTTTATCTTTAGAAATCGACATTCTATCAGGTTTTACAATAGTTCCTTGTTTTTGAATGATGGTTTGTTCGTTCATCACTTTGTGTGCTTCCGAAAAATAATCGGTTAATTCTGTATGATTTACAATTTCGGTAATCGTTGCCAAAACGGCTTCTTTTTGACTGGTAATAATTAATCCGTTTTCGATAGCTTTGGTTATTGCCAAATCGATGTCGTTTTTAGTTTTTACAAAAGCTAGGATTTCGTGAATGATGTTACCGTATTCGATTGCTTTTTGTTGTTTGGTATTCCACATTACACTTTCACGTTGTGCAATTTTGATGTTTTTCGGATGTAAGGTTTCCGAAAGTTGCGGAATTGTCAATGCATTTGAAACAACTTCTTTCGTAATTGAAATTTTTTGATTCGAACCAAATTCATATTCCAATTGTTTTTCATTGAATTCGTTTCCTAAGAATTCTATAAAGAAAGTTGCCATGTTATTTGGTAATTCTCCCTTACTATTTTCAGAAACTAATCCTGAAATTATATACAATTGTTCCTCCGCACGAGTCAATGCAACATACAGCACATTGATATTATCTAGTAAATCTTCTTCTTTTTTCTGATTGTAAACCAATGATGCTTCTTCTCCAAAATTCTCGACGTCTTTGTTTTTAGAAACCAATGCTTTTGGCAAACCAACTTGAGATTCGTCTGTGGCTATCCAAATTTTATCGCCTTTATTTTGCGAATAATTTTCTTCAGCAAATGGAAAAATCACCACCGGAAATTCCAAACCTTTAGATTTATGAATGGTCATGATTCGAACCGCATCATTTCCTTCAGGCGACGGAATGCTTAACTTTTCGGAATTGTTTTCCCAATAATAAAGAAAATCAGAAATTCCAGATTGTTTTTTCAAATCGTGTTCCAAAATCAAATCCAAGAAATATTGCACATATGCATTTCGTTTTTCAACAGGAATTACTTTTGAAATTATGAGTTCTGTAGCTTCATAAAGTGCCTTTTTACGAATGTTTTGAAACGAAAAATCCACCTCAATTTCAGTCAACCATTTTTCAAATTCCAATTCGTTTTTCAACTCCATTCCTTTAGCAATGAAATCGTGAACGGGTACGTTTTGTTGCAAATTTTTAGCTAAATAATACAAGAAATTAGCTTTGGATTCTAAATCATTTGAATTTTTTAAATATCGCAATATATAAATACAGGTTTGTACTTCGGAAGACGCACCAAGCAACAAACTTTCGGAAGAAACTATCGGAATTCCATTTTCAATTAAATGATTGGCAATTGCCGTTCCTGGTTTTTTATTTCGAGTTAAAATTACGATGTCTTTATAATTAAATCTATTGGATTTTACTTTTAAAATGGTTTTTAAAGTGGCTTCTAAATACAGATTGTTTTTTTCTAAATCTTCGTTTTCTTCTACTTCGGTTTTATCAAATTTGGGAATGAAACTAACATTGACATAACCGCCTTTTTTCGCATTAAATTCTTGAAACGAATGATTTAAATACAAATCTTTGTAATCTTCATTGGCAAATTTGGAAGCTAAAAATTTGAAAAACTGATTATTAAAATCAATGACTTGCGAGTAACTTCGATAATTTGTCGCTAACGAAAATAATTCTTTATCCGGATTTACAAATGGATTTTTGTCTTTACTTAATTCAATAAATTGCTCGGCTTTTCCGCCACGCCAACGATAAATGGACTGTTTTGGATCGCCTACAATCATCAACGAACCGCGCGCTCCATCTAAATCTTCGCTAGAAAGTGCATTATCAATCAGCGGAATTAAATTTTGCCATTGCATTTCCGACGTGTCTTGAAATTCGTCAATGAAAAAATGCTTGTATTTTTCGCCCAAACGCTCATAAATAAAAGGCGCTGGTTGGTTTTGAATTTGCTCGTTAATCAATTTATTAAATTCGGCAATAGAAAGAATATTTTGCTCTTTTTGAATCTCTTGCAATTTATTGCTCAAAGTATTCATCAGCGAAAGCGGTGTAATGTTTTTTAAGAACGCTTCGTAGAAATTTTTCTTTTCAAATTTGATGTAAATCGATTTTAAAATTTCTAATAACTCGGGAATAATACTTTCTATTATAGCGCCATCTTTAGCCGTTTTATTGATTTTAATATCTTCAAATTCGTGGTACGTTTTGTTGTTTGGATTGAACTTCCCTTCTTGAATACTAATTAAATGTTTTGGAAAATAACCACCTGAAAACGATTTTAAATCAATGCCGTTCTTTTCAATCAAAAGCAATGCATCTGTGGCTTGAGCAATGGTTTCGGCTTCAATTTCTTTACAAAACTCCACCAATTTATTTTTGATTTCTATAAATTCTGCAATCGATTTATTACTGAAATGACTGATTTCTTCGCGATTATTTTCATTTAAAATCAGTTTGCCAGTTTCCATAATTTCACGCGAAACGTCCCAACTTTTATCGTCGTCGGTCTTTTCCATAGTGAAATTCACCAGAAGATTCGTTAAGGTTTCATCTTCTCCTGCTTGAGCAATAATCGCATCGACAGCTTCATTTAACAGATTTTCGGTATCTAATGAAACATCAAATGTGATGGGCAAATTCAAATCGTGTGCGAAGGCTCGAATGACTTTGTGCGTGAATTTATCAATGGTAGAAATATCAAAAGCAGCGTAATTATGAATCAAGTTCTTGATAATACTTTTAGCTTTTTCTTGAATGGTTTTCAGGCTCAAATTCGTTTCTCCGTTTATGTCTTGCATTAATTGCAATGCTTTGTCAGATGGATTATCTTTAGCAAATTCTGACAAACTTTCAACCACACGACTTTTCATTTCGTGTACCGCTTTGTTCGTAAAAGTTATTGCTAAAATGTTGCGATACGCATCTTGTTTCTTAGATAAAAGAATGATTTTTAAGTATTCTTTTACCAAGGTATACGTTTTTCCCGAACCTGCCGATGCGTCGTATATGGAGAAAGCTGGTTTTCGCATTTAATTTTTATTAATTCGATAAATATAATTCAATTTAGCATCTTCTCCATAATAGGTCACTTCAATTTCATCAATTTTAATAGCGCCTATTTTTTCGATAGCTTTTTGAGATCGAATGTTATTGGCGCCAATATGAAAATAAATAGTGTCTACATATTGAAAGGCATAATCTATCATGAGTTTTTTCAAGGCTTTATTATAACCTTTTCCCCAATATTTTCTGGCGATAAAAGTGTAGCCAATTAAAATTGAATTGGTGGTTTCATTATAATCATAAAATCGGCTACTCCCCATGGGTTCGTTTGTTTTTAAATCCAAAACCAAAAAAGCGCCTTTCGATTCGATAGCACCTTGAAAGAAATTTTTAAAAACATCTCGTTGGTATCGTAATTTATTGGGATGTTGCTCCCAAAGCAGCTGGTCATTGGCTACTTGATATAAGGCTTCAAAATCAATTTCTTGAAGCGGAACCAATTGTATTAATTCGTTTTGCAGATGGTTGGGCTGAATCTCAAATTTCATGACGTGATGCAATAGGTTTTGTCGATAGAATTATGTAAAAAAAGTATTTCGTTTTACGAAGTTAAATGTATAAATTTGAAATCAATTTAATAGTAACTTTAAATAAAATATTATGGCATTTGAATTACCACAATTACCTTACGCTTATGACGCGTTAGAGCCACATATTGATGCAAGAACAATGGAAATTCACCATTCAAAACATCATAATGCTTACACCACTAACTTAAATGCAGCCATTGCAGGAACAGATTTGGAAGGAAAATCTATCGAAGAAATTCTTAAAAATTTAGATATGACTAAAGCGGCTGTTAGAAATAACGGTGGCGGATTTTACAATCACAACCTGTTCTGGACCGTAATGTCTCCAAATGGTGGCGGTTTACCAACTGGTGATTTAGCAGCAGCTATTGATAAAGACTTTGGTTCATTTGATGAATTTAAAGCTGCTTTTTCTAAAGCTGGTGCTACACAATTTGGTTCGGGCTGGGCTTGGCTATGTGTAAAAGACGGAAAATTAGAAGTTTGTGGAACTCCAAACCAAGACAACACACTAATGCCTGGCGTTGGTTGTGGCGGAACTCCAATTTTAGGAATGGATGTTTGGGAACATGCTTATTACTTGCATTATCAAAATCGTCGTCCAGATTATATTGAAGCTTTCTTTAATGTAATCAATTGGGATGAAGTTGCAAGAAGATATGCTGCAGCAAAATAAATCTAATTTAAAAAATCAAAACCCGGTTGTGTGTGCAACCGGGTTTTTTTGTGTGTGAATTTTAAAAAGACGCTTGCAGTTGCAAACGCCTTTTTGCCCCAAATCTACCATAAACTTAACCTACTAAATTCTATGGTACTACAAACATAATAGGTATGTTGAAGTAATGTTATTAAATAAATTAAAATAAATTGGAATGATAGTCAAATGATAGTAGAATTTATCATTTTGAAAGTGAATGAAATATAAAAATAAAAAAGGTGAAATTTCTTTCACCTTTTTTGCCCCAAATCTACCATAAACTTAACCTACTAATGCTATGGTTCACCAAAGATATATGTACATGTAATCGATAGCAAAATAATATTGATGAATTACAATAATAATCGATAAACTACACGTTTTGAGTGTTTTTAATAAGCTCTAGCGTCTTTCCCTTCGTAAAAATTCATAAAAGCACGGTTCACAACTCGGTTACCACCCGGAGTTGGATAATCTCCAGTAAAGTACCAATCACCTAAATTTTTAGTACACGCCTTATGAAGATTATCTACCGATTGAAAGATGATTTTAACTTCTGCTTTAATATCTTCAGAGGTTAATAATAGTGCTATTTTATCTGAAATTTCTTTGTCTGTGAAAGACGAATATATTTCAGTAACATAGTTTACCACATCGGCATCTTTAAGATGTTCTTGTGTTTTACATTTTTTGTATACTTCTTCTACTATGTGGTATTGATTACGTTCTTTTAATAGAGCAATTGCGGCTTGAAATGCGATTAATCCTTCTAGTTTTGCCATGTCGATTCCGTAACAATCTGGATAACGAATTTGTGGAGCCGATGAAACCACAACAATTCGCTTGGGATTCAATCGATCCATCATTTTCAAAATACTTTTCTTCAAAGTAGTTCCACGAACGATACTATCGTCAATGATTACCAAATTATCGGTTGGTTTAATAACTCCATAAGTAATATCATAAACGTGTGCCACCAAATCGTCACGACTGCTATCATCGGTAATGAAAGTTCTCAGTTTAGCATCTTTAATAGCAATTTTCTCAGTTCTTATTTTTACCGAAAGTATTTCCTCTAATTTTTCTTTAGTTAATGTTTTTCTGTTATCGAGTATGAATTGATTTTTTCTATGATTCAAGAAATCATTTGCTGCTTCAACCATTCCATAAAAAGACGTTTCAGCTGTATTTGGAATATACGAAAAAACGGTGTTATCGGTATCGTTTTCAATAGCTTCTAGAACATTTGGAAGAATTAATTTTCCTAATTCTTTTCGTTCTTGATAAATTTCGGCATCGCTTCCGCGAGAAAAATAAATACGTTCAAAAGAACAAGCTTTTTTTACTGTTGGAACGATAATTTCTTCTTCGGTAACAGTACCATTTTTCTTAATAATCAAAGCATTTCCAGGCTGTAATTCTTGCACTTTATCAAAACCTACATTAAAAACTGTTTGTATTACTGGTCGTTCTGAAGCTACAACAACAATTTCATCGTCTTCATAAAAATA
>CAZNWY010000068.1:0-6529 GCA_964577105.1 uncultured Flavobacterium sp.
AAACCGCAATCGCAATTTGAAGTTAATAAAGAAGCGCTAAAACCAACTATTTCAAGTTATTCTGAAATTGAATTGGAGCCAACTTTAAAGACCGAACCTAGAGAAATCCAACCAATTATAACTCCAACCAAACCAGCTGAACCAGAAGTAATCAAAACAAATGATGAGGCTTTTGTGATAGAAAAAGCAGCTGATGAAGATGTAATGGAAGAAAACTTAGCCGCTAAATTAGTGGCTGACTTTGGTTTATTCGATCCAACATTGGAACTGTCTAACTACAAATTTCCTACTATCGATTTATTAAAAGAATACACTTCGGTAGGAATTACCATCAACCAACAAGAATTAGAAGACAACAAGAATAATATTGTAGAAACACTTCGCAATTACAAAATTGATATTGCTCAAATTAAAGCTACCGTTGGACCTTCGGTAACCCTTTATGAGATTGTGCCAGAAGCAGGAATTCGTATTTCTAAAATTAAAAGTTTAGAAGACGATATTGCGTTATCGCTTTCGGCATTAGGAATTCGTATCATCGCTCCTATTCCGGGTAAAGGAACCATCGGTATTGAAGTTCCAAACAAGAACCCAACTATGGTTCCGATGAAAACAGTGATTGCTTCTACAAAGTTTCAAGAAGCCGAAATGGAATTACCTATTGCCTTAGGAAAAACCATTTCCAACGAAACATTTGTAGTCGATTTAGCCAAAATGCCACACTTGTTGATGGCAGGTGCTACTGGACAAGGAAAATCAGTAGGTTTGAATGCTGTTTTAACTTCTTTGTTGTACAAAAAACATCCTGCTGAAGTAAAGTTTGTTTTGGTCGATCCAAAGAAAGTTGAGTTAACCCTATTCAATAAAATTGAACGTCATTATTTGGCTAAACTTCCAGATTCTGAAGAAGCCATCATCACCCACAACGATAAAGTAATCAATACCTTAAACTCACTTTGTATCGAAATGGACAACCGCTATTCGTTATTGAAAGATGCGATGGTTCGTAACATTAAAGAATACAACGAAAAGTTTAAAGCACGCAAATTAAATCCAGAACACGGCCACCAATTTTTGCCTTACATCGTTTTGGTGGTAGACGAGTTTGCCGATTTGATCATGACTGCTGGTAAAGAAGTAGAAACTCCTATCGCACGTTTAGCACAATTAGCACGTGCTATTGGTATTCACTTGATTATTGCTACGCAAAGACCTTCTGTAAATGTTATAACGGGTATGATTAAAGCAAACTTTCCTGCGCGTATTGCCTTTAGAGTAACTTCAAAAATCGACTCAAGAACCATTTTAGATACTGGTGGCGCCGATCAGCTTATTGGTCGTGGAGACATGCTTTTCTCTAACGGAAATGATTTAGTGCGTATTCAATGTGCCTTTGTAGACACTCCCGAAGTAGAAAAAATTGTGGATTATATTGGATCTCAAAAAGCTTATGCTACCGCTTATCAACTTCCAGAATATGTGGGTGAAGAAAGTAATGTTAAGTTAGATATTGATATTTCGGAGCGAGATGCTATGTTTAGAGAAGCCGCAGAAATAATTGTAACCGCACAACAAGGTTCGGCATCATTATTGCAAAGAAAACTAAAACTAGGCTACAACCGTGCAGGAAGACTAATTGATCAATTAGAAGCTGCCGGAATTGTAGGTCCATTTGAAGGCAGCAAAGCCAGAAATGTTAATATTCCTGACCTTGTTGCTCTCGATCAATTTTTAAGTAATGAACAAAATAATTAATACAATGAACAAATTTCTGTCAATTGCCCTACTAGTATGTATTGGTTTTACTGCTAATGCGCAAGACAAAAAAGCCAAAGCTTTGTTGGACGAAGTGACGGCAAAGATTAAAAGTTACAACAATATTGTTATCGACTTTAAGTACACTTTAAACAATTCTAAAGAAAACATCAATCAAGATAGTAAAGGAAACGTAACGCTTCAAGGCAACAAATACGTTCTAAATTTTATGGGAGTTACCAAAATATTCGATGGTAAAAAAACCTATACTATCGTTCCAGAAGACGAAGAAGTAACGGTTTCTAGCGTAAATGATAGCGACGAAAAAGCCATTACACCTTCTAAAATGCTTACCTTTTTTAATTCGGGATACAAATTCACTTGGGATATTCTGCAAGATATTAAAGGTCGTAAGATTCAATACATTAAGCTTACACCAACTAATGCCAAAGACCAAAGAAAAGAAATACTATTGGGAATAGATATTCAAACCAAAATCATTTACAATCTTATTGAGATTGGTAAAAATGGTACAAAAACCACTTTGACTGTTAATTCTTTCAAAACCAATCAACCTTTATCAAAAAATCAATTTACCTTTGTAGCTAGTAAATACCCTAACTACTACATCAATAAATTAGATTAATCGGAAGTGAAAATCCTCGACAGATATTTATTAAAAACATTCTTGATTACATTTACTACGGTATTTGTAATCTTGTTTTTTATATTCATACTTCAAACCGTTTGGTTGTTCATTTCAGAACTTGCCGGTAAAGACTTAGACTTTATTCTAGTAGTGAAGTTCTTGTTGTTCTCAATGCCACGAATAGTACCTTTAGTATTACCATTATCGGTATTGTTGGCTTCCATCATGACCTTCGGAAGTTTGGCAGAGAATTATGAATTTGCCGCTATGAAATCGTCGGGAATTTCGTTTCAAAGATCCATGCGCAGCATCACAGTATTTATATTACTGCTTAGTATAGTATCCTTTTTCTTTGCCAACAATGTGATTCCCTACGCCGAATACAAATTCATCAACTTTAGAAGAAACATTGCTCAAGTAAAGCCTGCCATGGCTATAGCTGAAGGACAATTTAGCGAAGTAGGCAATTACACCATCAAAGTAGAAAAGAAATCGGGTGCCAAAGGCAATTACCTTAGAGGTGTTACCATTCATAGAAAATTAGATAACGGCGAAGGCAGCACTACTGTTATTAAAGCCGAAAAAGGCGAATTGGTGAGTAGTGAATCGTCCAATACCTTAAAATTGATTCTGACTAATGGAAATTACTACGAAGACATCATTCCTAAAAATTATGAACAACGTAACAAAATTCCGTTTGCAAAAGGAACTTTTAAAAGAGATGTCATCAACATCGATTTATCAAAACTGAATCAAGACAACATGAATAGTGTTGATATCTCTAATACCAACACGATGTTAAATATCAATGAGCTTCGTTTTACCATAGACTCATTGAATAGAAATTATAAAAAAGACCTTAAATCGTATGCCGAAAACATCTACTTAAGAACAGGTGTCGCCAATACGTTTTACATGAACCCAACCGCCATTGCAGTACAAAAAATAACGGGAACTGATTTACTAAAAAACTTGAATGACTTTCAGAAAAAAGAAGTCTTTAAAGTAGCGGTAAACAACGTCGAAAACACCGGTTTTTCTATTGATAGCAACTTATTTGACATGGAATCTAAGGCCAAGAACATCAACAGCCATTGGATTGCATTGTACGACAAATTCATGATTGCTTTTTCTTGTATCTTGATGTTCTTTATTGGTGCGCCACTAGGTTCAATCATCCGTAAAGGTGGACTCGGTTTGCCTATTGTATTTGCCGTAGCTATTTTTATTGTCTTTCACTTTATCAATACCTTCGGAAAAAGAGTAGCACAAGAAAATCAAATGCCAGCTTTTATGGGCGTTTGGATGTCGTCTATCATACTCACACCATTAGCAATTTTACTTACTTATAGAGCCATAAATGATATTGGTGGCATGATTAGTTTTGACGGATTGTTGGATCCTATCAAAAAACTATTTACGTTTAAAAGTAATAATCAAGAAACCCCAATTGCTCCTGCTCAGGAAACAGTAGAAATTGTAGAGGAATCTCCAATAATTTATCCAACCCAAACCATTGCGAGCTACCATCAAACGATTAAAATAGCTTTGATCGTATATGCCATAACAACCGTTTTAAGTGTTATTTTATGGTACAACCCCACTACGCTATTGTGGATTTTAACGGGATGTAGCTTAATAGTATTCTTGTATTTCATTTACAAAGCCCAAAAAAATATTGCTACTATTGCTTCACAAACCAGAACCAATATAGAGCCCGGATTGTTCATTGCACTATTAGTAGCCTTTCCTTTTTATATCCTGATTTATTTATACAATAAAAAAACACTCTCTGAATTAGAGGTGCTTAAACCATAACAACAACTACTAACTCTTTTAATAATGTCAAACAACATACAACTCAACACCATTGAAGAAGCTATAGAAGATATTCGTCAAGGTAAAGTCATCATTGTAGTAGACGATGAAGATCGAGAAAACGAAGGCGATTTCTTGGCTGCAGCCGAAAAAGTTACTCCGGAAATGATTAACTTTATGGCTACTCATGGTCGCGGATTGATTTGTGCACCTCTCACCGAAAGTCGTTGCAAAGAATTAGGACTACACGCAATGGTGAGTAACAACACAGACCACATGGAAACGGCTTTTACGGTTTCTATCGATTTAAAAGGACACGGAGTGACTACAGGCATCTCGGCTTCCGACAGAGCTAAAACCATTCTTTCATTAGTAGACGACAACACCAAACCGTTCGATTTAGCGCGTCCTGGACACATTTTTCCATTAGTGGCTAAACAAGGTGGTGTTTTAAGAAGAACAGGGCATACCGAAGCCGCCATTGACTTTGCTCGATTAGCCGGATTTAAATCGGCTGGTGTGATTGTAGAAATCATGAACGATGATGGTACCATGGCTCGCCTACCTCAACTTGTAGAAGTGGCTAAAAAATTTGACCTTAAATTGGTTTCTATAGAAGATTTAGTGGCCTACCGCATGCAACACGACAGTCTAATCGTTAAGAAAGAGGATTTTGAAATCGAAACGCGTTTTGGACAATTCAGGTTACGTGCTTATTTACAAACAACCAACAAGCAAGTACACATTGCCTTAACCAAAGGAAATTGGAGCAAAGGCGAATCCATTCTTACCCGAATCAATTCTACGCAAATCAATAATGACATACTAGGAACCCTTACCAACAATGCCGATAAAAAACTAGACAATATGTTTCAGTTAATCAATCAAGAAGGCAAAGGTGCGGTATTGTTCATCAATCAAGAAGTACAATCGTTAGATTTATTAAACCGTTTAAAAGAGTTAAAAGCACTCCAAGAACAAGGCATTAAAAACGCACCACAAATTAAGATGGATGCCAAAGATTTTGGTATTGGCGCACAAATTTTACACGATATTGATATTTCTAAGATTAGATTAATCACCAATACCTACCAAGAAAAAAGGGTTGGAATGATTGGATATGGGTTAGAAATTACCGATTATGTAAAATATTAGAAAAAAAATAATCTTATAAAGTATAGAAAATGAAACGATTAGTTTTTACAATAAAAATTAATCGTTTTTTTGTTGAAATTCTATTTGGAAAACCAAAAAAGGTTATTATATTTGCATCCGCATTACAGCAGTAGTGCACGACTTATTGGAGAAATGGCAGAGTGGTCGATTGCGGCAGTCTTGAAAACTGTTGACTGTAACAGGTCCGGGGGTTCGAATCCCTCTTTCTCCGCCAGTAGAAATACAAACGGTACTAAAACCCACTAAATTCAACAATTTAGTGGGTTTTTTCTTTTAGGGTTATATCAAATTATTCATTAAATCTCAAAGTTTAGGTGTCTTTCAAGGTGTCACTAAAAAATTAAATTTTCAGTGACACCTCGCAACGAAAGCACCGCTACTACAAGGTGTTCAACAACATATTCAAAAAATGTACATCTTGTGTGTAGTTATTAAATCGAATAAATTTAATACTAACTTTAAGGTCACCAACAATGAACACATCAGTATCAATTCTCTTCTACATCAAGAGAGCAAAAGCCAACAATTTAGGAGTTTGTCCAATCTACACCAGAGTTACAGTTAATGCTAAAAGATTTGAGTTTAGTACCAACAAATACATCAATCCCGATAAATGGTCCTCAGAAGGCAGCAAAGTTAAAGGCACTTCAGAAGAAGCTAGAACAATCAATAGTCATCTGGATTATCTAAAAAATCAAGTTTTAGAAGCAGAGAAGAAACTTTTCAAGAAAGATATTAGCGTTACTTCTGAAAATTTAAAGAATGAATTGTTTGGTCTATCAGAAACCAAGCGTATGCTCGTTCCCATCTTCCAAGACCACAACAACAAAATAAAAGAATTGGTTGGAAAAGAATACGCTCCTGGAACATTAGAACGCTACACTACTTCACTCAAGCATACTATTGAATTCATGAAATGGAAATACAACATTTCTGATATCGATATTACAAAGATTGATCATGCCTTTATAACCGATTACGAATTTTGGTTACGTAGCGTTAGAAATTGTGCAAACAACACAGCTGTTAAATACCTAAAAAACTTCAATAATATCATCAAGCTTTGTTTGGTCAATCACTGGTTAGAAAAGAACCCATTTGCTAATTATAAATCAAAAGTCAAAGAAGTTG
>CAZNWY010000069.1:0-6044 GCA_964577105.1 uncultured Flavobacterium sp.
CAGATATCGATAAAGAAACGGTTGATTTTCAATTGAACTTTGACGATACTTTGTATGAGCCAAAAGTGATGCCAACGAGAGTTCCTAATTTGTTAATTAATGGAGCTTCGGGTATTGCTGTAGGTATGGCTACCAACATGGCGCCTCACAATTTGACTGAGGTTATTGACGGAACTTTGGCTTACATTGACAACGAAGAAATCGAAATCGACGAGTTGATGAACCATGTTAAAGCACCTGATTTCCCTACAGGTGGTGTAATTTATGGTTACGAAGGTGTTCGTGAGGCATTTAAAACAGGTCGTGGAAGAATTGTAATTCGCGCTAAAGTTGGTTTTGAAGAAGTAAACGGAAAAGAAGCGATTATTGTAACCGAAATTCCATACCAAGTCAATAAGGCAGAAATGATCAAGAAAACTGCCGATTTAATTAATGAAAAGAGAATTGAGGGTATTTCAAACATTCGTGACGAATCGGATCGAAGCGGAATGCGTATCGTTTATGAATTGAAACGTGATGCTGTTCCGAATGTAGTGTTGAATACCTTGTATAAATATACGCAATTGCAATCTTCTTTCAGTGTAAACAATATTGCATTGGTTAACGGAAGACCGCAGATGTTGAATCTTAAAGAATTGATTCATTATTTTGTGGAACACCGTCATGATGTGGTTGTTAGAAGAACTCAATTTGAGTTGCGCAAGGCAGAAGAAAGAGCTCATATTTTAGAAGGTTTAATCATTGCTTCAGATAATATTGATGAAGTAATTGCATTAATTCGTGCTTCTAAAGACGGTGACGAAGCTAGAACTAAATTGATTGAACGTTTTAACTTGTCAGAAATTCAAGCTCGTGCTATTGTTGAGATGCGTTTGCGTCAATTAACTGGCCTAGAACAAGATAAGTTGCGTGCGGAGTACGAAGAAATCATGAAATTAATTCAACGCTTGAAAGACTTATTAGCAAGCAAAGAATTAAGAATGGAATTGATTAAAGAAGAACTTATCGAAATCAGAGATAAATATGGTGACGAAAGACGTTCTATCATTGAATATTCGGGTGGAGATGTAAGTATTGAAGATTTAATTGCCGATGAAAATGTGGTGATTACCATTTCTCATGCTGGTTATATTAAACGTACTTCTTTGTCAGAATACAAAACACAGAATAGAGGAGGAGTTGGGCAAAAAGCGGCTGCTACTAGAGATCAAGATTTCTTAGAGCACTTGTTTGTAGCTACCAACCACCAATATTTGATGTACTTCACTCAAAAAGGTAAATGTTATTGGATGCGTGTGTATGAAATTCCAGAAGGAACTAAAGCGAGCAAAGGTAGAGCCATTCAAAATCTTATCAACATCGAGCCAGATGATAAAGTAAAAGCATTCATTTGTACTCAAGATTTGAAAGATGAAGAATACATCAACAGTCATTATGTAATTATGGCTACCAAAAAAGGACAAGTTAAGAAAACGCCTTTAGAACAATATTCTCGTCCAAGAGTAAACGGTATCAACGCCATTACCATCAAAGAAGATGATGAATTGTTAGAAGCAAAATTAACCAATGGCGAAAGTCAAGTTTTAATTGCTGTTAAATCAGGTAAGTTGGTTCGTTTTGAAGAAAGCAAAACTCGTCCAATGGGAAGAACAGCTTCTGGAGTTCGCGGAATTACATTACAAAACGACCAAGATGAAGTTATCGGAATGGTTTCTGTAAATGATATGGAAAGCGAAATCTTAGTAGTTTCTGAAAATGGTTATGGAAAACGCTCTTCGTTGGATGATTACCGTATTACAAATAGAGGTGGTAAAGGAGTTAAAACCCTTAATATTACAGAAAAAACAGGTAAATTAGTTTCTATTAATGGAGTTACCGATGCCGATGATTTAATGATTATCAACAAATCGGGATTAACCATTAGAATGGATGTTTCAACCTTACGCGTTATGGGACGTGCTACTCAGGGTGTTCGTTTGATTAATTTAAAAGGAAACGATTCCATTGCTGCTGTTACCAAAGTAATGAAAGATGAAGAGGAAGAAGCAATAGCTGTTGATGGAGAAGAATTGGAAGTAGATCCAAATGCCATTTTAGAGGATGATTCTGATGACGACGATGTGGTAGATAATGATGACGATTCTGCAGAAGAAACCAATGAATCTGAAGAATAAATTTTAAAATTAAATAAATGTAAAAGCCATGTAACCTAATAATTGATTTAGATAACATGGCTTTTGCTATTACATAACAAATAATTAAATTAATAATCATGAAAATTAAACACTTAATAATTGCTGGAACGTTATTAGTTTCTGTTGGTTCTTTCGCTCAGAAAGATGAATTAAAAGCATTAAAAAAGTTATACGGAAAAGAGGAAATAAAAGGAGAAGACTTAACAGAATATAAAGCGTTAGTAGCAAAAGTAATTCCTTTAGCAACTGAAGAAGGAGATAAAATTTATGCTAATTTTTACAAATGTATGATTCCAGTTTTAGAATCATTAGCAATTGATAAAACCATGACTCCATTACAAATTCAAATGGCTATGGCAAAATTAGTTAGTCCGAAATCTATCTCAGATTTGGCCGCTTGTTTGAATGCAACGCTAGATTATGAGAAAAAACCAGGCAACAAAAAGGTTTATACAGATGATATAAACGAAACTATTACGTCTTTTAAACCAGATATGTTGAACTATGCGGTTGCTCTTGGTAATCAAAAGAAATATAAAGAATCTGCAGATGTTTTGTATGCGATTTATCAGTTGAATAAGAAAGATTTGGAAACGTTGTATTATGCTGCGAATTATGCGGTTGAAGGCATGGATTATGACAAAGCATTGGTTTATTACAAAGAACTTAAAGCGGCCAATTACACAGGTGAAGGCATGTTGTATTACGCAAAAAACAAAGCTACTGGAGTTGAAGAGAATTATACTTCTAAAGAAACTAGAGATAATTTGGTTAGTTTAGGTACGCATATTGCACCACGTGATGAAAAAACGCCTTCTAGAAAAGGTGAGATAGTAAAAAATATTGCACTTATTTTAATTGAACAAGGTAAAACAGAAGAAGCTAAAAGCGCAATCATTGATGCTAGAAAAGAAAATCCAAGCGATGTTGGTTTGATTACTTCTCAAGCTGATATTTATTATAAATTAAAGGATATGGATAATTATAAGAAAACGATTAATGAAGCCATATCAATAGCTCCAAATGATGAAACTTTGTATTTCAATTTAGGTGTTGTTAGTGTAGCGTCAAATCAATTTGAAGATGGTGAAAAATATTATAGAAAAGCCATCGAATTGAAACCTACTTATGTTGATGCTTATTTAAATTTAGCCGATTTGCTTCTAAAACCAGATGCTAAAATTGTAGAAGAAATGAATAAGTTAGGCACTTCTGTAAAAGATCAAAAACGATATGACGAATTGAAAACGGATAGACAAAAATTGTTCAACAAAGCGATGCCTTTATTAGAAAAAGCGCACGAATTGGATCCTAAAAACGATGTAGTTAAATCTAATTTAAGATCGGTTTATAGTTATTTAGAATTAACAGATAAGTTAAAAGCTTTGAAAGCTGAATAATTGTAAAAGTCTACGTTAAAAAAAAAACGTTCCGATATTTCGGAACGTTTTTTTATTTAAATAATTTTCTTTATCACTCGTAATCGGTGGGTGTGCCTATTCAAATCGGCATTGTATATTCCTAAATGATCCAATCGATCAATTCTAACTTTGCCACTAGCATGAATGATATAGTTGTTTTCTAACATGATTCCAACATGGATGATTTTACCTTCTTCATTGTCAAAAAAAGCCAAATCACCAGGTTCACTTTCTTCAATAAAACTCAATACTTCGCCTTGTGTAGCTTGCTCTGAAGCATCTCGGAGTAATTTGTAACCATTCAGTTTATAAACCATTTGCGTAAAACCCGAACAATCAATTCCAAATGGTGTTTTTCCACCCCAAAGATATGGAGCGTTCAAATACATAAAAGCCGTATCAATTAGATTGCTTTTAGGTTTTATTCCGCTGATTTTTAAACCTTCGAATTCATAATTTTCATGGTTAATATCACTATGGTTTAAGAACGATAAAGAAGCTCCTAATGTAATTGGAATTAAAATGTTATTGGGTGCTGAAACATATTCTACTAAATCAGAATTAAGAATGATAGCTTCGTTACAGAGTGTGTTGAAGTTTTCTTTAGAAATAACCTGATATTGTTTGCTGTCAACCCATCCTTCATATCCATCAAAATGAAGCTTGATTTTAGACCATTGCTTATCTTGTTCTATAATTTCAAAATGTTCGCCAAAAAGGACTTGAGAAACAATTTCGCTTCTATCACTTGGCTCCAGCCTTAATGGGATTATAGATAAATTACAAATGGCAAACATTCAAAATACGGACTTTCGGATATTAAACTTTTAATTATGCTTTCTCGATTACAATGGCAGAAGCTCCGCCGCCACCATTACAAATGGCTGCAGCTCCAATTTTGGCATTGTTTTGTTGTAATACGTTAATCAAAGTCACCACAATTCTGGCTCCAGAACAACCTAGTGGATGTCCTAATGAAACCGCTCCACCATTAACATTTACTTTATTATTTGAAAGACCTAATATTTTAGCATTGGCCAAACCAACTACTGAAAATGCTTCATTAAATTCGAAAAAATCAACATCCGTTAATGATAATCCTGCTTTGTTCAATGCTTTTGGTAATGCTTTTGCTGGAGCTGTAGTAAACCATTTAGGCTCTTGTGCAGCATCGGCGTACGATTTTATATAAGCTAATGGTTTTAATCCCATTGCATTTGCTTTTTCCTCGCTCATTAAAATTACCGCCGCAGCACCATCGTTTATAGTCGAAGCATTAGCAGCAGTTACTGTTCCGTCTTTAGTGAAAACAGCATTTAATGTTGGAATCTTATCCAATCTCACGTTAGTGTATTCTTCATCTTTGGTAACCATTATTGGATCACCTTTTCTTTGAGGAACTGCTACAGGTACAATTTCTGAATCAAATTTGCCAGCTTCCCATGCTTTTGCAGAACGCTCATACGATTGAATAGCGAAAGCATCTTGTTCTTCACGTGTAATTTTATATTCCGAAGCACATAAATCGGCAGCTACACCCATTGCGTTGTTGTCATAGGCATCTACAAGTCCGTCTTTTTGCATTCCATCTAACATTGATGTCGGTCCGAATTTCACACCATTTCTCATGTGAACATAATGCGGAATCAAGCTCATGTTTTCCATTCCACCAGCCACAACTATTTCTGCATCTCCAGCCATAATAGCTTGTGCACCAAACATGATCGCTTTCATTCCAGAAGCACATACTTTGTTAACGGTTGTACAGGCTACTTCATTGGATAGTCCAGCGTATAAGGCTGCTTGTCTAGCAGGAGCTTGTCCTACGCCAGCTTGTACAACATTACCCATGAAAACTTCATCAACAAGATTTGGGTCTAAGTTAATTTTGTTTAAAGCACCTTTTATTGCTGCTGCGCCCAAATGTGGAGCAGGAACAGTAGACAATGAGCCCATAAAACTTCCAATTGGAGTTCTAACAGCTGAAACGATTACTATCTTTTTATTCATGATATTTTGTATTGTCCCGATGTTGCGGGTATTGTTAGTTAGTTTGTTATGCAAATCTACTATTTTTTTAGGTAAAATACATTTTTTCAATTCAAGATATTCCGTAATAAATTAATATGTAGTAAATATTGATTTCTATATATTTGATTCTTAAGTAATTCATTAAAATATCGAATTTATATCAAAAAAAAGAGTTTAAAATGTTGTAAATATTAGAATGTTGCGTTACATTTGCAACCGCTTAAAGCGAATGTTCTTATACAAAAAAGAATTAGGAGAGGTGCCGGAGTGGTAACGGAGCAGATTGCTAATCTGTCGACGGGTAACCGTCGCCAGGGTTCGAGTCCCTGTCTCTCCGCTTTTTTTCGGGGTGTAGCGTAGCCCGGTTATCGCGCCTGCTTTGGGAGCAGGAGGCCGC
>CAZNWY010000070.1:0-5579 GCA_964577105.1 uncultured Flavobacterium sp.
TCATAAGAAGTATATAAAGCTTCGAATTCTTCACCATATACGTCACATAAATCAGGACATTCATTCGGACACATTAATGTCCAATGACTGTCTTCTTCTACACGTTTCATGAATAAATCGGAAGTCCACATAGCAAAGAACAAATCTCTAGCACGCATTTCTTCTTTACCTGTATTCTTTTTCAAATCTAAAAATTCGAAAATATCAGCATGCCAAGTTTCTAAGTAGATAGCAAAACTTCCTTTACGTTTTCCTCCACCTTGATCTACGTAACGAGCTGTGTCGTTGAATACTCTCAACATCGGAACAATTCCGTTAGAGGTTCCGTTAGTACCACGAATATAAGAACCAGTAGCACGAACATTGTGGATAGATAATCCAATTCCACCAGCTGATTGTGAAATTTTTGCTGTTTGTTTTAAAGTATCATAAATTCCGTCGATGCTGTCGTCTTTCATGGTCAACAAGAAACACGATGACATTTGTGGTTTTGGAGTTCCAGCATTGAAAAGGGTTGGAGTAGCGTGTGTGAAGAATTTCTTCGACATCAATTCGTATGTTTCAATTACAGCGTCCAAATCGTTTAGGTGAATTCCAACAGCCACACGCATTAACATGTGTTGTGGGCGTTCTACGATTTTACCATTGATTTTTAACAAATACGAACGCTCCAACGTTTTGAAGCCAAAATAATCGTAGTTGAAATCGCGGTTATATATTACGTGAGAATCTAAAAATTCTGCATTCTCCATGATGGTTTTGTAAACCTCTTCCGAAAGCAAAGGAGCTTCTTGATTGGTTCTTGGGTTTACATAATGGAACATATCGTGCATCGTTTCTGAAAACGACTTTTTGGTATTTTTATGTAGGTTGGAAATAGCAATTCGAGCGGCTAATTGGGCATAATCGGGATGAGTCACGGTCATAGAAGCGGCAGTTTCTGCGGCTAGATTGTCTAACTCTGATGTGGTTACCCCATCGTAAAGTCCTTCAATAACACGCATAGCAACTTTTACAGCGTCTACCATGTCATTCAATCCGTAACATAATTTCTTAATTCTGTCGGTGATCTTGTCGAACATTACTGGCTCTTTGTGGCCATCTCTTTTTACTACGTACATAATTTGATTTGTTTTTTGAATTAGAAAATCCCTTCTCTAATTCGGGTTATTGTTTTGTTTGAAATGAGCCAAATGCAAGTTTCCCAACTTGTTTGCATTTGGTATATTGTGAATAGTGTTATTTAAAAAAAAATAACAAAAATTGATTTTGAAAATTTTAAAAATCGGCGTCGAAACTAATTTTACTAGCATTAGAATCATTGTTCATAACCCCTGCTTTTTGGTATTCGCCCACACGTTTTTCAAAGAAATTGGTTTTACCTTGAAGCGAAATCATGTCCATAAAATCGAACGGATTGGATGAATTGTACACTCTATCGCAACCCAATTCTACCAATAATCTGTCGGTAACAAATTCTAGATATTGTGTCATCAAAGTAGCGTTCATACCAATCAAACTTACAGGTAGCGATTCGGTGATGAATTTTCTTTCGATGTCTAAAGCATTGGTTAAAATTTCGGTAATTCGCTCTTTTGGTACTTTATTGACAATGTGGTTTCGGTGTAAGTGCACTGCAAAATCACAATGCATTCCTTCGTCACGAGAAATTAATTCGTTAGAAAAAGTCAAGCCTGGCATTAAACCACGTTTTTTCAACCAATAAATAGAACAAAATGATCCAGAGAAAAAGATACCTTCCACCGCTGCAAAAGCAATCAATCGTTCTGCAAAACTTGGTGATTCAATCCATTTTAAAGCCCATTCTGCTTTTTCTTTAATAGCTGGAAAAACCTCGATGGCATGAAATAATTCATTCTTTTCGGCTTCGTCTTTAACGTAAGTATCGATAAGAAGAGAATAGGTTTCACTGTGAATATTTTCCATCATCAATTGAAATCCATAGAAAAACTTAGCTTCAGGATATTGTACTTCACTCACAAAATTCTCTGCAAGATTTTCGTTTACAATTCCATCGGAAGCAGCAAAAAACGCCAAAATGTGTTTGATGAAATATTTTTCATCTTCATTCAATTTGTTGTTCCAATCATTTAAATCGGTATGCAAATCAATTTCTTCAGCCGTCCAAATACAGGCTTCCTGTTTTTTATACCATTCCCAAATGTCTTGATGCTTAATCGGGAATATGACGAAGCGATCTTTGTTTTCTTTTAGAATTGGTTCTATGAAAGACATAATTATGATGTTTTTTTAAGGTTTTTTTAACTTATTTCAACTGTTACAAAGATTGTCAATTTTAAGCAAAGTAGAAAGTCAAACTTATTCACAATCGGCTTTAGTTTTTAACAATGTATAGGAAATAAGCTACTTTCAATATTTTTTATAAACTATTGTTTAACAGTTAATTATAAACTTTAAAAAATAAAAAAATCCCTTAAAATAAGGGATTTAAGCTTTTTGTAATTTTATTTTCGTAATGTTTTCGGAAGGTTTTAAAAAAGCAAAAGAGCAACAAAAAAGCGCAATATTTTTCATATTACGCTTTTAACTTTTATTCAAAAGTGCTGATTACTATTTATCGTCAGAAATATATGTTTTATTTCCGTTTTTGTTGATGTAATATCTGCCACCTCTTGGTCCAGTGAACACTTTTTTACCTTTATAAGTTCCAGTTACTTTATCGGCAACTTTTTTCTCAGCCGCTTTAGAAGCTGCCGTTTCTTTCATGTCTTCTTTTTCTTCAGCAGCTGTTTTTTTCACTTTGGCAGCTGTTTTGTTTGCTTCTGCTTTGGCTTTTCCTTCAGAAGATTTAGCTTTTCCAGTTTCTGATGCTTTAGGAGTGTTGTCTTTAAAGCGTTTGTCTGGAGTTCCGTCTTTTTTTAGTTTAGTGGTTTTTTCTTCTACTTCTTTTTTAGCTTTTTTCTCTTTCGATTTAGCCTCTTTTTCGGCATCTTTCTTCGCTTTTTTAGCGTCGTCTTTTGCTTTGTCTGCTTTTTCTTTTTTTTCTTTTACAACTTTTTCAGTTTTTGATTTAGCTTTTTTCTCTTTGGTGTCTTGTCCGTAAAAAGTGTTTGAGAATACGAAAACTAAACACAATAAAAATAGTTTTTTCATAATGTTTTGATTAAAATTAAAGTTTAAAGTTACTAAATTATTTTTTACAAGAACCATTCCACATCAAGAAGTTGCATGTAGAATGATTATGACATTAGAAAAAAGCTCGCAACTGCACATTTCCGGTATGGATTGTATTGGAAGTATCAGATTTTCGTCCTTGATAATTGATGTTAATGTCTAAATATTGCGTCAGATTTTTTTGTAATAACAAACGCCACGTGCTGTTTTTGCCTGCTTGCAAACCTTCTAACATTTGAAAGGCAACAGGAGAAACCTGATTTCCCACAAAGTAATTGTTATATAAGGAGAACTCACCATTAATGGTAATTTTTCGATCACTTGAGTAATTAAAAGCCAATCCAATGCGTTGCTGTTTCAATTGTTCTTCGTCATTTATCGTGTTTTGCTTGTTTTTGTATTCAAAAAATAACGACAAACTTTTATTGTTAGAAAACAAATATGACACTTTCGGAGCCAAAGCATAACTGTTCAATTCAAAATTTCGCGACGCATAATTGTCTGAAATACTACTCGATTTTGTAGTTGACGTATCAAAATTGAACAACCAACTTTTTTGAAGCAAATGCGCATATTGCAATTGATTGGAACTCGAATTGTTTTCTTGCGATCCAATAGAAAGCAAACTTTTTACGTGACTTTCTAAATAGGTGTAGGTAACCGAATGTTTTTGTTTGCCACGATTGTAAAACAAACTGTTTCTGAAGCTGGTGTTCAATCCCAATAAATTATCGGTGCTGGTTGAAAACGGATTCAAATTGAAATTGTCTGAATTGCGTTCGATTTTTCGATCTAACGAAAATGCAGTTTGGTTGTAAAAATAGGAAAGTAGCTTTTTAAATCCTTTTTCGTTGTTCCATTTGGAAGGATTTAAAGTCACCGATTGCGAAAACTTGTTTTGGTGCGTTTTTACAAATATTTGATTCGGAAGAAACACTCGAACATATTTTGCTAAATCGGGAAATGGCGCCACTTCAAATTCTTGCAACTGCTGAATTCCATCGTTATTATAATCGTTCCACATATAAACACCTTGACCAGGATTGACTTGTAAATAGGTAAATTCCTGCTGGGCAATGGTTCCTGAAGCCGTTTCATAAGCCGTATTCGTTTGAACCATTTGTCCCCAAAAATTGTCGTTATATAAGAGACGCGAATTCAACGATGGTTCAGTCGGTTTTAGGGCATCCGTAAAGGTCAAACGACGGTAATTCACAAAAAGCGATAAATTGGTTTTTTGAGTTTGAATCAATCTTGATTTTAAATAATAGGAATTGGAAGTGTTCACTCGTTTCAAAAATCCCGATTGCACACTGTCGTTATTGCGGTGCAAGTAGCCCATTTCGGCATACACTCGCGTACTGTCACCACGACCCACAAAAGCGCCTATTTCACTAAAACGCTGACTCAATGTGCTAAATTGATTGGTAGCAACTAACTTTTCTTGATTGTCTTCAAGGCGAAAACTCGAGCCAATCCAATTTTTCTTAAAATGTAATTTTCCTCGTGTTTGATTTCGTAAAAAAGCAGTATTTGAAAGGCTTCCCGAGCTTTTAAGATAACTACTATTTTGTTGTAAAGTGAGACTTTTGGTTTTAAAATTTCCTTGTACAATGTGACGTGTTCCCGAAAAAGTATTAGAAAAATCGAGTTTTTCCAACTGGTATTTGGCGGTTCCTTTTTCTTTAAAATCAAAATTCAATCCTGATGTTAGCAAGCTTTGCGTTCCTGAAATATTGGTTAAATTCCAATCGCGGTTGAATTCAATGGTAAATAATCGCTCGATGGTTTTGAAATTATTCTGAATCAATTGGTAATTGGCAAAGGCATCAAGATTAATTTTCCCAGTAAAAAGGCGTTGCTTGGCATTGAATTTTGTCGCAATTCCTTTATTGTTACTATCATCAATTTTAGAATATAGATTCAAATCGTTGTTGCTGATGCCCAATTCAAAATCAACAGAAGTTTTTTCATTAGGATTGAATTTTCCCAAAACCGTCGCAATTTGAATTTTTGTGGGTGGTATAAGTCGAGTAATCGGTTCGTAATTTCCTTGTGGAACGCCTCCAATTGGCGCTACATATTCATAAATTTTGCCAACAGCAGAGTTGCTGATAAGGATATAATTTCCAAGATTAGCACCGACTAAAGTGAATTTGACGTTGTACAATACATCGGTTGAAACATTCGAATATTGAAAAACTTCAACACCACTAATGATGACTTTTTTGTACAAAATTTTATTTTCTGAATACGAATCCACATAAGCAGAAGGCGCATTCATTAAAGTGGTATTATCGCCAGCATTTTGAAGAATAGCTACTTGATCGCTCGATAAATTTTGTTGCAACGGTTGGTTTTTGACGTCACTTTCAGAATACAAATAACCACCTAAACTCCATTTTTCTTCTTGATGATTGACG
>CAZNWY010000071.1:0-2179 GCA_964577105.1 uncultured Flavobacterium sp.
TGACCCATAAGGGCATAACATTGCGTATAGCTTTCTCTAGGAGGTGGGGATGGGTGACGGTCACTCAGCCGCCTCGTGTGTGATTTGTTTGCCGCCGGATGCGACCTCAATACGCTCGACCATGCCAGCCATCTCATCGCGAGCCGCAGACTTTCGCTGAGCGAGATAGTTGTTCTTGGAGATGACATCCCAGCTTGGAATTTCCTCGATCAGCCCGCGCAATTGGCCGGATGTCGGGAAGAATTTGTTGTCCGCATTCTGCCGGAATTTCGCACAGGCTTTTGTGATGTCGTAGAACGAATAAACGCGCAGATCGTCCAAGTACATCTCGTAAAGCTGCTTGGCTTGACCCGGCGTGAAGTCTGGGCGCCAGTACATCAGCGCCAGCTTGGCGAGCTGGATCAGAATGGCCTCGTCCTTCTGCTGCTCAGCCGTGACCTGAGCTTGCGATTTGCCGGCGCTCAGCGATGAGCGAAGCGATTCCATCCAAATGTTTATCGGTTGAGGACCGCTTGGAGTCAGATTTCCCATTTCCAGATTTCCTGTTGAATTTGAGAGCGTTTTTGAACCATGTGCGCCACGCAGCAGCCCAATCGCTCATGCGGCTGCCGTGCGATGTGTGGTGATCTCGAAACTTCCCCGCCTCGTCCCGAACGGTCACGGAAAGGTCTTGCCTGTCCCGCTCGTCCCAGTAGGCGCAAGCCTCGTCCAACTGCTCGGTCGAGGGAAAGTTCTCTGGGATGCTAGTTGAAATTTTGCGAGCAGCCTTGGGGGTCGGCTGCGAAGCAGCAAAACTACTTTCTTTCTTATCTGTATCTTCTTCTGTTCTACTCTTATCTGGGCGTTTCTCTGCGTTACGTTGCGTTTCTCTGTGTTTCCTAACGCGGTCTGTTGAGCTATCCTCCCGTTTTGGATTGCGTTTTTCCCAACCGAGCAACTCTCCGTTCAGGACTACCTTGCCCTCCATTGCACCCAGGATCGCGCCTACATCGGCCTCTCCCAGATCAATCGCAGCAGCAATGTCTTCTGTAACGAGATTGTGCGTTACACCGCGTTTCGTCGTGTTACCTGACGCATTCGTGAGCATGAAAGTGTAAACGGCGATGACGTCGCCAATGCGCTGCCCAGCCTTTTTTGCTATGACGCGCCACTTCGGGTCTGTCGGCATATCGTGATAAAGCCGAACCCATTCCATCTATGCCGCCTCCATCTTTGTTGGCGACATTCCATCTACACCATTTTCACCTGCTACCAAGTGAGAACCGGACTCGCACACAGGCGCAAGAACCCGCGATTTGCGCTTCTTCATCTCACGCTTCTTACGGATAAGCAGGCCTTTCTCGTAAGCCTCCACTCCTTTTGGCTTGATGGTTATCTTAACGTCGATCAGTCCATTAGCGGCCATTGTGCGGATCGTGTTTGGCCCGCATAGGTAGCCAAGATCGAAGAAAGTTAGGGGCTCAGGAAGCGACAGGATGCGCTTCAGGACCAGGTAGCGGATGTCATCGTATTTGGCCGTCATGCCGCCACCTCGAAAGCGCATGAGGTGATGTCTATGCGGATGCCGGATATGGGCGCCCAGACGGCTTGTATGGATCTGACGAACTTCGCCCGGTCATCTTGAAGAACGCCCATTTGCACGAGCAAATCTTCGCAAGGCTTGACGGTATTGGATGCGTCACGCGTCGGGTGGCGATCCTCTAGGCTGATGACGATATCCACCCTGCCCGTCATGCGTTGAATGCCTTGGCGCTTCAGCATAAGGCCAGCGGCCATGAGCCAGTCGCGATATTTGGTAGTCTTAACGCGGCCCCTGCCCTGCACATTCGCGTATAAGTTATTGGTCGAGGGTGGCATGTATGGGAGTTCGTAACTGACCCGATTGCATCGGATCGCTCGTTTTTCAACTGGAACATCGAGGGAAAATTTCATGGCCGCCTAAGAGTGTGAGTAAGATATCCAATAGCCTTTCCGACGTTTGATCCGCCGTCGTCGGGATTTATCTTCCCCCTCGCCTTCTACAGCGGCTCTCAATTCTGCGTTGGTTTTGTCACGGAGAGGCTTGAGAGCGGATCGATGAGCCATGGGATGCGGACGAAGATGCAGGGTCATGCTGCACCGTCTAGAATGGAGAGTTGCACGGGTTTAGGGGCCGGTTCCTCGAAGAGGCGCGGTTGGC
>CAZNWY010000072.1:0-2131 GCA_964577105.1 uncultured Flavobacterium sp.
ACACCATAAAAATGGTCTTCTTTTTCATATCTAAATTTAGCTCCTAAATTGATAAAGCCTTCAAAATGGGTATCCAAACGTCTTCTTCCAATTTTATCACCTCCAGGTTTTGGAATATACCCACAACCAAAACGCGCTAATAACGGACCAACAATCATGATAGAACCTCTCAAACTACCGCCTTCTTTCTTGAATGCTTCTGTTTTTAGGTAATCAATATTGACTTCGTCTGCTTGAAAAGTATAATCACCTGGGCCGTTTTTTTGAATTTTAACGCCTAAATTTCCTAGCAATGTAATCAGTTTATTAACATCAATAATGTCAGGAATGTTTGTCACTCTCACTTTTTCTGATGTTAACAAAGCTGGACACAACACTTGTAATGCTTCATTTTTGGCTCCTTGTGGTGTAACATCGCCTTTCAGTCGAATGCCTCCTTCAATTTTAAAAGTTCCCATATAGTTTTTTAAGGTTCTGAGATTCTAAGGTTCTAAGGTTCTAAGCTTGTTTACTTAGTACCTTAGAACCTTAAAACCTATATTTATTTTGGATTGTTATTGTTATTGTTTTTTATAAAAGGTTTCTTTCCATTTTGTGGTTTTTTAAAACCTTGAATTTTCATATTCTTTTGTTGTATTTGCGATTTATTAGATACTTTTTTATTGGTTCTAATCAAATCATTTGTGGTAGACAATTCTTCTTCACTTCCAGTCAAATTGATTCTTCCATCAGACAACTCAAACAAATGTTCAAAAATAACCGCATCGGTTACAGTATCCTTATTCCAACTCAAATACGACTTTTTCATGTGATTGGCAATTACTTTCACCAAGGCACTTTTCATTTCACCTTCTTCCCATTTGTTGGCAACTTCTATCATATATTTGATGTTGTTGCCATAAAAACGGTACTTCGGATTTTTCTGCGGATAAGCCAATCGCTCAGGCTTCAAGTTAATTACTTCACGAGTCGGAATAGGATATGGCGAATCAACATCCAATTTAAAATCGGACATGATAAAAATCTGATCCCATAATTTATGTTGAAAATCGGGCACATCACGCAAGTGCGGATTCAAACTTCCCATTACCTGAATAATGTATTTCGCCGCTTTGTTGCGTTCTTCTCTATCTGGAATAGCCACTGCTAAATTGATCAGCTTTTGCAAATGACGACCATATTCTGGTATGATTAAATGCGGACGCTCGGCATTGTATTCAAGATTATACACCACCTCATTCGCATTCTCTTTGATATATTTTGGCACCATGTTAAAGTGAAATTATTCCTTCTATTGTAGAAACTTCTATGTACTTTTCAACCACATCATCTGGCGAATCCATCGTAACATTTACAGATACTGCAGTGTATTTTCCAGCTTTAGATTGTTGCGTATTGATTACCGCACCCATATTGTCAAAAGCATTTTCTACTTCTTCAATTTTTTTAGCATCGGTAGGAACAATAAATTTATATAGGTATTCTGATGGCCAAGTTGAAGTATTGCTCAATTCTTCTTTAAGGCGAATGTAAAATTCTTCGGTCTTTTTATCCATTCTTCAATTAAAATAAACGCAAATATACAGTTTTGATATTAGATATGAGACATTCAATATTAGATTTTTTAGCAGCGAAGGGTTTGCGCATTTTTATAATGGCAATTCCTGCTATTCGCGCTACAAGGTAGCTTGCTCCTATCAGGGCTAGTTGGGTTTTGTCTTTTGTAAAATCACCAATCCAAACAATATTTTATCTTAAAAAAAGAGTGACCGAAATCACTCCTTTTCTTTACAACCAAATAGCTTCTTTTATTTTTATTTTTTCAGCTAATTTCAAAATATCGGTCAAAACGCCTCTTGCCGTAACGGCTTTTCCAGCACCTGCACCCTGAATCACAATCGGAATTTCACCATACGATTGGGTGTAAATTTCAATTAAATTATCGGCACCTTTCAGTTGTCCCAACGGCGAACTTTTGGGCACCGAAATCAATTTCACTTCCAATTGCTTTTTAGCGACGTCAAATTCACCAACATACCGCAGCACCTGATTATCCGATTGAGTAATTTTGGCAATTTGAAAAGGTTTGTCAAATATTTTTTTTTGCGATTGGTATTGTGATTTCGAATGG